>CBDCOX010000002.1:0-447500 GCA_965219995.1 Candidatus Latescibacterota bacterium
ACTGGTCACCAAGCATGGTCAACAGTCGAGCGTAGGGCCGCAACGACAGTGCTTCAGACTTCATTGCGTTCTCCCGATGACAACGAATTCTTTGCTGTAGACCTTACGTTGAGTGGAATCCTGTGTGAAACGACCAAGGGTGTCACGGTAAGGAGTCATGGTCTTCGAAGATATTTTTCTAGGTATTGTCGTCACACTGCTAAAGCCGGCACGATCCATGCAATTCTCTAAATGTCTGGCATTGTCGATCTTAACATCTTTGTATCGCGTATTGCCAATTACGAATACCGCCATTCCACCTGCATTTAGCATGCTCTCGCATTTGGCAACTGCTTTGTTTATGTCAAGAAAATAACGAGCTACCGAATACGCGTTACTTCGTTCTATGCTGAGAAGAGCATTGTAGGTATCCACTTGCGGTGAGCCTAGCTGTTCGATGGCGGCAACGTCGGGTTCTCTTACGCGGTACCTTTTACCAAGCATATTCTTTTGCATGGTGCGATAGTCGGACGTGTAACGAAGCCAGAGTGCTGAGAGTTGATGGATGCTCGCGTAGTCATAGGATGTAACGTATGGTGGGCTCGTGACGATCAGGTCCGCTTGATTGCTTGGCTCAGTAGACGCGAGAAAGTTCTGATGGCAGATCTGGACCTTTGAATCGGGGAATGGGAACCGGTTTTGCTTATTTGCTTTTCGCATTAGTGCGAATTGATTCTCGAATGCGTCCATTACCCCCTGCGGCGACTTTTCCGGATCGAGTTGGGCCTTTATAGACTTCGTTAGCCATCGAGACGTCGGCCTTAATATGTTCGAAAATGCGCAGAGAAAGAATCTTCTGTGTGGACTGCCGGGCGGTGTGTGTTGTCGGATGGCCTCGTCAAGTCGGATAAGGTTCCTTATGCTATCCTCATCGAACCAGTATCGAATCCGTTCGGATATGCGTTTCTGTCCGTCCTCGCTGGGTTCGGCGCGGTCATATTCCTCCTTGATGGCCTCGAAGTTTCGCACCAGAACGGAATCGTAGTAATGGTGCGTCTTGACTCGCGCGATCAGCGTCGCGACGGGGTTGATATCACATCCCCAGAAATCTTTACCACTCCTTTTTGCTTCAACCGCTGTAGTACCGCATCCACAGAAAACATCGGCTATTACGTTTACGTCTACGCCTTCCTGTTCGGCATAGCTCAATGCTTTGGTCGTAATAAATGCAGGGAATTTCGCAGGATAGCTATGAATTCTATGAATGGGATCTTCTTTCTTGTCACCAAAGTCCCAATATGATTCGGAATTGTCAGAACTACCCATTGTTTTCACCGTACTCCGGTCTCCGCCGAATGCTGATGCGTTATGATTTTCGATGTCGATTCACGATAGATGTGTCATTAATATACGCGCGTTTTGGACTATCCGTCAAGACGAGACTCGGAAGTTGGACTCCGGAGCCACCTCGAGACGACTGAATTCAGTCAGTGTTGTGCAGGTTGGAGCCTTGCCGTAAGACTACTACGCAAAATGGGTTCATTTTTGTTCATGCTACCAGCTAACTTAGAGGCGGTGCAATCCCCCCACCGCATCAGCCCTCGCCGGCCCTTCGACAAGCTCAGGGACCGAGCTCAGGGATCGGTCCGCTTCTGCGACTCCCGCTCGATGATGGATCGATTAGCCCAGTGTGCCGGCTTTTTGGTTAAAGTTGAGCATGGCGAAGCTGCGCTTGGAATCGATTATGCAAATGAACTTCGCTACCTGGCGAGGAGTGTTGAACGTCTTCGGGCACAGAGGAACGCACCGCGGACAATGGTCGACCTGCGGGTACGTCATTTCGTGCCGAATCGTCTGGGTAATCGACGTTTATTTTGTTTGGAGAATGAAGGCGGGATGGAGGCGAGGAAGTTCTGAGGCCGAACGCAACGTGCTATTTATAAATGAAATACTCGAAAAAACTGGTGACCCCGAGGGGAGTCGAACCCCCGTTGCCGGGTTGAAAACCCGGTGTCCTAACCACTGAACGACGGGGTCACCCGAATCGAAGGTCGGAATTTATAGAAATCCCTTTTCGCTGTCAAGATAATCATTGCAAACACCGGGGATCGGTGAACGGTTGTCTTCGCTGGAATGCGCTTGACATTTCCGGTTGGTTTTTGTTTATTCAAAGGTCTTGAATTCGGCACTTTTCCGTTATGGAAGCGGCGATTTCACGCGATCCGAAGACAGGGAACAAGCGTCAAGTGAACCGTCTGATATCTTCAGGTGGGCGATTAGCTCAGCTGGTTAGAGCGCTGGTTTCACATACCAGAGGTCACTGGTTCGAGTCCAGTATCGCCCACCATGATCCGAAAAGCGAGGTGGCCCGGGCCTGTCCGCGAGCGGATCGGGACGGCCGGCAATCGTCAGGGTGCATTCAATAAACGAATGCGCCCTGTTTTTTTGGAGAACGCGTATGAAAGAAAGCCTGCTTAGACTTTTGAACCTGCAGCACATCGATACCGAATTGGACAAACTCAAAAAGGTGCAGTCAGATTTCCCTGAAGCGATCGCGGACCTTCGCGAAAAGCTGGAAACCGCGAAACAGGCGGTGGACGACAAGAAGCAGCAGGCTGCCGACCTGGAAAAGAACCGCCGTCATCTGGAGGGCGAGCTGGAGACATTACAGGCTGATCTGAAGAAACACCAGGATCGACTGATGGAAGTGAAGACGAACCGGGAATACGATGCGCTCCAGATTGAAATCGAAGTACTGGGGAACCGCGCCGACGAGAGTGAGACCATGATCCTCGAGAGCATCGAGCAACACGACGACCTGAAGACAATGCTCGAGGAAGAAGAAAGCGCATACAAGGCGCTTGAAGCCGATTATCTCGGTCAGATAAAGGATCTCCAGGGTCGCCTGGACCTGGTGGACGGCGAGGCCAGCGGATGGCGGAAAAAACGATCGGTTGCCGAAGAATCAGTGGACAAACCGGTGCTGTCCAATTACAACCGGATCCGCAGCGTTGTGAGGGACGGCGTTGCCGTGGTGCCGATCGGCAAGGGTTCCTGCGGCGGCTGCTTCAGACAACTGCCACCGCAGCTTCACGTGGAAGTCAGACGCCAGGACAGGATCATCCGTTGCGAAAACTGCGGCCGGATGCTGGTGTGGCGGGAGGAGTCCTGACGTGACGGACAGAGAGACGATTACACTCTACGTGGACGGCGCGGCGAAGGGAAATCCCGGTCCCGCGGGCATCGGCGTCCGGGTCGAACTCAAGGGCGTGGTTCTGTCGGAGCATTCGGAATTCATCGGCGAAGCCACCAACAACGTCGCGGAGTACAAAGCGCTCATCTACGGGCTGGAAATCGTCCGAAGGCTGCGCGTAACCCGTGTCGACGCCGTCTCGGACAGCGAATTGATGGTCAGGCAGTTGAACGGAGAATATAAAGTCAAGAACTCGAAGCTGTTGCCGTTGTACGAATTCGTCATTGATATTGTCGGGTCGATGGACGGATTTACGATCCGGCACGTTTCGCGATCGGAAAACCGGCACGCCGACCGCCTGGCCAATAAGGGAATAACGGAGGCCTTGAAACGCAATTCGTGAGCCGCCGGGCGGTTCACGAATCCACAATACAGGCAAGCGGGCCGGATGGCCGCGCCCGTTAACAGTCCGTTGAAAAAGTCGCTCTGCAGGCGAGGCCGAGTCATTGTGGCCGAGGACTAGGCGCGCGACCGACGCGAATCCCTGGATTCGGGAAGGAGCGCAACGCCGTCATTCGGTCACAAGGGCCGGACGCAGCCCGGATGGACTTTATCAACGGGCTGCTTATCGGGTGAGGAAAGTCCGAGCTCCAGAGGGCAGGATGCTGGGTAACTCCCAGTCGGGGCGACCCGAAGGAAAGTGCCACAGAGAACAGACCGCCAGCGGGCGAGACCACGGTTTCGTTGCGGGCAAGGGTGAAACGGCGGGGTAAGAGCCCACCGCGTTCCCGGAGACGGGAGCGGCACGGTAAACCCCATCCGGAGCAAGGCCAAATAGGAGCGGAGAGGCGGCCCGTCTCGTTACAACGCTCGGGTAGGCTGCGCAGAGGCGCCGGGCAACCGGCGTCCCAGATAAATGGCCATCCGTCCGGCGCACCGCGCCGGACGACAGAACTCGGCTTACAGGCCCGCTTGCCTGAATCCCGTCCTGGAGCGCAGGTTGAGCTTTCTTCAGAAATTCCACCAGGCCGTCGACACCCGGAACAGCCGGGTGTGCGTAGGCCTGGACCCCGATCCTGAACGCCTTCCGGCCCACCTCAAAGGCGCCGCGAATCCGGTTCGTGCCTTTCTCAGGGAAATCGTCGCCGCCACACAGGACCTCGTGTGCGCCTACAAGCCCAACTTCGCCTTCTTCGGCGCACTGGGTCCGGCAGGCTGGCAGAGTCTCGAGGACGTCATCGGCGCCATTCCCGACACGATGCCCGTTCTGCTCGACTTCAAGGCCGGAGACATCGGCAACTCCTCCGCCCGTTACGCGCAGATGGCTTACGACACGCTCGGCGTTGACGCGGTCACCGCAAACCCGCTCATGGGCTTCGACGCCATGGGCCCATTTCTCGACTACGACGACCGATGCGCGTTTCTGCTCTGCCTTACCTCCAACCCCGGGTCGGCAGACTTCCAGCGGCTCTCCACGCCGGACGGTCCTCTCTACCAACACGTTGCGAGGAAAGCGGCTGAATGGTCCGCCACGGGCCCATGCGGTCTGGTGGTCGGGGCGACGCACCCGCGGGAACTCGCGACAGTCCGAAGCATCGCACCCGAGCTTCCCATCCTGGTCCCCGGCGTCGGCGCCCAGATGGGCGATGCCGGCGCGGTGATCCGGTACGGCGCTGACCCCAACGGGGGCGGGTTGCTTGTCAACGCATCCAGGAGCGTGCTCTACGCCACGTCCGGCCGGGACTTCGCGGACGCTGCCCGGCAAGCCGCCGAGGGGCTTCGCGTCGAACTGGAACGGGAGCGGGCAGCATTGCCAATCGCGTAATCGAAGGGCTGCGAGCCGGCGCCGGAGTTGGCCGGGCGAACTCGAACGCCGCCGCGAACCCGGGAGACACCGCCATGGAACGCCGAAAACTGACCGAAGAACAGAAACAGCAGTGGGCGATCGACGGGTACATCGTGCTCAAGGGCGTCCTCTCGCCTGCGGAAACCGGAGACCTCCGGCGGGAAGTGGACCGGCTGCATCGGAAATTCGTCCTCAACAAGGCCGGCGCGGACCCGAAGTCCGGCCTGGACCGGAGAAACATACTCCCGGACAGCGACGCCTTTATCCGTCTCATGGACCATCCCTGTGTGTTTGACATTTTTCTGGAACTGATGGGTCCGTACATCCAGTTGAGCATGGCCGAGGCCGTCGTTCGACCGCCAAACCCGGGCTACAAGGGCTTTATCCACACCGACGGCGGCCAGGCCCTCCGCCATATCCGCGTTACCGAGACAAGCTGGCCGCTTCAGATCAAGATTCAGTATTTTCTCACGGACGTCAGAAAGCCCGACCGGGGCAACTTCACCATTTTCCCCGGCAGCCACCTGAGACCCTACCCGGAGGGAGAAGCGCCCATTACGGCCGGAACGCCCGGCGCGGTGCAGCTATGCGCTGAAGCCGGAGACGCGGCGGTCTTTTCTCACGCGCTCTGGCACGGCGTTTCCCCCAACCTTTCAGGACGGTCCCGGAAAACCCTTATCTACTGCTACAGCCAGCAGTGTTTCCGGACGTTTGACTTTAACGGCCATTCACCTGAGGTCCTGTCGAAATGTACGCCGCGGCAACGCCGTCTGCTGGGGGACCTGGGCAGGGACTGGCGCCCCGGCGCGTACTTCTACAGTCCTGAAGACCAGGTGGAGATCATCGAGCAGAGGCCCGTAGTCGCCTGAACGTCATTCCGTTTCGCACCCTCTCCCACCCGCCTCGTTCCGGAATCTCCGCCACGCTTCAGCAATTTCCGCGTCCGTACGTATTGCGGTCGAATCGCGTATCCATCGTACACGAGCGGCGGCGCCTTCGTCGCGTCCGTAACGACCGGCCTGTGGAGACATACGTAGATGTCGCTGGTTCAACTCGAAAACGTCCACAAGTCCTACGGGGCCAATCCAGTGCTGACCGGCCTCACATGGAAGATCGAAGGGGGCGGCCGTTTCGGCCTTGTGGGGCGCAACGGATGCGGTAAGACGACGCTCTTTCACCTCATCACCGGACGCCTGCAGCCGGACAGCGGGCGGATATACAGGAAGCGGAAACTGAACGTCGGATATCTGGCGCAGGATCCGCAGCTGAAGGACGGGTCGGTCGTTCTGGACACGGTGATGGACGCGTTTGCAGACCTGCTGGATATTCACCGCAGGATGGGTGTCCTGGAAGGACGGCTGACCGGAGGCCGCGAACAGTCAGCGTTGCTGGAAGAATACGGAAGCCTGCAGCACGCCTACGAAGACCGGGGCGGCTATGAGATCGAAGACCGTGCAAAGGCCATCCTGCACGGGTTGGGTTTCGGCCGAAAGGATTTCGGGACACCTGTAAACCTGTTGAGCGGGGGCCAGAAAAACCGCCTGGCGCTTGCCCGCCTGCTTGTTCGCGAACCCGACCTGCTTCTGCTCGACGAACCCACCAATCACCTGGATCTGGAGGCCATCGAGTGGCTGGAAGGGTTCCTGCCTGCCTTCGACGGCGCCTTCGTGGTCATCTCTCACGACCGGTATTTCCTGGACCGGACCATCGACCGGATCGTGGAACTCGAAAACGGTGTCCTGTCCCCTTACGCGGGCAATTACAGTTTCTATGCTGCGGAGAGGCAGGAGCGCCTGGCGCGGCGTCGGAAGACCTACGAGCGGCAGCAGGAACACATCCGGAAGACCGAAGACTATATCAGGCGGAACATCGCGGGCCAAAAGACGAAACAGGCCCAGAGCCGCAGAAAGGCCCTGGAAAGACTGGACAGACACGACCGCCCCGTGGAGGAGAAGGGATTCCGGTTGGATTTCAGGGCCGCCGAGAGGGGCGGCAACCGGGTCGTGGAACTCGATCGGTCATCGAAAGCCTACGGCGAAACCGTACTCTTCGAAAATCTGGACCTGCTCGTCCGCAGGGGAGATCGGCTGGGCATCATCGGACCGAACGGATCCGGTAAGTCCACCCTGCTGAAACTGCTCGCCGGTCATATCTCACCCGACAACGGAACCGTGAGGACGGGCTCGAACATTCAGGTGGGGTATTACGACCAGCACCGGGACGAACTCACACCCGACCATACGTTGCTGGACGAAATCTGGGCGGTCACCCCCAACGCCACCCTCGGGGAGATCCGGAACGTCCTGGGGGCATTTCTCTTTTCGGGCGATGACGTCGAACGCAGAGTCGGCAGTCTGAGCGGCGGAGAAAAAAGCAGGATCGCCCTGGCCCGGCTGATGAGGTCCGAAACCAATCTCCTGGTTCTGGACGAACCCACCAATCACCTGGATATTCCGTCCAGGGACGTACTCGAAGCCGCCCTGAAAAACTACGCCGGAAGCCTCATCGTCGTGTCGCACGATCGCTACTTTCTGAACCTGCTGGTCGAAAGACTGCTCGTACTAGGGAACGGAACATGGGAAATCGTCGAGGGCAACTACGACGCCTGGCAGCGCCGGCGGGGAACGCGGGAGGATTCGCAGAAGCCGCGCTCACGCGGAAATTCCTCCCAAAAGGACCTGTACGAACGGAAACGGGCCGAACGCAGGGCACAGGAGGGGCGTCAGCGCCGTCTGGAGGCTATCGAAAAGGAGATCCTGGACCTCGAGGCGAAACTCGAACGCCTGAACGGAGAACTTGCGCTGGACGGCCGGGCGTCGGATTGGGAGCACCTCCAGTCGGTCTCCGAGGAACGACGGCGCGTCCAGGCCCGGATCGAGGAATGCATCGCGGCGTGGGAAACGATTGAAACGACGGATGCGAAGGGCGGGGTATGAAATTCGATCGATCCCTGATGGCGCCCGCCGAATTCGAATTCGTGGTCGTGGCGGATACCCACTACATGCTGGATCCGGGCGGACGTGCGCTGGAATTCGAATCCCGGAGGAAGCAAACGGCGAGAGCGGACGCGGCGCTGAGGCTGGCTGCGTCTCTGGGCGCGGACTTTATCCTGCACATGGGCGACCTGGTCCAGGAAACCCCGGAGACGCGGCGCCACAACGAAGCGATCGGCAGGGCGAGGGCGCAACTGGCGCGCCTGGACGCGGAAGTCCGGTTCGTCGCCGGCAATCACGACGTGGGCGACAAGCCCGATCCCACCATGCCCACCCGGCCCGTCACGTCCGAGTCCCTCAAGCGGCATCACGCGCGGTTCGGGCATTCCTGGTACAGCTTCGACCACCGGGACTGTCACTTCGTCGTGATCAACTCCCAGATTCTCAACGCCGGACTGCCCGAATCCGTATCCCAGCGCGCCTGGCTGGAACACGACCTGGAAACTCATGGACAGGACCGGGCTTTTCTCTTTCTCCACCTGCCGCCATTCCTGGAACAGCCGGACGAGCCACACCTGGGCAACTACGACAATATCGGCCAGCCCGCGCGCCGCTGGTTGCTCGACCTGACCGAGAGATACGGAATCGACACGGTCTGCGCCGCGCACGTCCATTTCGCGTTCCTGAATCGAATCGGGCCGACCCGCGTCCACAACGTGCCCTCGACCTCCTTTGTGCGCCCTGGCTTCAGCCACCTGTTTACCGGCCCTGCGCCGCCCGAGCAGGGGAGGGACGACGCGCCGAAACTCGGCTTCCATCTGTTCCGCGTCTTTCGGGACCGGACAGACGTGCATTTCATTCGGACCTGGGGCGCGTCTGCCCTTCAGGACGCGGCAGCGGACGGGCCGAAACGACTGCTCACCCGGATTTCGGCCGGGTTGCCCGCATCTCCCCTTGGGTTGACGCTATTGCATCCTCTCGTGAACCGGGCCGAAATCCCGATCGCGTTTCCCAGCGTCGTCCGGCAGCGGGTCAGGAACGACTATCCGCTGCTCGCCGCGGTGGAACTCGGCGCGGCCGTCGTGCGCTTTCCTGCCTCGGACCTCGAAGATTCCAGTCAGAGGGAGAGGCTCGAAGTCCTCCGCGACGAGGGTCCGCGGCTCACGGCGACGCTGCCCGCGTCTCTCGCGGCGGACCTGCAGCGGTACGTCCGGCGGCACGCGGATGCCGTTGATACGTGGGAAGTCCAGATACCGGGCGCCCTGCTGCCTTCCGGCGACCTCACGGGGGCCCTCGTGGAGATGGGGAAGGACAATTCCATCCAACTCTCTCTGGCCCCTATCCTCCCGGGTGAGGTCCGTCCCGGCAAACAGCACCCCCGCACCCGGATCGGATACCTTCCCGGCGAACTGCGCGAACTGGACCGGTGCCTTGCGGAACACGACGCCTCCGTCGAACGGGTCCTGTGCCGTCTGGACGGGAAAGAACCGTGGAAGACAGGTCTGGAACTCCTGGGCCTCGGCGCCCTCAGCCGCGTCAGAGAGGTGGACCTTGTCGTATCCCTCGCCTCCCGGGACGACGCACGGAACGCAAACGCCGCGGCCGAATCGCTCTTTTGCGCCGCCCTGTTGCCCGGCGCCCGCGTCTACTTCGATCCGTTTGTCGACCTGGACCGGACCCTCGACGCGGCTCACGGGCTCCTGGACACCTCCTGTAATCCCCGCCCAGCCTTTCACGTACTGCGCTGCCTGAATTCAGTACTCTATCACGAGCGAATTTCGCGCGAGGACCACGGTGCCGTCGAATTGCGGGGCGCCACGATTCGGACGTTGACGGGCGCAGATCGAGTCCATGCACTGATTACCGCCGAATGCGGCGAACTTCCGGATCTCGGCGGTCTGGTGTTTCCCGGAATCTCACGGGACGACCCGTCGCGTCTCTACCGCCTTTCAGAAGGTACGGTTCAGACGGGTCCGTTCGAACGCCTCCTGGGATGCGCGAGGGGTCTTCCGAGCCCGGTACTCCTTGCTTCCGGCTTGTAATGCTCCCGCCTATCGGGTTGACAATTCCCCCGGTTCTATTGATCTTTTGGCGCAAGGGTTCTGAACGTTGCAATTGAGCTTCAATCCCCTGTCTTGCGTCCGAACCCACGAACAGTAAGGACACGTCCCATGCCGAAGACGTTACGCGTCTGCCTGGCCGCGCTCAAGCAGCGACCCTCCGTGCCGGAAGGGGTTGAAAAGCTGATTTCCGTTTTGCACGAATGCCGTGACCTGAAGGTGGATATCGTCTGCACGCCGGAGACGTACCTGCCCGGCCTGAGAGGCGCGTCCTTCGATCTGCCCGACCCGGATCAATCCGCGATGGAACAGGCTCTGACGGACCTTCGCGCGGCGTGCCGGGAAACCGGGGTGGCCATGATCGCCGGGATGGAGTGGCAGTCCGAACTCGGTCTCGAAAACAGGGCATTCGTCATCTCCCCGGCGGGCCGGGTGCTCGGCCATCAGACCAAGAACCAGATCACGCCGGGCGGCGAGTCGGAAAACTACGTGCCGGACGGGCGGCGACGGGTGTTTACCGTCAAGGGCGTCAAGTTCGGAATTACCATCTGCCACGAAGGCTGGCGCTATCCGGAAACCGTGCGCTGGCCCGCCGTACGGGGCGCGCGGATCGTCTTTCAACCCCAGGTCACGGGCAGCGACGAAGGAGGAAGGGGGTCGGGGGAGTGGGGCGAGTCCTTCTACGAGAAGGCCATGCAGTGCCGGGCGGGCGAGAACAACATCTACTTCGCCAGCGTCAACCAGGCCATGGACGGTCAGAACTCGGCCACCAGCCTCATCGACCCTCAGGGCGATCTCATCGAATACATCCCGCGCGGCAGGGAAGACCTGCTCATCGCGGACCTGGACATGGAAAAAGCCACGCGGTTCTACACCAGGCGGTACCGGTCCGAACTCTATCCAGCCTGACCCATCCCGGAGGAAGATAAATGACCAGGGTCGCGCTCATCTTGTTCAGCATCTGTCTCCTCTTGAGCAGCAGCGGCGTCGCACAGGAAGCGCCGTCCGTCGACTTCGACGAAGACGGCGAAGTCGGTTTTACGGATTTCATCATCTTCGCGAGAGGATTCGGGAAAACCGATCAGGACGCCGGATTCGACGCACGGCTGGACCTGAACGGCAACGGGGAGGTGGACTTCCAGGACTTCATCCTCTTCGCGAGGGGATTCGGAGTCCCGGAACCGCCCGAAGACGCGGATAAGGAACCGTTCGACCCGGCGCGCATTTATTTCGCGGATTTTCGTGCAGACAGGGTTTTCGTGGTGGATGCCGAGTCGAATTTTTACGATCCCGGCCTTTCCGTCTCCCTCAGCCAGCCGCGCAGCATAGCCTACTCTTATCTGAACAGACGTATTTATGTCGTCGGACAGGACTCGTTCTATGCACTTACCGAGTCCAGCGAGATCGACTTCAGGCTGCCGCTCCTGGACCCGTCCGACTCACCGGATGCCAGCCCGCGCACCCGTGGCGGATTCCGCGTAGCACTTTCCCCCGACCATCGTCTTGCCTACGTCACCGAAGATATCGCCAGTCAAATCGAAGTGATCCACCTTAAAAATGCGGAGTCAGTGGGCCTGATTCCTCTTTCGCTGCCTCCCAGCGGTGTCGGCGTATCTCCGGACGGCGGCACGCTTTACGTGGCACATGCCAACAGACCGTGGCTTTCGGTAATCGACGCTTCCGAAAGGGCCCTCGCGGACAGTATCCGGCTGGAAGGATGGGGCAACGGGCGCTTGGTCGCGTCGCCAGAGGGAGACAGGATCTATACCGCAACCACCCGGGGCGGCGACGATCCGTCGGTACAGATCGTTTCGGTCGATCCTGCGACTAAAGAGATCGTCAATTCGCTGGAAATCGCGCCGGATTCGACGACGAAGGTTTGGGACCTTCAGGCGTCCAGGGACGGAAGCAAGCTCTACGCAACAGTAAGGCGGTTATTTATTGCGCCGTCGACACAGTTCGGTTTTGTGGTAGAAGGCTATTTCTGGACCGTGGATTCAGCCACCTTCAAACTAACGAGCGAAATCCAGGTTGAAGGAGAAGCCGTGAATTTCGCGGTCTCCCGTGATGACAAAACCGCATACGTCGCCAATGTCGATCCATTCACCGGCGTGATCCGACTCACGATCCTCGACCTGGATAACAATGCCGTCCTTGGTTTCCTTCCGGTGACCTTTCTGTCGGCGTTCGACATCAAGGCTTACGGCGGCAAGGCGGCATTGGGGCGCGTTGTGGTCCCTGAAATAGCCGTCTTCTGAGCCACTGGCGCATGGGCCGCGATTGTCGGCGCAAGCGCGTCTGCCGCCCGCTGCGGCGTGAACTCTTTATGACCTTTCGTGCGTGGTTTTCGCGTTTCCAGTGTACCCGGAACGTTATCCGGGAAGCGCGTCAGGACGAAATTAGCCTATATAGCGCTTGCGAACCGCGCCGAATTCCAGTAGATTTTTATCATACGAACAACATTGTACCGGATGCATCACCTTTAGACGAGGAGCGAGGACAATGCTATCATCGCTTCTTCTGGAACCCG
Source organism: Candidatus Latescibacterota bacterium (assembly GCA_965219995.1). Taxonomy (GTDB): domain Bacteria; phylum Latescibacterota; class UBA2968; order UBA2968; genus JAAXHE01. The sequence goes on from CBDCOX010000002.1 coordinate 12,542, forward strand.
GTCGCCTCGAGCTGCGGGACGTGGACATACCCAGCGCCGGTCCCGGGGAGGTCGTCGTCAGGGTTCGGTCCGCGCTCACGTGCGGCACGGAACTGAAGACCTTCCGCCGCGGCCACCCCAAGATTCCAACCCCAACGCCACTGGGGCATGAGTTCTCCGGCGATATCTACGAAGTCGGCGAGGGGGTCACCAGATTCAAGCCGGGCGACCAGGTCATGACCGCGCCCACCGCGCCCTGCGGCGAATGTGTGGACTGCCGGAAGTCGAGGGAAAACCTCTGCCGGTACGCCATCGACGAGATGGTATTCGGCGCTTTTGCGGAATACGTTCGCGTTCCGGCCCACGTCGTCGAAAACAACATGTACAGAAAGCCCGCCGATCTTTCCTACGAGGAAGCGGCGATGCTGGAGCCGCTCTCGTGCGTGGTCTACGGTATGGACCAGGTGCTGATGGGGACGGACGCTACCGTGCTCATTATCGGCGCGGGCGCCATCGGTCTGATGCATACGGCGGTCGTGCGTGCCTTTGGCGCAAAGCGCGTGATTGTCGCGGGCAAGCGCGAACACCGCCTCAGACTCGCCACCACGCTTGGCGCCGACGAGATCATCGACGTGGAAACGGAGAACGCGATTGACCGTGTCAGGGAACTGACGGGCGGCATCGGCGCGGACCTGGTGATCGAATGCACGGGACAGCTGGCCGTCTGGGAGAGCACGCCCGACCTGGTCGCCAAAGGGGGCACGATCGTCCTGTTCGGCGGCCTTCCGAAGGGCACCGTCGCCACCTTCGACACCACCCGGTTACACTACGACCAGATTACCCTCAAGGGCGTGTTTCACTATAGCCGCAGCGCCGTCAAGAAGGCCTACCAGATGCTGGTCGACAGAAAGATCCATCTCAACGGCCTGATTTCGGGCACCTATTCTCTGTCCGATCTGAAGCACGTCTTCGATCTTCTTCTGAAGAAGGGCAACGACGTCAAGTTCGCGGTTGTGCCTTCAGAGCCCAGCCCGGAAAAAGCCGGGTGATGCGCGTAGCCCGTCTTTACGACTACGGCGACATCCGCATCGAAGAAGAACCGATCCCGGAGATCGGACCGGAAGACGCCCTCGTAAAAATGGCGGTTTGCGGCATCTGCACCAGCGATACGCTGCCGTGGTACGTGCGCCGCAAGGCCCCCATCGTTCTCGGCCACGAACCCGCCGGTACCATCGTCGACGTCGGCTCCGAAGCCACCGGCTTCTCACCCGGGGATCGGGTCTTCGTTCACCATCATGCCCCCTGCATGAACTGCCGTTTCTGCCGCCGGGGGCATTTTTCAATGTGCCCCACCTGGAAGGCCTCCGCGCTGGATCCCGGCGGACTCGCAGAATTCGTCCGCGTTCCCGGTCTCAACCTCAGAACCGATACCCTGAAGCTGCCGGCCTCGCTGTCCCTGGAAGACGGCGCGCTCGTCGAACCCACGGCCTGCGCGGTCCAGGCGCTGAAACGCCGCGCCCGCATGCAGCCGGGCGACCGCGTGGTGATCATCGGGATGGGCATTATGGGCCAGCTTCTCGCGCTGGTCGCCCGGCATTATGGCGCGTTCACCGTGATCGCGTCGGACATGGTTCCCTACCGGCTGCAAAAAGCCCTGGAACTCGGAGCCGACGCGGGCGTCGACGTCACGGTGGATGACCTGGCTGAAACCGTCGCTGACGCCACTTGCGGGGACATGGCCGACCTGGTTGTGGTCGGTCCGGGGACGCTGTCGGCGATGGAGGCGGGATTGGCCGCGGTGGGTGTGGGGGGGACCGTGCTTCTGTTCACCCCTGCCGAACCCGGCCGGACCCTCCCGGTCGATCCTTACGATCTCTATTCCAGGGACATCACCCTCCTGACCAGCTATTCCTGCGGTCCTCCCGACACCGTGGAGGCCCTGGACATCGTTGGCCGTGGAGTGGTGACCGCCGAGAAACTCGTCACCCACCGTTTCCCTCTGGAAGAAACCGCCGTCGGCTTTCAGACCGTGGCCGAAGCCGGGGAATCCATCAAGACTCTTATCGTCATCGACGAAACCCAGGCGTAGAGGCCGGCGCCCGCGGTTGTCCGGAGGTTCCGTCGACCGTGCGGGTATTCATCGGGCAAACCGCGTACGTCAGTTGCGTCTCCCATTCGTTTCAAACTTGATACTCTGTCGTTTTTCCTTACTTTACCTGTTGTCTTCGGTCACAGGACAGGGTCAGACCCTGCGTTCCACTGTTTTTCGCTATCGGAAAGGATGCCGGAATGCCCTATGTCAACGTGAAAATGCTCGACGGACGCACGAAGGACCAGAAACGCGAACTGGTCAGGGCCATTACAGACGCACTGCAGAATATCTGCGGCGCGAAACCGGAAGGCACGATGGTGGTCATCGAGGAAGTGACCCGCGACCACTGGTCGGTGGGCGGGGTGCTGATATCGGACAGGGACACGTAGTCCGCAGGCGCGTCAGTGATCAGTCTCGCAGGTGCGGCGCGGAAGTTCCTCATCGGGTTGAACATCGCCGGTTTTCACCGCGTTTGATCTTGACAGAATGGCGCCTGCCACCTATATTGCACCGATCTGCCTTTCGCTCTGAAATTCGCGAAACAACCGCCGATCGGCTCAACCCGTGCAAGGGTTTGAGCCATCTTCGATGGCCTGTACTGACCCTGCAGAATCGACGGTACTCCAAAATAAGAAAGGGGAAAGGCCTTGAACCATCTGATGCGATACCTGCGCCGACCGGGCATTCCCGTGCTCGCGTGTTTTGTGTTGGCCTCTCTCGGCACCGCGCCTCCGGAGTTGTACGCCGCGAAAAAGAAGATCACAAAGGGCGATGCCAAAATAGCCAAAAGGTCCGCCCACCTGTACATCAGCCAGCGGTTGTTCGACAAGGCCCTCGCCCAGTTGCTGATCGTCATCGAAGGCGACCCCAATGACGTACAGGCGCACTTCATGCTTGGCGAGATCTATTCCGAGAAGAACATGCAGGATGAGATGAGAAAGGAATTCGAACTGGTCCTGGCAACGAAGAAAGGGAAGAAGAAATACGCCAAGAAGATCCAGCCGTACCTGGACATGTGGTGGAGCAGGAACTACAATAACGCGGTTCGGGCGATTGGCGCCGAAGACTACGGCGCGGCCATCGAGTCCCTCCAGAAAGCCATCGCGCTGGCGCCGGAGAAGCCCATGACCTACCAGGCGCTGGGGGTGACCTACCTGAACATGGGCCAGGCGCAGGCGGGCATCGACGCCTATGAAGAGGCGGTGGAGCTCGACAGCACGGAAGCATCTTCGTTCGTCAACCTGGGCCGGGCGTATATGAACATGAAAAATTACGAAGAAGCGATGCAGTGCTTCACCAGGGCTTGTGAGCTGGTGCCCGACAACGCCGACTATCTGAACGACCTCGCCCGCTCCCAGCAGTATATGGACGACAATGCCGGCGCGCTCGCAACCGCGGAGAAAGCCCTGGCCATCGACCCCGATAATCTGGACGTGTTGATCATGGCCGGTCAGATGCACCTGATGGGGGGCAATTACGAGAAGGCGGCCGCACTCCTCGAAAGGGTGGCCGCGCAAAGGCCGGATGACGTGGATACGTTGTTCAATCTGGCGGAATGCTACCGGAATCTGGGCAGAACGGACGAGGCCGTCAACCTGTTCCTGAAAAGCGTCCAGGCCAATCCACAGGATGCCGATGCATGGTTCCGGCTTGGCCGGATTTATGAAAAACAGGGCAAGCTCAAGGAGTCCATCGATGCCCTCAAGATGGTCGTCAGCCTGAGAGCCACAAGCGTGACGGGATGGCAGGCGCTTTCCCGATCGTGGGCCCTGCTTTCGCAGGAGCAGTCTGAAGCGGGTATGGACGACGCGGCTTCGGAAAGCGCGAAGAACGCCGAGGAGGCCTATAATATGAGTACGAGCCTGCAAGACCAGGCCGGTGAGTGAACCGCATGGACCGCCAGGAGAGAGTCAGCCGATGTATCTAACGGATGAGAAAGTCGCCGTTCTGGGTGCGGCCGGAGCCATCGGCTCCAATCTCGCCCAGACCCTGCTGGCGTCGGGTACCGCCAGCAGGGTATCTATGTACGACCCGTTCGAACCCGGACTCGAAGGGGCCGCCGAGGAAATCTACCACTGCGGATTTCCGGGCGCGAACGTCACCTGGACAACCGATATCGCCGAAGCCCTTGCCGGCGCCGCATACGTGATCAGTTCGGGCGGGGCCCCCAGGAAAGAAGGAATGACGCGCGAAGACCTCACTCGGGACAACGGCCTGATCGCGAAGCAGCTCGGCCTGGACATCAAGCAACATTGTCCGGAATGCAGGTTCGTCATCATCATTTTCAATCCGGCAGATATCACCGGGCTCACCACGCTGGTGCACTCAGGCCTTCCCTCCGGCAGGGTGTCCACGCTGGCCGCCCTGGACAGTACACGGCTGCAGACGGTGCTGGCCCAGCACTTCGGAATCCGGCAGGACCTGGTCACCGGCTGCAAGACCTTCGGAGGCCACGGCGAGACGATGGCCGTCTTCACGAGTGGAACCGCGGTTGACGGCATTCCCCTCACGGAGGTCCTGGCGGGCAGTACCGTAAACGGCGTCGGCCTCACGCCGGAGGCGTGGAGCGGCATCCAGACCCACGTGACCGGCGGCGGCGCCCGGATCATCCAGTTGCGCGGCCGCTCGTCATTCCAGTCTCCAGCGCAGCAAAGCGTCTTCATGCTGCGGGGGTTGTTCGGAGAACCCTACGACTGGCCGTGCGGCGCTTACGTCAACAACGGGGAATTCAGCAATATCATGATGGCCATGCCTGCGACGCTTTCGGCAGACGGCGTAACCAGCAGCATGCCTGAGGGAACGGAAGAAGACATGCAGGCGCTGAGGAGTTCCTACGCCCACCTGGTCGGATTGCGCGACGAGATCATCCGGGAGGGCATTCTGCCGCCACTGTCGGAGTGGGGACGCAGCAACCCGAATCTGGGATAGGTCCGCAGAAGGCATTCGTACGCCAAAGGGGCGCCCGTCGGGTTGCCCCTTTTTGTTTGCCGCAACAGGGCTTTTTCGTTATTTTCCGGCCGCGAAAGGCGGAATCCGGGCCACGCTTCACCCCCATTGTCGAGGAACTCCGTGTCTGCAACATACGACATGCTCATCAAGGGCGGTACGGTGATCGACCCGGCGCAGGAACTGCATGCGGTCCGGGACGTGGCCATTGCGGGCGGGCGGATCGCCGCGCTGGACGATGAGATCTTCGAAGAGACGGCGCAGACCGTGGTCGACGCCTCTGGGTACCTGGTAACGCCCGGCCTGATCGATCTCCACGTTCACGTCTGGTGGGGCGTCTCGCATTACGGCGTGGAGCCGGACCCCACGTGCCTGGCCAGAGGCGTGACCACCGTGTACGACACCGGTTCCGCGGGCGCCGACACGTTCCCGGGATTCAAGAAGTACGTGATCGACGCCAGCGCAACGCGAATCAAGGCCTTCCTCCACGTCTCGTCCCAGGGCTTGCTGTCGCCCGATATCGGCGAACTTACCGATCTCCGGTTTGCGGACGTGGACCGCGCCGTACGGATGTGTAGTGAATACAAAGAAGACATTGTCGGCGTCAAAATCCGGATGACGACGAAACTGGTTGGGGAAAACGGCGAAGAGGGGCTGAAGCGGGCGCGGGAGATATCCGACGCCACCGGTCTCCCGCTGATGATTCACCCCAACGCCAGCCCCCTGTCGTTCGATGCAATGATCGACGCATTGCGTGCGGGAGATATCGTCACCCACTGCTTTCACCAGAGCGACACCGGCATCCTGGACGATTCAGGCGCGGTCCGTCCCGCCGCGCGAAGGGCCGCGGAAAACGGGATTCTCTTCGACGTGGGCCACGGCCAGGGCAGCTTTGTGTTCGACGTTGCCGAAGCCGCGATGGCCCAGGACTTCCAGCCGGACGCCATTTCGAGCGACCTGCATGTCTACAATCTGAACGGGCCGGTGTTCGACCTCCTCACCACCGTCTCCAAGTTCCTCTTCCTGGGGCTGTCGCTGGATCAGGCTCTGGAGAAGGTGACGGCGGCCCCGGCGCGCGCCATGGGCGTACTGGGTGAAATCGGCACGCTGCGTCCCGGTTCGGCGGCCGACCTGGCCATCCTCGAACTCAGTTCGGGCAGTTTCGTTTTCACCGATACAAGCGGCCGGACCCGATCCGCCGAACAGAAACTCGAAGCGGTTTCCACCATCCGCGCCGGCCGCCTCTACGCGCCGTCGGCGTTCGAAGACTGACCACGGAGAGCCCCTCATGGATATATTGGTGCTGTGCGACCTCGAAGGCGCCGCCGGCGTTGTCGACTTCCACACGCAGACCTATGACAACACGCGCTATAACGACCAGGCGAAAAACCTGTCCACCCTTGAAATCAACGCGCTGGTGGACGGCGCAAAGGAGGGCGGCGCGGACCAGGTCATCGTTCTGGACGGACATGGCAGCGGAGGTATCAACATCGAACTGATCCACTACGACGCGAAGGTGATGTTCGGCCGTCCGCTGGTTTCCGCCTGGGACCTGGGCATCGACTTCGACGCCATGTTTCTCTACGGCCACCATGCAATGGAAAACACCCCCGCGGGCGTGTTGTGCCACAGCTGGAGCTCGCGGGCGATTTCCAACTGCTGGCTGAACGGAGAACTCATCGGGGAAATCGGGTTCAACATCGCCCACGCGGGGGAAGCCGGCGTGCCCACTGCGTTTGTCAGCGGCGACCGGGCTGCCGTCGACGAAACGCGTGAGTACGTGGAAAATATCGAAGGCGTGGTCGTCAAGGAAGGGCTCAGCCGAACCGCGGCGCTTACGCTGTCTCCCGCAAAGGCCCGGGACCTCATCCGGGAAGGCGCGAAGAGAGCCATGCACCGCATCGAGGAGTTCCTGCCGTACCGCGTTCCGGGCCCCTACACGTTTGAAACGGAATACAGGGCCGAATCCAGCGCCGCGTCCAAGGCCTCCAGCCCCGGCGTCGAGCGCGTCGATACTCACACCGTCAGAGTAACCGGAGATACGCTCGCGGAGATCGCGAACAGGAAATAACCGCACCGATCATCAAAGGAATCGTGAATGAGCTACTCTCCCGTTGGAATGGAAAAGTGGGACCTGGATACGCCGGCGCTGATGCTCGACCTGGACCTTCTGGAGAACAACATCGCCCGGATTGCCGCGCGTTGCAAAGCCTGCGGCGTTCGCTGGCGTCCGCATACCAAGGGAAACAAGACCCCGGCCATCGCGCACAAACTGCTCGACGCCGGAGCGATCGGCATCACCTGCGCCAAGCTCGGTGAAGCCGAAGTCATGGCCGCGGCGGGCATCAAGGACATCCTCGTTGCCAACCAGGTCGTGGGCGACAGGAAGATGGCCCGCCTGACCCACCTTCAGCGGCATGCCGACGTCATGGTCGCCGTCGATCATCCGGTCCACGTCGACATGATCTCGGAGGCGGCGAAGGCCGTGGGCGTCAACGTGAGGGTGCTGGTTGAACTGGACATCGGGATGGGGCGCTGCGGGGTAGGCGCGGGGAAGCCCGCCCTGGAACTGGCGCAGCGGGCCGACGCCGCGCCCGGCGTGGCGTTCTCCGGCCTGATGGGGTACGAAGGCCAGGCGATGGACCTGCCGGACCCGGAGAAAGCGTCCGTCTGTGCCGAGGCCGTCGCCCTTCTTGCGGGCTCACGCGAGCACATCGAGGCGTCGGGCATCGAATGCCAGATCGTCAGCGCCGGCGGGACCGGAACGCTGGCCTTCACGCCGGAGTGCCCGGGCCTCACCGAGATTCAGGCCGGCGGCGGGATCATGATGGACACCCTCTACGCCACGTCGATGGGGGTACGGGGGCTGGAACACGCCCTCTCCGTTCTTGCTACGGTGGTGAGCCGCCCAGCTCCCGACCGGGCGTATATCGACGCCGGCCGAAAAACCACTTCGTCACAGTTCGGTCTGCCCTGGGCGAAGGACAGGGAAGGCATTGATGTTGTCGGCCTGTCTGCGGAACACGGTCATCTGGAGCTGAAGAATCCCGATCACCCGTTGAAGATCGGGGACAAGATCGAACTCATCTCCGGTTACAGCGACATGACGGTTTTTCTGCACAATGAGATCCACGGCATTCGGAACGACCGGGTGGAAGCCGTATGGGACATCCTCGGCCGGGGTAAATTGCTATGAACGAAGGGGAGCCGCGCGTCGTGGTGGATCAGGCCGGCAACCGCGTCGGCGTCCTGCTTGACGTCGACGAATACGAACGCCTCGTCAAGGCGTCGGAAATGCTGGAATCCCTCAGGTCACGGGAAGAGGATAAGGGATCCGGTACGGACTATACCCCCGAAGAGAAAAAACTGATGGAAGACCGGCTCGAGTCTCTGGGCTATCTCTAAGCGCTCTCGTCTTCCACACTCGACCGACCGCCTCCGGGCGGCGCGATCGCGCGAGTCCCATGGTCGAATCCGATACGATCGTCGTGGTCTCCGGCCTGCCCAGATCGGGTACGTCGATGATGATGCAAATGCTCGAAGCCGGCGGCATGGACGTGCTGACGGACGGGCGGAGAACCGCCGACGAAGACAATCTCAAAGGTTATTACGAATTTGAGAAGGTGAAGTCGCTCAAGACGGACAATAGCTGGCTGCCGCGGGCGGCGGGCAAGGCCGTCAAGATCATTTCCGAACTGCTGAGGCACCTTCCCGGGACACATTCCTACAGAATCATCTTCATGCGACGGGCCATGGAGGAAATCCTCGCCTCTCAGGACCGTATGCTGATCCGGCGCGGCGTGGTGCAGAGCGCGCAGGCGGACCACGAGGAGATCGCCCGCATTTTCCGGAAGCATCTTCAGCAGACGGAAACCTGGCTTTCCGGACAACCTTTCATTCAGACCCTCTATTCTGACCATCGACAGGTCCTGGCGAATCCTCCTCGCGAGGCCGCCCGGATCAACGCCTTTCTGAACAACCGCCTCGACGAAGCGGCCATGGCCGCCGCGATCGATCCTTCTCTCTATCGGCAGCGTCAATAGAGAAACTGCAAATCTGTATGTGAATACCGAAAGGTGTCCTTTCAGGGCGCCATTTTTTATTGTGAGCTATCAGCTATCGGCTTTCAGCAGTCAGCTTGAATCAAAGTCGAAAATCAAATTCAAAATTCCCTTTTCCCCAAATCCCCTAAAGGCGGGGAGACGTTAGACGGGAGACGGGAGATGATATCAGTGCCATATGGTATTTCTTGTCGTTACGATAAAGGTAGAGAAACAGGCACGGTTAGCGTGAAAACACTGTGGTAACGTTATCCTCTACCGTCTCACGTCTACCCTCTTACGGCATCTAGAATAGTCGCCGCTGGGCGCGGGGCCTGCCATATGCACAGCGCGAACACCCTCACAGGATGCACGGGATACTCTGGCCTGTCACCCTCAGTAGCAATTCAAACCGTGTAGCTTGACGGATCAGCGCGCTGTGCTCTGGTAGTTCTCTCGAGAGTCATCGCGCTGGAATCCCTATGGGCTTTCCGTGCGTGCGGAGCGCTTAGCATTCCGCCTACTGCTGTCAGCCATAGGCGGGAGAGGACACGAGTGCCTTGAAGGCAGTGAGAGGGGAGACGGGAGACGGTAGATGATAACCCGCGTCTACGGGACGGCGATGCGGCATTCAGAAATTTACCGACGATTGACGTGCAGACCTCTCCCCCCAACCCCCTCTCCCGGGGGGAAAGGGGGAGCAAGACCCGGAGACCAACTCTTCGTTGGGACGGTTCGGGAACCGCCCGTGTCATGGGCGAACGGGGGAAAAGCGGGCAACCACAAGGGTTGCCCCTACGAATGCAAATTGGACGGGGCGCGTCGAGGGCAGGATGCCCTCGGTCCAGGAAGAGCGGGGAGACGCTAGAGGATGTGATTGCCCGGTGCGGTTTCATTTTGTGCCGGAGGCACAGAGGAGCAACCAAACGGGCAAAGATGTCATCTACCGTCTTGCGTCTCCCGTCTCACCGCTCTTATTGCCTGCAATTCGGCCCGAAAAATGTCGTTCAGGTTCACAAGTGTGACGATACACAACAGCATCTCCAGCCGAAGGAAATTTATAAAATATTGTTAATAAATAGGTTGTGATTTTGGCACGACGATTGCATAGACTTTCCGAAGCACGAGCGATCAACCAATTACGACAACCCATTCTCCACAAGTGAAACCGTTTACCCGGTGGATTCCGGAGCATCCGTGAAAACCCAGTCGAAAATCCAATTCGGCCTGCTTCTGTGCGTTCTCCTCACCGGCTGCGCCACCTATACCCACAACGCCGTCACGTTCAGAAGCAGCCTGGCCGAAGGACACTACGAAACCGCGCTGCAGACCCTCGGCAAGGCACGGAAGGGCCCCGCGCGCCTGCTCTACCTCATGGAGAACGGCCTCATTGCGCACTACAGAGGCGAATACCACGCATCCAATCGTTTTTTCGAAGTCGCCGAGCGGCTCTCGGACCGGCTCTTTACGCGCTCGCTGTCGCGGGAGGTTGCCTCGCTGATCACCAACGACCAGGTGCGGGCGTATCGTGGCGAAGAGTTCGAACTCGCATTTATCAACTATTACCGGGCGCTCAACTACTGGTATCTGGGGGAACCGGAAGAGGCGCTGGTGGAGTGCCGCAAGGCCAACCTGAAACTGGACCGCTATGCCGCACAGGCCAACTACGACGCCACGTACCGGAACGATGCCTTTATCCACTATATGACCGGTCTGATTTACGAAGCCACGGGTGAACTCAACGACGCTTACGTGTCTTACCGGAACGCACTGGATGCGTACGAGACCTATCAGAATGTCTTTGGCCTGGAGGCGCCGGCGGCACTCCGGACGGACCTTCGACGGGTCGAGGAAGACCTCGGGTACGTCGAACCCCGGGACGGTCGCGGCGGATCCGCCGAAACGGATTCACCCACGGACGGCGAACTCGTTCTCTTCTCGGAAATCGGGTTCGTACCGCACAAAGTCGAGGAGGAGATCAGCCTGCCCATCTACAAGAACGAGGTCGAGACCGTGTCGAAGAAACGTCTCGACGGAATTTCCCGAGAAATCGCCTACCGCCACTTCAAACCCCACTATGCGGGCAATTCGAAGGTCGAATATTGGTTGCGCGTCGCCCTGCCGGCGTACGCGGACGTTGCGCCTGAGACGCAATCCATCTGGCTCAGCGCCGCGGGACGTCACACCGGGACAACCCTCGCGGAAGACCTTTCCGCCATCGCCTGGCAGTCGTTCCAGGACAAACAGCCCGCAATGCTCGCGCGGACGGTGGGGCGCGGTCTGCTGAAATACATGGCTTCGGCCAAAGCAAAAAAAGAAAACAAAGTCTTCGGCTTCATTGTCAATCTCTTCGCCGCCGCAACCGAGGCGGCCGATACTCGAAGCTGGGTCTCGCTGCCTCACAACGTGCAGATCGGCAGGCTCGCGCTGCCCGCCGGTACTCACACCCTTACGCTGGAGTCCCTCGACAGCCGGGGCCGCGTCATCGAAACCGGAACCATAACGGGAATACGCATCCGACCGGGAGCCCGCACGTTCGTGAACTATCGGACGTACAAATAACCATTGCAGCCGAAAGGAGGAACACCATGAAGCGACTTATCGGGATCAGCCTGACCCTGGCCCTCGCGGGGTGGAGCCAGGGGGGATGGACGGCGGAGATCCCCACCCGGGGCGCCGTCATCAATATCGTAACGTGGGACGGCAAGAACCTGCCCCCCATCTACGAACGCTCCGACCAGCTACCCCTCACGCTTGAAGACGTCATCAATCTCAGCCGGAACGATTTTGCCGACGAAGCGATCAGCAGGATGGTTCAGGAGCGCCGGTTTGCGGGAAACGCTTCGGCCGATGCGTTGATCGAGCTTAAGAAGGCAGGCGTATCGCAGAAGGTCATTCAGTCGATTTCGCTGCACGCCCTGCCTCCCAACCGCGCGCTGACGCTCGCGATTCAGCTCGAATTCAACGGCCTTTCGCGAGAAGCCCGCAAGCGTTATCTGTACGTGATCGTTCCGGACGGCCGGGTCGAGCGCATCTTCACCGCGGACCTGGGCGCCGTACTGGCCGGGAACTGGCGCCGCGACGAGCGGGTGGACCTTACCGATCCCCTCCTGCCCAAACAGGTCCGTCGTATCACCTTCGCGGACCGTGTGCCGCTGAAGACCTACGGGCCCAAGACGATGCAGGTGTTCACGTCGACCCGGCCGGATATCTTCCGGTCTGCCGACATTCCGGAAGCGGACCGCGCCGGCATCCGCGAATTTTCCTTCGAGTATCCTGTGAGCTCGACGCTCCAGGACTGCCGGCTGCAGGTGCGCTACCGCCAGGACGTCCTGTTGCCCTACAAGTGGCACATGGAAGGCGCCCATTTCCAATGCGAATGGAATTGATCTCGCAATCCCTCGTCGCGAACAACCCGCGGGACCATGCAACCACCGACCCCCACCACTCATGACACCAGGAGGAGAATCGCCATGAAACCCGGAACCCTCATCACCCTCGTCGTCGTCCTCGCGTTCGCCGTCAGCTGCGCGGGACCCAGGGCCTTCACCAAGGGCACGTACGAGGATCCGAACACCATCGCGCTGCTGGATGACCGGTTCAGCGAAAACGACATGCAACTCATCGCGAAGAAGATGATCCAATCCATGGCCGACAGCGACATCGTCGGGAGCAACGGCGCGCCGGTTGTCATGGTCGGGAAAATGCGCAACCGCACGTCCGAGCATATCGACATGACGATGCTCTCAGACAAAGTCCGGACTCAGCTGATCCAGAGCGGCAGATTTCGCTTTGCCGACGTACAGAATCGACGGGATATCGCCGAGGAGTATGAGTACCAGCAGTCCGGATACGTGGATCCCGCCCAGGCAAAAGGCCCTGGCAGCCAGACGGGCGCGGAGTATCTGCTGACAGGCACCCTCACCGCCAATGTCCAGCAGGTCGGACGGAACAAATCGGTCTATTATAAGGCCAACTTTCAGCTGACCAATCTGCTCACGTCGGAGATCGCGTGGACCGACGAGAAAGAGATCCGCAAGGCCTACAAGAAGCGGCACATCGGATTCTGAACCACAGCCGAAGGCTTTTCACCCCAATAACTCTGAAAGGAAGCGCGCCATGAAAGCTGCAAGCCTCACCATCGTCCTCACCATCTGCGCCGCCCTTTTCTACTCGCCGCTGGATGCCGGGGAGCCCGGCCGGACCGACGGTCCGGAGGGCAGCGAAGTGGGCTTCGGGGGCTATCCGTTCGGCGGTCCCGAAGGCCGATTCTACGTCAATCCCGCGTTCGGATCGGGCATCTTCGACCGCAATGCGGACGGCAGCCGCTCCGGCCTGCTATACAGTCTCAATCTGGGTTACGAACGGGACGGCTGGCTGGCATTTGAGGGCGGTTATGCCTATCTTTCGGACAGAGAGCTATCGATCTACAGCCTGGGTTCCCGCTTCGACTACAACGCGGACCCCTTTGTCTACTACGTCACCGCGCTGGCGGGACTCTACCAGCCTGCCGAAGGCCAGAGTAACTTCGGACTGGCCCCGGGTGCGGGCATCGACATCATTCTGAACGACCGGATTCGCGTGGGCCTCAACTACAAGCGGGACTTCATTTTTACCGATGAGAGCACCACGAATATCGACCGCTTGTTCGCTGGGCTGAAGTTCTATTTCTGAGTCATCGCGTCGGACGACCCGCGCGGCGAAGCATGTCGACGTCGCGCGGGAGCTTTCTGTCCACGCCGGCATATCCTGACCGGGAAGGAGGAACCGTGGGTGTATCAACCAGGCCGTGGCTAAGATCCGTCATGCTGATGGGAAGCGCGATTCTGATGTTCGGATGCAAATTTGACTTTGGATCTCTGGTTGTAAGGTCGCTGCGTCCATTGTATACCGACGAGACCGTACATCATGACGTGCGTCTCATCGGACGATGGAAAGAGGAGGGCTCGGATGAGATATGGGAATTCTCAAGACCCGAAGGCGAACAGGGGTACACCTGCGTTGTCCTCCATGGTGACGGCAAGAGGACTGAATTGGAAGCCCATCTCGTGACGATCAAGGGGAATATTTTTCTGGATTTATTCCTCTCCGAGCCGGACTCGTCGCAGAGTTTTTTCACCCTGATGCATCTTCTACCGGTCCATACGTTCGCATCTGTCGCCAGAATCGATTCGACACTGGGTTTGAAATTTCCGGATCCGGACTGGTTGGGAAAGGTGTTAAAGAAAGAGCCCGATACAATTCGACATGAAACACTTGAAGGCAGCGATTACATCCTGAGCGCATCCACCGAAGTGTTGCAGCAGTTCTGGATGGAACACCTCGACACGGAAGACGCGTTTATGGAACCGATTCAACTTCAGCGGATTGCAGAACATTCACCCTGAGGGCGTGCGGACGCTCGCTGGCGGCGGCATTTCTTCAGCCGTCACTGCCATCGAGGCGAGGAGCACGAGCGCGGTTTCACGGCCGTGAACCGACACCGTCAGGTTGAGGTGAGACCAACAGGATCACTATACACGGGCTGCCCGATTTCACACTCGGCAGCCCGTCTTGCGTGTGGCGTTTCCGTTGCTACGCGTCTGGCGATTCGTTAACTTTGGACGACCGCGGAAAAGTGCAGGGGAGTAACCGACACGTTCGGCTATTGAGGCTTCGATCCATGATTATTCGAGACCCGATCCACGGCGATATCCGCTTCAATGACGTGGAGCGCCGCCTGATGGATACCCCTCAATTCCAGCGCTTGCGGGGGGTCCGGCAGACCGGGACGGCCCATCTCGTGTATCCGGGCTGCACGCATACCCGGTTCGAGCACTCGCTGGGAACGGCGGCGATGGCCAGGCGCATCATCGGTGTTCTCAGAGAATCCGGTGTCGGTGTGAGCCCGGAGGAGGAGACCACGGTCGTACTGGCCGCCCTGGTCCACGACGTGGGTCATTTCCCGTTCGGCCATACGTTCGAAGACGAGCGCAAGCTGTTTCCCCGCCACGATACCGCGGAACGGATGCGACACGCGCTTTCCAGGGACGAACTGGCCGGCGCTCTCGACGCGTCCGGGCAGCGAGAACAGGTGGTCGCGCTCCTGACCGAGCGCGGTTTCGATCCGCCCTGGATGCGTCAGATCGTGACCAGCACCGTCGATGCCGACCTGCTCGATTACCTTCGCCGCGACGCGTATTTTGCCGGACTGAAACACGACTATGACGACCGCATCCTGAGCACCTTCACCGTTGCGGACGGAAAACTGGCCATAAACCTGGAGAAGCTCAGCACGCGGACGGAACTGCTCCATCTTCTTCGCCTGCGCTATTTTCTCACCGAACGCGTCTATTTTCACCATGCGAAAGTCGCTTCCGGCGCCATGATCGCAAAGGCCATGGAACTGGCGGTTCAGCAGGGACTGCGACAGGAGGATATCTACCATCTCACGGATGGCGCGCTTCTGCGGTCGCTCACCGCAAGAAAGGACGAGCGCATCGATCGCCTCGTCCGGGGTGTGGTCTACCGCAATCTGCTGAAGCGCGCGTACGTGCTGTCCACCGGCGAAATCGGAAGGCGCGCGCGCGACGAGTTGATTGCCACGTACACGCGGTCCGTCGAATCGAGGCAGCGGGTGGAACGCGAAATCGCCGACGCGATCGTGGTCGAACCCGACCAGGTTATCCTGTACTGCCCGGATATATCCTCCATCAAGGAGGCGAGGGTCTTCACGAAGACCAAAACCGGCGTTCGCCGGCTGAACGAACCCCTCGACAGCCCGCCGTTCGACGTGAAGGCGGTGGAGGACCAGTACGAACGCCTCTGGAAGCTGTACGTCTTTGTCCCGGACGGCTATCAGGACCGCGCCGGCAAGGTCTGCGAACGCCTGTTCGGGGAGAAGAACGCGGTTTGACCGTCCGTCGAACAATCCGGTTTATGCGCGATCCCCACGCTGACCGGGATGTCTCACCTCGTGGAAGAGAGGAAGTTCGTCTCTCAGCTTTGCCTCGAGGCGTTTGTGGCACGACGCGCAGACCGAGACCAGATTGTCCAGGCGGTTGGCCGCGACCGTCGAAGCGAACAGACGTACGGGCGTCGCGTGGTGGACGTCCAGTTGCCTGCCCAGCGATGCTTCGGTAACCCCGCAATTCCTGCAGCGGAAGCCGTCCCGTTCTCTTGCCCGCGCGGACTGCACTTTCCAGTTTCCGCCCCTGTATTCCGGTCGTCCCTTTAAGACCAGACGCTTCCCTTCTTTCGGAAGTACTGACGTCCACGCATCCAGACAGGCTTTGCCGCAGAAGTGGAGACGGAACTTCCGTCTGGCGATCCAGACCGGAATACGATTCGGCTTCCCGCAGTGTTCACACCGGACGGTCTCCGCCTGAGCGTCGGGCGTACGTGTCGAGACTGAAAAACGCAGTTGCAGCTGACCCGAAAAAACCGGACCGCCGCTTCCCATGGGCGCGTGCCCGGGCATGAATCGCCCCTGTCAGAATTCGATCCTGCATATGTGTCGCCAACTAATGATCTTTCTAACATGTTGAGTATAGGCGTGTTACACGAATAAGTCAACTTCGGCTGCGGCAATTGGTCGTCGGCGCCCGCGGGGGCCGCTCCACAATGGGTCCCGCGGGCTTTGCACCGGTCCGATCGTCGAATTCAAATGCCGAACCCGACGCTTGCGCCATCACCCCTGCCATGGAGAAATCGACGCCAATGAGCCGAACGCCGACTCGGGGAAGGGACACGTGGCTTCCCAGGGGAAGCCGGAGACTGATCCACACGAGCGACATGGGCTCGCATTTCGGCCGGGGGACCTTCCTTTTCGGCGATCCGGCCGAACCGGATCATCTTCGTAAGTGGATCCGCAACGTGGCTTCCGGAGGCGCGGACACCTATGTTCCCGAAGTGTACTTCGACGGCCTGATCGGATATTATCGCAGCAGTTTATGCCCGAACTGGAAATCGCCTGCGTTCGCCAGATTCGACACGATGATGGACGACGGCGTCATGCCTTTGACCGTATTCGCGGACGAAGCGCGCAACCAGGGCATTGAACTGCTCGCGGGCTTCCGGATGAACGATCGCCACGGAGTCAACAAGCCCTTTTTCGAAGCCCATCCCGACTGGATCCTGAAGGACCTCGGACACGGGGTGGATTACTCGCTTCCCGACGTGCGAGACTGGATTTTCTCGATTATACAGGAGGTAGGCGAGCGATTTGACGTGGACGGAATCGAACTTAATTTTGTCCGGCACGGGTACTGTTTTCCGCCCTCTGTAGCCCGCGACATGCATCTCGTGATGACTGAGTTCATGCAGCGCCTGAGGGCGATGCTCGACAGGGCCGGAGACGAACGAAGCCAGCGTCTCCTTCTGGGTGTGAGGGTACCCACGACTCTGGAAGAATGCCGGCACTTCGGCTTCGACGTGCCCCTGTGGGTCGAGGAAGGGGTGGTCGACTACGTCGCGCCCACCGACTATCATTACACGAATTTCAACATGAAGGTCGCGCAGTTCGCCAGAATTGTCCGTGCCAACGACAACTGTTACCTGTATCCCGCCATACAGGCCGACGTACCCGGCAACTGTGCAATCATGACGCTCGACAATTACCGCGCCGCCGTAAATAACTTCTACGAGTCAGGCGCCGACGGTATTTCCACGCACAATTACGATGTGTATATGTGGGGGCAACTCCGCAGCCGGAACTATCCCGGTCCCGCGGATATGTACCCGAGGGCCCTGGGTTACTTCAACACCCTCAAGAACCCCGATGCTGTCGCCGGCGGCGACAGACACTATCTCTTCCTACCGCTTTGGGCCCGCGAACTTCACCCGAGGGGCTATCGCAACATCGTGATTCCCCATCATCGCGCAACCGTGAGCGGTTCCCGTCCGGGCGCTGAGATCTCGTTCCGGGTCTGCGAGCAGCTGCCGGAAAGAGCCGATCTGCCGGTGGACGAACGCGGTGTGTACACCGGCAGGTTCAACCGGGCGGGCATGCCTCCGGGCGCCTGGCTGATCTTCAGAGCCACGGGTAAGTGGCCGGAAGATGAGATTGACGTAACGCTGAACGGCCGGGAGATTCCGGCCGGCGAGATGCGGTCCATCTGGCATCCGCAAGGTCGACCGGCATGGGAGGGGAGGCCGCTGGCGCCATTCACCGAGTTCCGCGTCAATCTGACGTCTCCGCCGGGAGTCTATGGAGACAATACGCTGGGGATCCGGCTGGTCGCGAAGAACCGCGGCAAATCCGGTGAAATTACCGTTGACGAAATCGAGGTCGTCGTCAACGTGGTGGACTGACCCGCCGGCGACCGGGTCTTGCCGGATATAATATCAGGAGACATCTCGTGTCCGCACCGGATATTTACACGGAAACCCGAATCTCCATGCTTACGCCGGACCTCAGACAGAGGGTAAGGGACAACCTGGTCACGTCGCAGTTCCGGAAGGCCGGTTGCACCCGGCCAGACGGAAAGGAATGGCCGGCCTGGTTCGACCAGGCGCCAGTCCGTCGCGTCCGGGTGGCGACAGGTTCAAGGGCATTCGGCACCTACAATCATCAGGCCGGGATCTGCAGATGGCGGGGGGCCTACTGGTACGTGTTTTCGAACGGCGCCGTCGACGAAGAGGCGCCAGGCCAGCAGACGCTTATTGCACGCAGCGAGGATCTGTCCGGCTGGTCGCGACCAACCTGCGTGGCGCCGGGCGACGTCTCCGGCAGGATGTGGCGTAATACCGGCGGAATCATGGGCTGCGAAGACCGCCTCATCGCGTTCGTGCAGACGAAGACGGGGGGCGGGGCGGCCCGCAGACCCGGAATGAGCGCCGGCGACGAGACGAGAATCACCTGTAGCGTCGGTCTCTGTATCTCCACGGACGGCCAGCGCTGGACGGAGCGGGACGTCGCCGAGGACTGTTACTGGTTTGAAGCGCCTCGATTGACGCGGGAAGGCAGGCTTCTCTGCGCGGGGTCTCGGCGGGGAGTTCCAATTGTCTTTCTGTGGCCAGGTGAATGCCCGCTGGAGCAGCCGGAGATTGTCGAGATTCCCCACGACGGCTCTCGAGGGATGGATTCCGGGAGGTTTCCCTACGGCGAAGCGTCGTGGTATCAGACGGACGATGGCACGATATTCCTGTTTCACCGGAACGAGACCGACGAAATGCGGCTGCGCGTGGCCCTGAGCATGGATGGCGGCAGGAGTTGGACCCCGCCCATGCTCTCGAATATTCCCGACTCGAAGTCGCGCGTCTGCGCCGGCCGCCTGGCGGACGGGCGTTACTTTCTCATTAACAACGCCATCGCCGACCTGTTGAACCGGGTGCCGCTGATGATTTCCATTTCGACCGACGGCGTGAAATTCGAGCGGCAGTACTTTCTGATCAACGAACCCGCCGCCATCGCGTTTCCGGGCGCGCTGAAGGCGCACGGCCACCAGTATCCCTGCGCGCTTGTCGAGGAGGACCGGCTGATCGTGGCCTACTCGGTCAACAAAGAGCACATGGAACTGCTCACGGTGGATCCTGGAGAATTGTAAGGCAGCCGCATCGGTCAATCGGACAGCCGGAACCGGATGGGCATCGTCATCTTTACTGCGACGGGCCGGTCGTTCTGCACGGCCGGCTCGAATAGGAATTGCGAAACCGCCTCGACCGCCGCTTTCCTGAAGATATCCGGACCCCGCAGCACCCGCACGTCTCTGACGCTTCCTTCGGCGCCAACCGTGAACGCGACGAAAACGTCTCCTTCCAGCCCCGCCCTCATCGCAACCTCCGGGTAGGCCGACGTCATGCTGCGTGTCAGCACGGGTCTCCGCTCAACGTGCCAGAATTCCAGGACTTCCTCCTCGATGGGCGCCGTCTCACGGCGCGCGGGCGGGACTTGCCCTCCCGGACGTTGTAAAGCATCAAGAACAGCTGTTAGCCGTCGGATTGAAGCAAAAGCGAGAATCAAAAATCAAATTCAAAACCCCCTTTTCCCCAAATTCCCTGCCTCCGGCGGGTTCCTTTTGAAGCGACCAAAAGGAACCAAAAGTCGCCGCTGGGCGCGGGGCCTGCCACAGGCACAGCGCGAACACCCTCACAGGATGCACAGAACCTGCTGCCCTGACACCCGAGGAGCCACATCGATTCGCGTTGCTGGACGGAATCGCGCGCTCTGCTCTGGTAGCCCTCTTGAAAGGCTATCCATACGTGTATTCATTCGTCTTCTGTGAGGGAGGAGCAGACTGCTGTCAACGAATGGCTTTCAGCCACAAACGAACTCACGTCACCGCTGTCAAGTGGTATGCCCAGAGAGGAATTCACATTGCATTTAGAATTAATTATTTAATATTTAAAGCCAAAACAACAAAGCTTGACAATCTGTTACCAGACGGCCTGGCGGATCAGCGACGCGCGGCCGCGGCGAGCCGGTCTTCGTGGAACGGCCCCGTCTCAAACGTCCTCGCAACGACGTCCAGCTGGCGCAGGTAGGGTTCCTTCCTTCGATTCGGGCCGTAAACCCCGATATCCAGAAAGTATAGCCTGTCCTTCTCCGCGTCTACCAGAACGTAGCTTCTGAAGGGTCCGCCTTTCCAGTTACGATTGTTCTGCCAAATGCCTTCCAGGTACACCGCCAGCCGGCTCCCCAACTCCCGCTGATTCACCTTCAGGCCTGTCCGGTCGACGACGTCGTTCTCAAAGAAACGGGCGGCAATCTCGTTCCGCTTCCGGATGCACCACGCCTCCGTCAGCCGGTCCGGAGGCACGCCTTCCTCGCGGTAGACAAACAACCACTGTGTCACGCGCGCGTGGGTTCGGGTGAACACGACAAACCCGCTATCGGCATGGGTATCGATCAGATTGAACCCGAAGGGTATTCGCAACCGCCATCCGAACCGGCCCGCCAGTTCCGATGCGAGCGCTTCTCTCTCGCCAAAACGGAAGAGGTTCCCGGCGACCCGTTCATCGCGCTTCCCGTCGATAGCGCTGAAAATCCGATCGGCCTCCGTCATCATATTGGCTCTCAGCGCATCGCGGTCTTCACCCGTAACCAGAACCACAACCTGGTCGTCAGCCCAGACGTCCCGCCGGATGACGAAAGGCGCTGTTCCGTTCCGCATGGCATCTCTGTGCGCCTGAGGCACGAGGGAGCGCACCAGCCCGGCCGCTTCGTGGACACCGTCCAGCGGCGCCGCGATCACGATATTCTTGCGTCGCAGTTTTTTGAATTCTTCGGGACGAACGAACAGGACATGATAGAGACGCTCCTTTCTTGGCGTCAGGATTTCCCTCTCCATAACCTCCAGGAACGGTTTCTGAAACGTCCGGGCGTCCATGGAATCCGCAATGACCGTGACCAGATCGACCCGTCCGGAACCGGGAGGCAGTCTATCCAGCCGCAGATACGCAAGCAGCCGGTCCCTGAACGCCGCCAGCTTCACGAACGCTTCGGAACGGCCCGGAACCTCGACCACGGGGCCCACGCGTCCGCACTGCACCAGCACCGCCAGAATCAAGCCCGAAGCCAGCAACAGACCTGAGCGGGATAGGCGATGTTCGGCGCCGCGTCTGCCGTTCAGCAACCGTGTGACCCGACGAACGACGTGCTTCCGGTCTCCTCCTGCGCCGAAGCCCATCGTCGAACCGAGCGGCGACGCCATCATCTCCGTCAGGCGCGTCAGGCAGGCCGCATAACTTCTGGCTCCTCCTTTAATGCCCACCACCACGTCGTCACAAGCGACCTCCCGATCCAGGTCCATCTGTCGAGCAATCCACCAAACGGCCGGATGGAAGAACAGAACACACCCCGCCACCGCCTGAAAGAGTCTGGTCCAGTCGTCAAGACGGTGCAGGTGCGCCAGTTCATGCAGGACCACCTGATCGAATTCCGCCTCCGTCAGGCGCTCCAGCGTGGACTCGGGGATCAGAATCACGGGTCTGAGGAGACCCGTCGCCGCGGGAGACTGCACGTGTGCCGAACTGCACAGGCGCACCCATCGCCGGGACTCGCAGGAGCGGATCAGGCGGCGTAATCTGTCCTGATATCGGGCGGGAAGGGGCTCTGCGCTCCGCTTGAGGCGCCGGAGGAGACGGAACCCCCGAACGAGTCTGGCCGAGAATGCCAACGCGACCAGCACCCAGACCGCGAAGACGACCGGTGGCCACCACGCGGGAGGTTCCGGCGCAAACGCCAGCCCCGAGCGATCCCTGTGGGTCGGTCGATCAGCGCCTGGCGACGATTCAGAGGCGGCTACATCGATCGGCCTGCGCGAGCCGGGTTTTCCGTGAACGTCCGTTTCCGCAGCCTGAAACCACATCCGTGCGGCGGCCGCACGATCGGGCGGGCTCCAGACCCCGGACCAGGTCAGCCCGAATACCACGATCAGCGTGGCCGTCCAGATAACGTACCGGGTCCGGGCGTTCAGCCACCGGGCCAGGTTCAGCAGGCACGCGACCGCAAGCGTGATGGCCAGGCCCTTCCAGAGACCATCGAGCATGGAGGACACCGTCACGCGGGATACGGCGTCGAAAACCTCATAGGCCGCCAACATTGACAGTTTCCTAACTGCTTTCGTCCATCATTCGTTTCAGACGATCGAGAACGTCCCCGTCGACCGCTTCGTTCTCGACGATGTTCAGCATCAGCGCTTCGGGCGAATTGTTGAAAAACCGGCTCATCATGTACCGGACGACGCTCTTTCTGGCTTCCTCGCGGCCGACAACCGGCTGGTAGACATAGGCCCTGCCTTCCTTTTCGTGGGACACGTAGCCCTTCCGTTCGAGAATCCTGAGCGTTGTCAGCACCGTGCTGTAAGCGAGCGGCGCTGTGCCGGGCAACGCCGCGACAACGTCGTTGACGGTGGCCGTTTCCTTCTTCCACAGCACGTCCATCAGTCTGAGTTCGGCTTCGGTAAGCGTGGGTGACTTGGGCCTTGCCATGCGTTGTGCTCCTATAAATGACCATCCGAAATGCACGACATCTTGTTGCGCCGTTCGCCGGTCTCGTCATCGGGAGACGATGATCGGCCCGTTTCAGTCTGAAAACGGGGGCCCGCGACCGGAACGACTCCGCAGTTCGCGCGGGATGGATCGCGTAACGGCGGGGTGCGATTAATTCCTTAATATAAATTATACCGAATTTTAATCGTTTGTCAATTAAAAAATTAATAATTCGTCCGGGGAACGGCCCGGCCATGGTGTTCCGATCAACGGCAGTCACACCGGTGGCATCCATGGAGTCTTGCCGGCCGCGGAATTCTCAATATACTGCGGAATTTTCTTGACATCAGCCTCGTGGATGAGTAAATTAAAACGTACGTTTAAATCATACGTTTGTTTTAATCTCTCCATTAAATCCCCGAATCAGCATGAACCAGACTGATACGCACAACCGGTTGCTCGACGCTGCCGAGAATCTGTTTGCGGAACACGGAATCGCAGCCACGTCCCTGCGGGCTATCACGTCGGAGGCGACGGCCAACCTGGCGTCAATCCACTATCACTTCGGGTCCAGGGAAGCGCTGGTCGAAGCCGTCTTCGCCCGGCGGCTCGAACCGCTCAACCGGGAGCGGTGCCGTCTTCTCGACGTGGAAGAAGCCGCCGCCGACGGCTCGCCTCCCGTCGAAGCCATCGTTTACGCCTTCGTCGCGCCCGTGATGCGGCTCGCGCACGATCCCGACGGCGGCGGCGAGCATTTCATGTGTCTCATGGGGAGGCTGTACTCGGAACCCGGAGACCTGGCGTACAGAATCATCCAGCAATTCGAGGAGGTCTTCCTTCGATTTACGTCGGCGCTGTCCCGAAGCCTGCCCCACCTGTCCCGGGCCGATCTGCTGTGGAGGTTCTTTTTCATGGTCGGCAGCATGAGCATGCCGCTGATGGGCAGGCACATCATCCCGCGCAGGACCGACGGGCTGTGCGATCCGTCCGACATCGAGAACAACATCAAACGCCTCGTGGCGTTTCTCTCGGCAGGCCTCCGGGCCGCCGCGCCGAATGGAGACACAACTTGAGAACCGTTCTGCCCGTTATCTGCCTGCTGCTGGCGGCCTGCGCCGCGGCGCCGCGGGTGAACCCGCCGGACGTCGACGTGACGCTTCCGGATGCCTGGTCCGCGGGACCCGCCGGGACGGCGGCGGCGGACACGCTGTGGTGGCGTGCATTCAATGACGAGACCCTTTCCGGCCTGGTTGCAGACGCGCTCGCGAGAAACCACAACCTCCAGGCCTCCGCCGCCAGGGTACGCGCCGCCGCGGCTCGCGCGAGGATCGCGGGGGCCCCTCTCTATCCCGATGCCGGAGGCCGCGCCAGCGGGTCCCGGCGGAAACAGAACTTCATCGGTCTGCCCATCCCCGGATCCGGAAACGGCGTCCTGACGTCCACTTCGAGCAGCTTCGGCCTTTCGCTCGACGTTTCCTGGGAGCTCGATCTCTGGAACCGTCTGGGAGCCGGCGCGTCAGCGGCGCTGGCCGACGTGCAGGCCGCGCGCGCGGACCACAACGGCGCGAGACTCTCGCTTTCCGGGCAGACCGTCAAGGCCTGGTTCGCCGCGGTGGAGGCGCACAGGCAGGTCGAACTCTCGGAAGCCACGGTTGAGAATTTCAGGACGTCCAGCGAGGTCGTGCGGGAACGGTACCGGCGTGGCCTGAGGCATGCACTGGACCTCCGCCGCGCGCTTTCGAGCCTTGCCGGGGCCGAAGCCGTACTCCAGCAACACCGGCTGGTATTCGGCGCAACCTGCCGCCAGCTGGAAGTACTCCTGGGCAGGTATCCCGCCGCCGCCCTGAGGCCGGGCGTAACCCTGCCGGAACTCCCGGAGGCGATTCCCGCCGGCCTGCCCGCCGACCTCGTGGCGCGGCGGCCGGACCTCGTCGCGGCGGAACGCAGACTGGCCGCATCCTACGCCCGGTACACGCAGGCCAGGCGGGCGCTCTATCCGCGCATCAGCCTGACGGGCTCCGCCGGCACGTCCACCAGGGACCTCGAGAATCTGCTCGACGGCGACTTCAGTGTCTGGAACCTGGCCGGAAACATCCTGCAACCCCTCTTCCAGGGCGGGCGAATTCGCGGCGGCATCCAGTTGGCCGCCTCACAATCCGAGCAGGCCGTTTCCGCGTACGTTCAGAGCGTCCTGTCGGCTTATGCCGAAGTCGAAACAGCACTCGCGGCAGAGACGCTCCTGGCGAAGAGACAGGCGGCACTGGAAACCGCAACCGAGCAGGCCCTCGCCGCGCGCCGTCTCGCCGAAGACCGTTACGCCGGCGGGCTCGCGGACCTGAACACCATGCTCGATGCCCAGCGCGGGGCCTACGCGTCCGAGAGCCAGCTGATCGCCGTACGCCGGCAGCGCCTGGAGAACCGGGTCAACCTGCACCTCGCGCTCGGCGGGGGCTTCGGGGATGCCCGGAGGATGGTTTCCACGACGCCTACAACGCAAACGGAAGGACTGTAGAACATGAGTATCAAGCCTTTGCAAAGCAGGCATCCGGACAAGCCGCGTCTCTTCGCGCGTATCTGGCGCTGGATTCGTCGGCATCCGAAGGCGCTGCTCCCGCCGGCGGTGATTGCGTTCGGAGGTCTTTGCGCGTTCGTCCTGATCGCCACACGGTCCGACGTCGTGGTGGCGCCTCCGGAAACACCGCCGCCTCTGGTACGGGCGATGCCCGTCGAAATCCAGGATGTACAACTCGCACTGCAAGCCCAGGGCACCGTTGCGCCGCGTACCAAGACCAGTCTGGTGTCGCAGGTTGCCGGCCAGATCATCTCGGTCTCTCCCGCGTTTGCCAACGGAGGCTTCTTCAGAGCAGGCGACGTTCTGCTCGCCGTCGATCCGCGCGACTACGAACTCGCGGTGGATCGCGCCCGGGCCGTGGTCGCGCAGGCCGAGGTACGGTTGGCGCGGGAAGAGGAAGAAGCCGACCTGGCCAGGCAGGAATGGCAGCGCCTGGGCAACGGCGAAGCCACCGACCTGGCCCTTCGGAAGCCTCAGCTGGCCGACGCCCGGGCCGCCCTCCAGGCCGCGCGGGCATCCCAGGAGCAGGCCCGGCTCGCACTCGAGCGAACCCGCATCCGGGCGCCCTACGAAGGGCGGGTGCTGTCCAAGATCGTGGACCTGGGGCAGTACGTCAATCCCGGTGCGCCCGTCGCCCGCATCTATGCCGTGGACTACGCCGAGATCCGCCTGCCCGTGCCGCACGAGCAACTCGCGTATCTGGACCTGGTCTACAACGCTCGCAGCGAACTCGCGCCGGCCTCCCGCCCGAAAGCCCTGGTTCATGCGGATTTCGCCGGGGCGCCGCACACATGGAGCGGCGAAATCGTCCGCATCGAAGGGGAGATTGACGCCCGCACGCGCATGGTCAATCTGGTCGCGCGGGTCGACGCGCCATACGACCGGGGCGATGACAAGGGCCGCGCTCCCCTGTTCGCCGGGCTGTTTGTCGAGGTGGAAGTCCTCGGGCGCGTCGCCAGGGACATCGCGGTGATTCCCCGCACGGCCCTGAGGGGCGCCAACCAGGTCCTTGTGATCGACGACGACGATCGTCTGCGTTTTCGTCAGGTCGATCTGTTGAGGCTCGAAGCGGAGAACGCCCTCATCCGGTCCGGCCTCGACGGAGGAGAACGGGTCTGCATCTCCACGCTGGATGCCGTTGTGGAGGGCATGCAGGTACGCATCATCACCCCGGAGAACGATGCCGCGATCCGGACTGAGGGAGGCGCCGGATGAATCGCGCAATCGCCTGGTTCGCCGAAAACAGCGTCGCGGCCAATCTACTCATGGTCGTTATCCTGGCCAGCGGACTGATCACGATCGGCGGCATCGAACTCGAGATCTTTCCCGAGTTCTCCGCGGACGTCGTAACGGTGTCCGTTGTCTATCGCGGGGCGGCGCCCGAGGAGGTGGAAGAGGGCGTCTGCGTGCGGATCGAGGAAGCCGTTCAGAGCATCGAAGGCATCGAACGCATCCGTTCGACGGCCTCCGAAAACCGGGGCAGCGTGAATATCGAGCTCATGCCGGGTACCGACGCACGAAGAGTCCTCGAGGACGTCAAGTCCGCCGTCGACGCCATTGACACGTTTCCGGACGAAACCGAACAGCCCCTCATCCAGGAAGTGGTCATGCGTCGCCAGGTGGTCAATGTGGCGGTCTCGGGCGACGCCGACGAGGCCACCCTCAAATACCTGGGTGAACAGGTCCGGGACGAGATTACCGCCATTCCGGGAATTACCCAGGCGGAACTGAGCGGCGCGCGTCCGTACGAGGTTTCCATCGAAGTCTCTGAAGGCGCGTTGCGGCGATTCAACCTTACGTTCGACGAAGTCGTGAGGGCGGTGCGCCGCTCCTCCCTGGATCTGCCAGGCGGCGCCATCAAGACGGACGGCGGCGAAATCCTGCTGCGGACAAAAGGGCAGGCCTACCGGGGCACGGCTTTCGAGAACATCGTACTGCGAACCCGCCCCGACGGCGCCGCACTCACCGTGGGGGACGTGGCCACGGTCGTGGACGGATTCGCCGACGCGGACATATCGGGACGGTTCGACCTGGAACCGGGCGTGATGGTGCAGGTGTTCCGGGTGGGCGACCAGGACGCGCTTGACATCTCCCGCAAAGTCAAGGAGTACATCAAATCGGCGGAATCCCGCATGCCCGAGGGCATTTCACTGACCATCTACGCGGATTTCTCCAGGATTCTCGAAGGCCGCCTGAACCTGATGCTGAAGAACGGCCGTGGGGGTTTCATCCTCGTCCTCGTCATCCTCGCGCTGTTCCTGAGACTTCGTCTGGCCTTCTGGATCGCGCTCGGAATCCCGATCTCCTTCCTGGGCGCCATCGCGTTGATGCCGACCGTCGGCGCGTCCATCAATCTGATCTCGCTGTTTGCGTTCATCGTCGTACTCGGTATCGTCGTCGACGACGCCATTGTCGTCGGCGAAAACATCTACCGGCGGTTCCAGCAGGGCGAGCGGGGCCTTCGGGGCGCCATCGCCGGCGCCCAGGAAGTGGCCGTGCCGGTCACCTTCGCGGTGTTGACGTCCATCGCCGCGTTTTCGCCCCTGCTGATGGTCCCCGGCGCGTCCGGAAAGATCATGAGGCTGATCCCGGAGATCGTCATCCTCACTCTGATATTCTCGCTCGTCGAATCCCTGTTCATCCTGCCGGCCCACCTGGCGCACGCCAGGCTCCGCGAAAGAAAGAAAACAACCAGCCGTATCGGTGGGACCTTGAGACGGTTTCGAGACGGCTTTTCGTCCCGCCTGGACTGGATCATCCACCAGCTCTACCGGCCGTTTCTCGAACGATGCCTGGAGTGGCGGTACCTGAGCGCGTCCGTGGGGGTGGCCGCGCTGACCCTGACGGCCGGCCTCATTCTCGGGGGCTGGATCGGCTTCGTGTTTCTGCCGCAGGTACCGGCCGACAACGTGGCGGCGATTCTGACCATGCCTCAGGGTACGCCCGCCGAGGCGACCGCGCGGGTCGTGCGCAAGCTGGAGGCGTCCGCGATCCGGCTGCAGCGGGAACTCGAATCGGAAACCGACGAGAAAATCTTCACGCACATGCTCGCGCTGGTCGGAGACCAGCCTCTCCGCGCGGCCCAGCGTGACAACCGCGGCCGGAACGCCTCCTACTCCGGCGCCCACCTCGGTGAAGTCAACATCGAACTCACGCCGGCCGAGGAGCGGAGCGTCAGCAGCATCGAGATCGCGCGGCGATGGCGCAAGCTTGCCGGCCCCATACCCGACGCGACGGAACTGACGTTCACCTCTTCTCTCTTTTCCGTGGGCGAACCCATCAATATCCAGCTTACCGGGCCGGACTACGGCGAACTACGGGCCGCCGCCGAGAAACTCAAAATGAGGCTGGCCGAGTATCCGGGTGTGCTGGACATCGCCGATTCGTTTCGCCCTGGAAAAAAGGAAGTGAAACTTGCCCTGACCGAAGAAGCCCGCCTGCTTGGCCTGACCATGGCGGACATGGCCCGGCAGGTCCGACAGGCGTTCTACGGCGAGGAGGCGCAGCGCATCCAGCGGGGCAGGGACGACGTTCGGGTGATGGTCCGCTATCCCGAGAGCGAACGGCGGTCGATGAACAACCTGGAGAGCATGCGTTTACGCACCCCGGAAGGCGTCGAAGTGCCCTTTTCCGTCGCCGCGCGGACGGAACTGGGGCGGGGTTACGCCGCCATCCGCCGCACGGACCGGCAGCGCATCGTCAGCGTCACCGCGGACGTCGACGAGGGCACGACCAACGCCAACGTGGTCCTGGCGGACGTCACCGCAAGGGTGCTGCCGGCAATCGTCGCGGACCACCCCCGCGTCCGGTTCAGTCTGGAAGGCGAACAGAGGGAGCAGCAGGAGTCCATGGCGGGTCTTACGAGGAGTTTCGGCATGGCCCTGTTCGTCATCTTCGGCCTGCTCGCGATTCCCTTCCGCTCCTACCTTCAGCCGCTCATCATCATGGCCGTGATCCCCTTCGGATTCGTCGGCGCCGTGATCGGGCACATCATCATGGGCCTCGACCTCACGATTCTATCGATCTTCGGCCTGGTCGCGCTGTCAGGCGTGGTCATCAACGACAGCCTGGTGATGGTGGACTTCATCAACCGCCGGCGCAAGGAGGGCAACGACCTGCAGGATGCCATCCGGCAGTCGGGGATGGCGCGGTTCCGCCCCATCCTGCTCACGTCTCTCACCACGTTCGCGGGTCTGACCCCGCTGCTGTTCGAGAAGAGCCTGCAGGCGCAGCTGCTCATCCCGATGGCGACCTCGCTGGGCTTCGGCGTCATTTTCGGTACGGCGGTCATCCTGATTCTCGTTCCCGTCACCTATGCCATCCTGGAAGACATCAGGCACGGCGTCGCCGGGCTGTTCCGCCGTCGGCCGGCCCCCGAGCCGGAGGCCGCGCCGCGTCCCGCGGATGACTGAAACCGGATTCCCGCGGCAACGGAAAGTCGATGGTCCCTGCTTCGACAATTTTGCAGTCAATTGCAAATTTGTCTTGACATTTTTGCAGTTTAGTGCAAAATTGTCATATGGGCGACCTGATTTCCAGATACCTCGAATCCGCAGCGACGGAAGACCTGAATTCGAGGATGGTCTTTGTCGCAGGCCCGCGGCAGGTAGGAAAAACCACACTTGCGACGCTTTTGTCACGGCGCCATTCAAAGAGCGTTTACCTGAACTGGGACAATCGAACCCATCGGGAAAGGATTCTGCGAGAGGAATGGGATCCCGAAAGCCAGATTCTTGTCTTCGACGAAGTCCACAAGTACGATCGATGGAAAGGACTGATCAAAGGCATCTGGGACACGAGAGGGAACAATGAACGGATTATCGTAACCGGGAGTTCGAGGCTGGACACCTATCGTCGCGGCGGCGACTCGCTTTTGGGAAGATACCACCTGTACCGGCTCCACCCATTCACCGCAGCCGAACTTGAGGGCGGCTGGAATGAAGACGATAACGCTGAACCCTATGAACTGACATTCGGAACTGCGCGCTCTGACAACGTCCGGCATTTGATGGCGTTCGGTGGTTTTCCCGAGCCCTGCCTCACGGGCAGCACGCGTACCCACCGCCGCTGGCTTCGCGAACGATTCGAACGGGTCTTCAGAGAAGACATTCGAGACACGACAGTCGTCCGGTCGCTCTCACAGATCGAACTGCTGGGCGCGATGATGCCGAAACGCGTGGGGTCTCCGCTTTCGATGAATGCAATATCCGAAGACCTCGAAGTCAGTCCGCACACGGTTCGAACCTGGGTCGACCTGCTATGCCGGAATTACTACACCTATGGTGTCGCCCCATATCACCGACGCATCGAACGGGCCGTGAAGAAATCCGCCAAATACTATCTGTGGGACTGGTCTGAGGTCGATGATGAAGGGACCAGATTCGAGAATCTCATCGCCTCCCATCTCCTTAAGTTCTGCCACTTCCTCCGGGATGCCAACGGGATAAACACAGATCTGCGGCTTCTGCGGGACCGTGAGAAACGTGAAGTGGATTTCGTGGTTCTGTGGGATGAAAAACCGTGGTTCCTCGTCGAGTGCAAGTTGACCGCACCCCGAAACCACGGGCACCTCGTCCGTTTTGCCGATCTGCTGAACGTCAAACAGCGATTTGTCGTCGCACTGTCCGAGAGAGACGACTACCTGGACCGCCGCACGGGCGTCCGCGTTCTTCCCGCGTCCAGGTTTCTGACCGCGTTTCCATAGGAATCCGTTAACGGGCTGGATTATGCACGGGGGACCCCGCTACAGAAGCGACCTGACAAAACCCCCGTCCACCTGCAGCGACGTGCCCGTAATGTAGCTCGCCCGCTCCGACGCCAGAAAGACAACGTAGGCGGACAGTTCCGGCACGGTCCCCAGGCGGCCCAGCGGGATTTCGTCGGCCAGCGGGCGCATGGCATCCTGAACGGAGATGCCCTCTGCCCGGGCGGTTTCTTCGAACTCCTCCCGCAATAACTCGGTGTCGATAAACCCGGTACACACGTTGTTCACCAGAATCCCGTCGCGCGCGTGTTCGTTCGCAAGGGTCTTCGCCGCGCCCGCAACCGCGGTCCGCAACACGTTCGAAACCGTGTTACCCGCCGGTTGCCTGACCGCAAATGCGCAGAGGTTGATGATCCTCCCGCCACCCCGCGCCTGCATCAGGGGAATGGCGCGCCTGCACATCCGGAGTACGTAATTCAGGATCAGATCCGTGTATTCGCCCCACATCTCTTCCGTCACCTGCGCGAACGGGACGGCGGGCGGACCCCCGGAGTTGTTCACCAGAATGTCGATTCCGCCAAACGCGTCAACAGTCTCCCGCGTCAGTCGATCCACGGTTTCCTCAGTTGAGAGGTCGCCGGCAACGGTGAGCACGTCCGAACCCGTAGCGGACCTGATCTCCGCGGCGGCCGCCTCCAGCCTCCGCTCGTTCCTCGCGCACACGGCCACCCGCGCCCCCTCCCGTGCAAGCGCCATCGCGCATCCCTTTCCCAATCCTCGGCTTGCGCCCCCAACGATCGCCACCTTGTCCATCAATCCCATGTCCATCTGAAGACCTCCCCTCCGGTAAACTTGACATTCGTCCACGCGCCGCGCATGATACCCAACCGGTCCATTCAGGCGGCCAGTCTCAATTCGAAAAAAGATAACCGTTCAATTGGCCACAAAAAGCACAAATGGCACAAAAGGTACCGATGCGAAACGGCGTGTGTCTTTACGACGTGACCCTGCTGGTATTTCCTTGTCTTTCGGCTTATACGTCCTGCAACAGGATAGCTGTTTTTGTGCCTCTTGTGGCAATTTGCCTTAAATCGACAAATCCAGCACGCCGACACTGTGGAGAAAGCTACTTGAACGGGTCAAAAAGTCCGTACGAAACGACATTCTCTCCGTTTACGTCAGTGACCTGAAGGTTTCTGGAAATCCATCCACAAATCGCCTTTGTTCTCTTGCGTATAATCGAATTAACGTCCCCGAAAAATGACGAATCGCGACCAGTTTCCAGGACTGAACACCAGGAAAAAGGAGTTGAGGTATGAGATCAACCCGGGTACTCGCGGGTAACTTTCGCCACCACGGCCCCGCTACGCAGAGCAGCCACCCGAGAGGCATCGTCGCAGCAGCGGGCGGGGACGGCCGGAACGTCGTCCTCGTCTGGCTGTTCGACCACCGGGGCGGGTACGCGCTGCTGGTCATAGACGCCGCCACGGGCGAGAGCCGGGAGTTCCCCGTACCCTTTCCTCCCGGTGACGATTGCCCCTACGCGTCGCTCCTTTCGTCCAGGAACCGGTTCTACACCCACTTCAACGGCTGGTTCGTGGAGTTCGACGTCAATGCGATGGACTACACGATCTGCCGCGAGACCGCTCCGCGCATGGCGATGGGACTGACCGAAGACGACACGGGAATCATCTGGTCTTCGACCTATCCGCAGAGCGGGCTCGCTTCATACGATCCTGAATCCGGCGAATTCAGGGACTACGGGCACCTTTACGCCCAGAACTGGCGCCAGTATCCCACCACCCTTGCCACGGACGACGCCGGCTGGGTCTACTTCGGCATCGGGACCACCCTGTGCCAGATTATTGCGTTCGATCCGAAAAACGAAAAGGCCGCGCCCCTGCTCGCGGAGCACGAACGATCGCGTGGCAGCGCATCCGTTTACCGGGACCTCAACGGGAGAGTCTACGCCCTGCCGCCAACGGGAACCCCCTGGCCGGGGGACAATCCGGATGCCGAAACATGGTACGAACTCTACCGTGGCGAACGCAAGGAAGTACCCAGGAGGGAACGGCGCGAGAAGATCTATATCGCGGGCGACTCCGGTCACTTTCATCCGGACTTCCCGGACGGGAGCCGGCTCGTGGACTGCAGTATGGTCGATCGGGTGATATCGGTCGAAGATCCCGACGGCAATCGCCTGGCGGACGTGACGTTCGACTACACGAGTGAAGGCGCGCACATCATGGGCGTTGCCGCGGCCCCCGACGGAACCATCTGCGGAGGCACCTTCTTTCCCCGGCGTACGTTCAGCTATCGTCCGGAAACCGACACATGGCTCGAGCGGGAGAGCTTCGGCCAGTGGAATACCGTGGGCAGCCAGGGAGGCCGGTTTTTCGTGGGCGGGTACGGCAGCGGTACACTCCTGGAATGGGACCCGTTCAAGCCATGGGTGACGACGGAAAAGGAGAACCCCGCGTCGAACCCCTTCTTCCACCGGACCTGTACGCCCACCATGCACCGGCCGCACAAGCTGCTCGTCCATCCGGACGGCGAGACGCTGGTGGTCGCGGGAACTCCGGGCTATGGCTATACGGGCGGCGGGCTGCTGTTCTGGAACTGTGAGACGCGGACCGGGACCCTGATGGAACACACCGAC
This sequence comes from Candidatus Latescibacterota bacterium, assembly GCA_965219995.1. GTDB lineage: Bacteria > Latescibacterota > UBA2968 > UBA2968 > JAAXHE01. The sequence goes on from CBDCOX010000002.1 coordinate 46,445, forward strand.
CTGTTGCCCGCTCACTCCACGGCAAGCCTCGCGGCGCTTTCCGGCCGAAAGCTACTGGGGGGCACGACAACCAACCCGGGAACGGGAGGCGAGCAGAAGGCGGCCGAAGCGGAACTCTACGTTTTCGATATGGAATTGACAAAACTGGAATGGCGAGACGTCCTATTCCCGGGGGCGCAGGAATACACGGACCTGTGCATGGGGCGGGACGGTCTCGCGTACGGCTTTGTCGACAGGGCCCGCTTCTTCGTCTTCCACCCCGGGAAGCGCGAGTTGGTGCATCAGGAAGACACGGAACGGAACTTCGGACTGACGGCGCATCAGCAGGGTCCGCGGGTGTTCGTGACGGCGCCGGACGGTACCGTTTACGTTCTGTTTGCAAAAGGCATCGGACGTATCGACAGTCGCACGTTCGCGATCGAAATGTGCGCGCCTTCGCCGGTGTCAATCAGCAACGGCGGGGACTGCCTCGACGGCCGCATCTATTTCACCAGCAACTCGCATCTCTACAGCTGGGAAATCGTGTAGCCTGAACGCGACGGTTCGGAGGCCCCGCCTGAATGCCCCAATAACCGGCGCCGGACACCAACTTCCGGGCCGTATGCAGTGCAGTCGGAAGCACTATGGATTCAAACTGAAGGCTTTTGCCTTCCAGTTGTCGTAAAACCGCCTCGCGTATGCCCTGAAGACGTCCAGACGGCTCGTCACGGCCCGCTCGAAGGCGTATATGGCATCCTCGCCAAGTGTTTCCAGCAGGGCGTCGTGATAGGCGGGCACCGCATCCCACTCCTTGATCGTCTCCGCCGTGATCTCGATGTGAAACTGGGCGGTGATGGCGTGGTTCCCCATGGACATCGCCTGTACCGCGCACAATTCGGACGACGCGAGGACTTCCAGTCCATCCGGAACGGTCCTTACCGCCGAACTGTGCCACTGGAGGCAGGGCAGCGCAGGGGGGAAACCCGCAAAGAAGCCGCTTCTCTTCCCGGATTCCGTCAGGGAAATATCCATCACCCCGACCTCCGGGCTCTCGTTCGGACCGACGTGCCCGCCCAGGGCCGAGGCCAGCAGCTGATGTCCCAGGCAGATGCCCACGAAGGGCATCTTTTTCTCAGACACGGCGTACCGAATGGCGGCTTTCTCCTCCACCAGCCACGGGTACGTCCCCTCCTCCCAAACGTCCATCGGGCCGCCCATTGCCCATAGCGCGTCGTATGCGTCCAGGTCCGGGATAGGTTCTCCTTCATCCAGTTCCACGGCGTCCCACCGGATCCCGTCCTCGGCGAAGAATTCCCGGAAGAGGCCCGGGTGTTCCACGTCCAGATGTTGGAAGACCAGTAGTCGTTCAAGGCCCATCATTGCCTCCGGGGTTTTCCTTCTGGATTCCGGTCAAGGGATTCGATATCTTGAACCTGCAGCGTGTGCCCCTCCCCGAGCATGCAGTTCTGAAGCCTGTGGAACGGCATAAAGATGTCGAAGCAAGGGCCCGGATCAGGGCTCGTGGGTCACCACGTTCAACGTTTTGTGGAGGCGAATTCCATGAATCTGTTGCGAAAATGCGGCGCTGAATTCGTCGGCGCCTTCGCCATCGTGCTGGGCGGGTGCGGCGCCGTTGCCGCCAACCAGATCAGCGGCGGCGCCGTCTCGCACGTGGGCATCGCGACCGCGTTCGGCCTCATCGTGATGACGATGGTCTACGCCACCGGCCACATCTCGGGCGCACACTTCAATCCCGCCGTGACGATCGCCTTCTCCTTTACACGTCACTTTCCCAAACGGGAGATCCTCCCGTACATCGCTGCCCAATGTCTGGGCGCCGTCGTCGCCAGCGGCATCCACCTCGCCACCCTGTCGCCCGTCCTTAGAGCAAGGCTTCCCGGACAGAGACTGGACCTGGGTGTCACCCAGCCTCTGGACGGCGCGTGGACCACGGCGTTCGTCTGGGAGTTCCTGCTCGCTTTCCTGCTGATGGTCGTGATCATGGCGGTTGCCACGGACTATCGGGCCACGGGCCAGGCAGCCGGCCTTGCCATCGGAGGCACGATCTGGTTCGAAGCCATGTTCGCCGGTCCCATTTGCGGCGCGTCCATGAATCCCGCCCGCAGCCTGGGTCCGGCCCTGGTTTCCGGCAACTGGCTGCATTTTTCGGCCTATGCTGCCGGACCCGTTCTGGGCGCGCTTGCCGGCGCGCTCTTCTACGAATTCATCCGCTGCAACCGGGACGGCGGGGCGGAAGCCAGGGGATGCTGCTGAGGTCGGACCTGCTGCGATCCAGCGGCGCCGTAGCAGGTCTTCCGGCAGAGTACGGAGAGCCGGCTTACAGCACCAGTGCGACGGCGAGAACGGCCAGCGCCACCCCGGCCGCGGCGACCCGGTTGAGACGTTCCTTCCATAGGAAATGGGCGGACAGGTTGTCCAGCAGGATCACGCTGCATCCCGTGGCCGGAAAGAACAGGGTGCCGGGCAGCCGGCTGAGGGCAACCATGATGACGGAAAGCGCCAGCGCGTTGTAGGCGCCCAGGCCGATCCCCGTCGCGAATTCGGGCCGCCTGGGGCGCCGCATTTTTACCGCAACGAAGATATAGCCGATGGTACCGGCGGTGGCGCCCATGACGGTCAGGATCTGAAGGAATTCCCGGTCCAGGCCGGCATAGTGGACCGACCGGAGGCAGGAGTGGCTCAGACCCTGCAGAAGGAAAACTGCGAACAACAGTCCGAACGTTTTCCCTCCCCTCTCACGGGCGCTTCCACCCGCACCCGAAGTCATCATCATCAATGCGGGAAAGGCAAGGACGATCCCTCCGAGCTGAGAGGGTTCGACCGGCTCCTGCCAGAGCCAGATTCCCAGGGCAACGGGCACGGCAATGGAGATGCGGAAGGCCGTCAGCACGGCCCCGACGGACGCGATTTCAAGGACGCGCATCATCAACGACATCGAACTGATGAACACGGCGCCCGTAATCAGGCCGGTCTGCAACGCCGCCGGCGAAAACGTGAACCGGCCGGTGGCCAGAAGATAGGCGGAAAGGACCGCACAGAGCACCAGGTAATTCGTAGATACGACGACGGGCGCGTAATAGCCCCTGCGCTGAGAGAACTTGCAGATCTGGACAAATCCGAAATCGAGCAGAATCGCGAATATCAGCCAGGACAATACAGGCGCCTTTTGCGTCTTCTTCGGCAGATTACCATGGAACAGCACAGAGAGTTCGCGTTCGAGAAGTCCCGCGTGTGTGCCTGGGAGAGGGCTTGAGGATACGCCGGTGGGAGGGCGTATGCGCCGTAACGAAGTTGCATGCGGCTGCAGGCGGACCGTTAGAAGGGGCGGGCCGGCAGGCAAGGAGATCTCGACGCGGGGAGACGGGATGAATCGCCGGAAGAATGGCGAGGGTTTCTATTGGCAGGACACTAATTCCCCCATGCCTCCCGGACCCACGGCACGGCCGCGCGCAAAGGCGTGATGAACAACTCGATCTGGTAATGCGTCACGTCCTGGACGACAATCATCTCTATCTGAACGTCCGCCTCTTTCAGGGCCCGCACGGTCGTCTCCACGGGTTCGAACGGAATCACCTCATCGGCGACGCTGTGGATGACCAGCAGGGGAACCTGCCAGTCGACCTCGACGGCATTCTCTTCCGGCACCGCGGCCATGGGGATGGCCGCCCGGAACATGTCCGGGTGCCGCGCCGCCATATACCAGGCGCCCCGCCCGCCCATGCTGAAACCGGTCACAAGCGTCCTGGTTTCGTCGATCATGTAGTTGGCCTTGATTGCCCGGATCAGATCCAGCACATTCTGTTCGCTTTCCGGGTTGTCCCAGCCCTGAACCACCGCTTCAGGCGCCACGATGATCGCCCCGAGATCCTCCAGCGCGGGCCTGATCAGGGCCTCCAGCAATCGGCTGCCGTAATACGGCACGATCACACCGCCGTAATGCAGCGACAGAATGAGCGGCGTCGGCTGCCCGGCGTCGAACCCGGACGGTATGAAGATCGTGTACCGCTGGTTTCCGGGCGGCAGCACTCTGTTGTGAATGCCGGGTGTCCGGGGCATCCCTTCGTCTGCGGGCCCTGCCGGATCGTCGGACCCGCAGGCTGCCGTCGCGGCTGCAAGCGCTGCCGCCAGCAACCAGTGGACGGCTGGCGATTTTTTGTTTAACCCCCGGTTTGCGTTTATCATATCTTTCCCATTGTTTTCACCTTGCATTGAGTTCAATATAAAATAACCACGTCGCATAACAAATCAAGTATTGAAGGAAGATCCATGACTGGCGCCGATGTCCTGATCCGGAGTCTCAAGGCGCAGAACGTGCGTTGTATCGTCGGCATGCCCGGCAACCAGAATATCGACATTTACGACGCGCTGTTACGCGCCGGCGGTATCGATCATTACCTCATCCGAAACGAACTGGGCGCAACGCTCCTCGCCAACGGGTATGCCCGCGCGTCGGGCGAAGTCGGGGTTGCGCTCACCGTCCCGGGGCCCGGCGCCACGAACGCTTCCACGGGTATTGTAGACGCCCACACGGACTGCGTTCCCGTGCTGCTGATTACCGGAGGCACCGAAGTCGCCTTCAACGGGCGGGACAGGAGCAAGTGCTTCCACGGCCTGGACCAGGCCGCCTTCTTCGCGCCGATCACCCGGTACTTCGCCCGGCCGGAGCGCATCGCAGACATTCCCGAAGCCGTCACCGGGGCCTTTGCCGCGCTGCGCGCGCCCAGGCCAGGCCCGGCCGTGATCGAACTGCCCATGGACGTTGCCGCCGCGGAAGGGGAGGTCGATGTCCCCGCGTACGTAAGCGGGGACCGGCCCGCGCCGGACCCTGCGGACATCCGACGCGTCGGGGAAGTCATCTCGCGCATGGAGCGGCCCGCAATCCTCACGGGCGGCAATACGGCCGATGCGGACGCGGTCTCCGAACTTCGGGCTTTTTCCGAAACGCTGAACGCCCCCGTCATCTTCAGCCGGCTCGGCAAGGGCGTGTTTCCGGACTCCCATCCGCTGTCCGCCGGTCACTGCCGCGCCCGGCTGGCCAGAAATGTCCTTCAACAGGCCGACGGGCTGATTGCCGTGGGGTGCCGGTTCACGCAGATCGACACGTCCGGCTGGACGATGGAGTTGCCCTTCGCGCGCGTGCAACTCGATCCGGATCCGGCGGAACTCGGCCGGGAGATCTCCATCGACGCAGGTGCGGCGGGGGACCTGAAGCAGTCTGTACCCGCGCTGCTGGACGTGCTGAACGAGACCGGAAAACCATCCGCCGTCTGGAACGAATGGCTGGAATCATCGCGGGCCGAACTCGCCAGGACCCGCCGGCCGCTGCCGATCATGTCCGCGATGAGAGGGAGTCTCGACGCAGACGCCATCGTTTCCGTGGACGTGACCTCGATCGGGTACCGGTCCTTCGATGAATTCCCGATAGACCACCCACGGTGTTTCATGTACCCCTGTCACTCGGTCACCCTCGGTTTCGCTGCGCCGGCGGCGATCGGCGCGAAGCTCGCCCAACCCCACCGTCAGGTGGCGGCCTTCTGCGGCGACGGCGGATTTCAGATGACCGCTTTCGAGCTGGCAACCGCCGCCGAACACGGCATCGAAGTCATCTGCGTGGTCATCAACGACGGCAGCCTCAGCGCCATCCGGGGCGCGCAGGCCAAGGCATTCAACGGACGGGTCATCGATACCGACATGGAGACGCCCCGGATTGCCGACCTTGCGCGTTCCATGGGGGCACGTGGCGTGCGCGTGGAAGCACCCGATCGTTTTCCGGCGGTTTTCGCCGACGTCATCGGCCTTGAGGGCCCGACGGTCATCGAAGTCGTGATGCAGAAGCAACGCGATGCCCTCATCCGGCAGGTGCCGTGGCTGTATCCCGATCAACCTGATCGTTAACCATTTCGGCGCCATAACGGGACGAAAGGAACAATAGCCACAGAAAGCACAAAAAGCACAGAAGGGAAAGAACGAAGCCGGCGCGTTGTGGAAGTGTGGCAACGCGGATATTCACTCAACAGCACTGGGAGTTCGGTTTTTCAATTTGTGCTTTTGTGCCTTTTGTGGCCAATGTATTTATGTGCCGGACTGATCGAGCAGGAAGATAGCCACAGAAAGCACAAAAGGCACAGCGCATGTGAGAGAGCGAGGAGCGATGAAAATAACAGAGGTCAAGACCTTTCCCGTCTTCTACGGTTCCCGCAACTACCTTTTCGTCAAGATCGAAACCGACGAGGGCATCTACGGTGTGGGCGAATTCGGGATCACGTGGAAAGAGCAGGCCGGCGTCGGCGCGATTCGGCACATGGCCTCCGATCTCATCGGCCAGGACCCGCTCAATATCGAATACATCTGGCAGATCCTGTTCCGGGGCGATTTCTTCCCCGGCGGGCGTATCCATATGGCCGCGATCAGCGCGATCGACATTGCCCTGTGGGACATCAAGGGCAAGGCACTGGAGCAGCCGGTCCATATGCTGCTGGGCGGCAGGCTCCGGGACCGTGTGGTCTGCTACACCGGCATCGGCGGCAGGACGCCGGAAGATACGGCGCATTCCGCCGAAGAACGTGTCGCCGAAGGGTGGAAATATCTCCGCATGTCCGTTCTGGATCGTGACGGCGTCCTGGAACCCGCAACCGCCGTTCGGGACTCCGTCGCGCATTTCGCGGCAGCCCGGGAAGCTGTCGGTCCCAATATCGAAATCTGCATCGACGTACACACGCGGCTGGATCCCCCGGACACCATCCGCCTGGGCCGCAAACTGGAACCGTACGATCCGTTTTTCATCGAAGACCCGCTCAGGTGTGAGAACCCGCAGACCTACCGGCTGGTCCGCAACCACGTGAACTGTCCGCTGGCCGTGGGGGAACACTACGCCACCAAGTGGGAGTTCCGCCAACTCATCGAGGAAGAACTGGCCGACTACGCACGCATCGACCTCTGCATTGTGGGCGGCCTCACCGAGGCCCGCAAGGTGGCCAACTGGTGCGAGACCCACTACATCCGGATCGTGCCCCATAACCCGCTCGGTCCGGTTTCGGCCGCCGCCTGCCTCCACCTGGACGTTGCCACGGACAACTTTGCCGTTCAGGAAGGCGGTCTGGTCGGGCGCACCGTCATGGAGGACCTGTTTCCCGTCCAGGTGCCGTACGAATCGGGTCACCTCCTGGTGTCCGACCGCCCGGGGCTGGGGGTGGAATTCGACGAGGCCGCGACCGCAAAATACCCGTTCCGGTGGGGGCACGGCCCCCGGCTGCAACGGGAAGACGGTTCGTTCACGAACTGGTAGGCATACCGGGAGGCGTATGCAGGAGTGTGGCGGGATACAGGACGCGGCACGGACGGGAGCACGACAGCGCAAGTGAGATGAATTCATAGAAAAAGGGTTACGCCGAACTGGCGTAACCCTTTGATTGTTTTTGGTGCCGAAGCCGAGACTCGAACTCGGACGGGCATGCGCCCACTGCGCCCTCAACACAGCGTGTCTACCATTTCCACCACTTCGGCAAAATGGAACCGGTTGTCTGCCGTACCGATCGGACCGGCGGCACGACCGACAGTGGCTGTCGTTCGGATTCGGGAAGTCGCCGGGAGTCGTTACCGAACTGTATCGGCGGGTGAAGTTGCCGGCCGGGTACGTTCGGAAGCCGCACCCCGTCCGGACTGGTCGAGCGGCTGAGGCAGGCCGGACGGCGTGCTCTGAAGCGGCAAGGGCTGTTCCCGGAGGGCACGCTCGGCCGCGCTCTCGGGGATCGAGCTATCGCCCCGGGAAGCGTACCAGAGTGCGATGCAGGTCAGAAAAAAAACGACCGCCAGAACGGTGGTTACCTTGCTCAGAAACGTGGCGGCGCCGGCCCCGCCGAACATCGCGCTTCCGCCGCCGCCGCCCCCGAAAGCGGTGGAGAGGCCGCCCCCTTTGCTGGCCTGCAGCAGAATGGTTACGATCAATACCAGGCAAACCAGAACATGAACAATGAGAAGAAGCGTTGTCATTGTAGATTCCTAAACCAGGTTGATTCCTAAACCAGATCAGGCTGAATGGCAGCCTTTACGATGGCCGCGAATGCACTGGACTCGAGCGAAGCGCCTCCGATCAATCCGCCGTCGATATCGGACCGGCTGAACAGATCGGCGGCGTTCTCCGGTTTGACGGAACCGCCGTACTGGATTCGCACCGAACGTGCGACGTGGTCGCCGTACAGGTCCTGAAATCCCCGGCGGATCGAAGCGTGAACGGACTCGGCCTGTTCGGGCGTTGCCGTCAGGCCCGTGCCAATCGCCCACACGGGTTCGTAGGCGACCACACAATCCAACGCATCCGATGCGTTCACGTCGCTGAAAGCCGCCGAAACCTGCCGCTGAATCACCCGTTTCGTTTCCCCGGACCGGCGCTCGCCGATGGTTTCACCCACACAGACGATCGGTTTCAGTCCCGCGCCGAGGGCGGCCCTAAGCCGCTGATTTACAGTCGTATCCGTTTCGCCGAAGTATGCGCGACGTTCAGAGTGCCCTAATATAACGTACTCACATCCGCATGTCAACAGCATGCCCGCCGAAACCTCCCCGGTAAACGCCCCTTCATCCGCCCAGTGCAGATTCTGCGCGCCCAACTTCACGGCACTGCTTCCAAGCACGTTACGTACGCGCTCGAGAACCGTGAAGGCGGGACACACCACGACCTCGACATCCGTCGCGCCGTCCACCGAATCCAGAATCCCCCGCGCGAGGTCCTCCGCCTCGCCCGACGCCATGTGCATTTTCCAGTTTCCCGCCACAATGGGTACCCGCATCCCGGTCTCCGCACGAAATCGCTCAGTCACGCCTGGTGTTTCACAGTTTGCGGTCCGACAGGGCGGCCACGCCCGGAAGCACCCTGCCTTCGAGAAATTCCAGGAAGGCCCCGCCGCCCGTTGAAACATGGCCCAGCCTGTCCGCGAGACCGCACGTTGTCAGGGCCCCGACCGTTTCTCCGCCGCCGGCGAGGGTATTGGCGCCGCGCGACGACGCCTCCGCAACGGCTCGCGCCACAGCGTGGGTGCCCGGCGCAAAGGCAGGGATCTCCGATACGCCCATTGGCCCGTTCCACACCACGGACCCGGCCTTCAGGATCTCCTCCGAAAAGGTCGTCCGGGTGTCGGGCCCGATATCGAATCCCTCCAGGTCCGTCGGCATGGCGTCTCGCGGTACGACCTGAGGTATCGCGTCCTCTCGCGGCTCGACCGCAACCACGCAGTCCGTGGGCAGCAACAGCCGGACGCCCGAGCCGGCAGCGCGTTTCAGCAGGACTTCCGCCATCCCCACGCGGTCCTCCTCGAGCAGCGACCGTCCGATCTCGAGGCCCATCGCCTTGAAGAACGTGTACGCCATACCGCCGCCGATCAGAAGCGTATCCACGAGGGACAGCAGATGCTGAATGATGTCGATCTTTCCGGAAATCTTCGCGCCGCCGAGGACGGCGACAAACGGCCTGGCCGGCGCCGACAATGCCTCTTCCAGGGAATCCAGTTCCCGCTGCATCAGGAACCCGGCGGCACAGTCCACGAAATGATGGGTCACGCCTTCCGTGGACGCGTGCGCCCGGTGCGCCGTGCCGAAAGCGTCGTTCACGTAGGCAGAACCCATTTCACAGAGCTGGCGGGCGAAATCGGGATCGTTCGCTTCTTCCGCGGCGTGAAACCTCAGATTCTCCAGCAGAACCACGCCATCCGTGCGCTTTGCGAGCGCCTCCGTTTCCGGACCCACGCAATCCGGCGCCATCAGGACCTCGCGCCCCAACAATTCGCCCAGGCGTTCGGCCACGGGCTTCAGAGAAAATTCGGGATCGACGCGCCCGCCGGGCCTGCCCAGGTGGGACATCAGGATCGGAACGCCTCCGTGATCCAGTATAAATCGGACCGTGGGGAGCGCGGCACGGATCCGCGTGTCGTCCCCGACGCCCCCGTTCTGGAGCGGCACGTTGAAATCCACCCTCACCAGAACCCGCCGTCCGGCAAGCTCCAGATCCGCAATCGAAAGTTTCGCCATATTGCCAATTCCCGGCGCCAGCTTCTTACCATCATAAGACAGGGAGCCGTCCTGCGCTCATACCTTGCGTAGTCCGGCTCCCGAAACCCCGCTCACCGGCAGCTCTTCCGAAAGCGGTCAACATATATACGATTTCTGTGCAACGCCACCCCGGGCCGGACATGCCTTCTGCGGCGGCGTCTATGCTTCCGCCCACCGGGCTTCATCCAGCGTCTCGACGAGATCCACGCACCGGCAGGAGTACCCCCATTCGTTGTCGTACCAGCCGCACACCTTGACCATCGTCCCGCACATGACCGTCGTCATCTCGGAATCGAACACGCAGGAGTGGGGGTTGCCAATGATATCCGCCGAGACCAGGGGCTCGTCCGAATACTCCAGAATGCCCTTGAGACGGCCCTCCGCAGCCTCCTTGAACGCGTCGTTGACCAATTCCTCGGTCGCCGGGTTCCGGAGTGTCGCCACGAAATCCGTATAGGACCCGTCGGGCGTGGGAACGCGGACGGCCATCCCGTCCAGGTTTCCGTTCAACTCGGGGATGACTTTGCCCACCGCGCTGGCCGCCCCGGTGGTTGTGGGGATCATCGAAAGTGCCGCGGATCTCGCCCGGCGCAGATCCGAATGCGGCGCATCGATCATACGCTGATCGCCTGTATAGGCGTGAATGGTCGTCATCAGTCCCTTTTCGACGCCGAAGGCTTCCTGCAAGACGCTTACCATGGGGGCCAGACAGTTCGTGGTACACGAAGCATTGGAAATCACTCTGTCGTGCTCGGACAGCGTTTCGTGGTTAATGCCCATCACCACCGTTGGCACGTCGCCCCTGGCCGGAGCGGAGATAATCACCCGTCCGGCGCCCGCGTCGAGATGCTTGCCTGCGCTGTCCTTATCCGTAAAGAACCCCGTTGATTCGATCACGACGTCGACGCCGAGAGACCGCCACGGCAGCATCACCGGATCCCGCTCGGCCAGTACGATGACCTCGCTGCCGTCCACAGCCAGCGATTTTTCCCAGATTTCCACTTTGCCGGGATATTTTCCGTGTGTCGAGTCGTACTTCAGCAGATGCCCGAGCGTTCCGGCGTCGGTCAGGTCGTTCACCGCCACCACGTCGATGCCGGGTCTGCGCATCGCGGCCCGAAATACCAGACGGCCGATTCGCCCGAATCCGTTAATGGCCACTTTGATCGCCATTCTGGCTACCTCCAGATCAATTTTAAGCCCGTCGGCCGATCGCCACCGGGGTCAGCCAAAAAAGACCCTGGCGATGTCATACATATTCATATCGACGGTGCGCAACTTGGATACCGCGTCTTTCAGGGGCACAGATACGATATCTGTACCACGCAGCGCCACCATCTGGCCGAATTCGCCGGCGTGCACGAGGTCGATCGCGGCGATGCCGAACCGGGTGCCCAGAACGCGATCGAATGCAGTCGGATTGCCTCCGCGCTGGATGTGGCCCAGCACGGTTACCCGGGTTTCGAAGCCCGTTCGCTTTTCTATTTCTTCGCCGAGTACGATACCGATTCCGCCCAGACGCACGTGCCCGAAGGCATCGCGTTCCTCGGACTGAAGTACGTGCGACTCGTCGGACAGCCTGGCGCCCTCCGCAACCACCACGATACTGAAGGTCTTGCCGCGGTCGTGGCGTTTCTGAATGGATGCGCAGACCATATCCAGGTCGACGGGCTGTTCGGGTATCAGCACCATGTCGGCGCCGCCCGCGATGCCCGCTTCCACGGCGATCCAGCCCGCGTGACGCCCCATCACCTCGACCACCATCACCCGGTTGTGGGATTCGGCGGTCGTATGCAGCCTGTCAATGGCGTCCGTGACGGTATTGATGGCCGTATCGAACCCGAATGTCTGGTCCGTTCCGTCCAGATCGTTGTCGATGGTCTTTGGCACGCCGATGACGTTCACGCCTTCTTCGTACAGCTTGCTCGCCACGCCGACCGTGTCGTCTCCGCCGACGGCAATCAGCGCATCCAGCCCCATATTGATCAGATTCTCCTTTACGGTCGCGCTACCGTTGGGCTCCTTGAACGGATTGGTCCTGGATGTGCCCAGGATGGTACCTCCCCGGGGCAGGATGCCCGAAACCGCATTCAGGTCCAGCGGCATGGAGATCGACTCGAGCATGCCTCTCCAGCCCAGCATAACGCCCACGATCTCGTAACCGTAAGCGTCTATTCCTTTCCTGGTAACCGCCCGTATTACCGCGTTCAACCCGGGGCAATCGCCGCCGCCGGTTAAAATGCCAACACGCCTGATCGCCATGGGAGCGCTCCGCGCCAGGTCCGATTGTCACGCATGATTTGTCGCACGGACAGGGTCCGTGTACACGGCTGCCCATCCGCAATACGACTCGTTCGGAAACCGTAAATTTAACGCATCACTCGCACAGTGTCAAGTTGTTTTTTTTGTCAAAGTGTTTGGAATCAACGCGTTAGATGAAAAGACGGGCGCTGGAATCGTCCTTCGGGGGCCCCGTTTTTTCCGCATCGAAATAGGGACATGCCACGGTCGCCACGTCGACTTCGGATGCGCCCGCTTCGAGCAGTGCGGCGGCACACGCGTTGGCCGTGGCCCCCGTGGTAACCACGTCGTCCACGAGCAGTACCCTGCGTTCCCTGACGCGATCGCGCCGGCGACTGCGGAACGCGCCCTCCATATTTGCGCCGCGTTCCGCCGAGTCCAGGTTCGTCTGGGTTTCCGTGGCACGAACGCGCTTCAGCGCACGGTCTTCAAGGGAAAGATCCAGCACCCGTGCCATGGCGCGGGCGATCAGTACGCTCTGGTTGTAGCCCCTTTCGCGCAGCCGGCTGCCGTGGAGGGGCACCGGCACAACGACCGGCCGGGCTTCCGCGAGCGATTCCCTTTCCAGCATCCGTCCCAGGGCCCGGCCGAGGGCCTGGCCGGCAGCGGTCTGCCCCTGATATTTCAACATGTGAACCAGTCGCTGCGCCGACTGGCTATAGGTTGTGAGCGCAAACAACCGGGAAAATACAAACGCTTTGTCCGCGCAATTCGCGCACGGATCGGAAAGTCCCGGACAGCCGCACCGGGCGCATCGCGGTCCCTGGATGATGCCCAGCGCCTCCCAGCAACCGGGACAAAGCCCGTCGGATTCCTCGAGCGGTGTCCGGCAGAGCAGACAGTGCGGGGGATATACGAAGCTGAGTACGGATTCCCGGAAAGATTGAAGGAACTGAATGAAGGCGTCCCGTTTCAATCGATCACCGCCTGAATGAAGAGAAATGGCTTGCAAAAGCAGCCCGTTACCAATACATTCCCACACTCGATCCCACCGTCCGCGCACGGTTGGTGAATCCCGCTTCCAACGTGCGATTCCGTCTCCCCGCTCCCGCACGGCCACGCCCCTTTTTCCCGTCCCGGTCGACCTCCATGAAAAATACCCGCGCGATCATCTTCGATCTTGACGGAACCCTCTTCGACCTGGACCCACTGGTTCAGGCCGCCCGCAAGAGGGTCGCGCGCCATCTCCATGCCCATGGTTTCTTCGCCTCGGAATCCTACGCCCTCAGCCGGATCAACGAACTGGAACGGCGGCACGGGCCCTACTATTCTTCGTCTCCCTATTATTTCGCCTTCTACGACATCGCCAAAGCCCTCCAGCGCGACAAGCCCGATCAACTCGCCGATTATATCAACAGGCTGCGTCCCAGCCATCGGAGTCTGGAGGACACCGACTCCATCGAAGCCTTTGTTGCGGAACTCGAATACGTCTACAACAGCGAGGCCGTCGAAGACGTAAAGCTCTTTCCGGGCGCGTTCCAGACGCTGCAGGAACTTCGCGACGCGGGCTGCCTGCTCTTTCTGGTGACGTTCGGGCGGACGCTTCGGCAGAAAAACAAGATAAATCTCCTGAAGATTGCGCCTTACTTCCACAGAATCGTCAACGAAGGCCCGCCGTCTCACGACTATTGGTTCGCCGAACTCATCAAAGACCATAAACTTTCGCCCGAGGAAGTCGTGTGCGTAGGCGACCGCGCCCAAGATGAGATTCGGGCGGGCAACCGGCTCGGATGCACGACGGTCTGGATGCGCCGCGGACGATTCGCCGAGGAGGAGCCGGGTGAGGGCGACCGGCCTACCCATCAGATCCGCCTCCTCCCTCAACTCTCGACCCTGATCCACCTGGCTCGCATGGACAAGGACCGGCGCCGGTTGAAAGTGGCCGCGCTCGGCGGGGGCACCGGGCTTCCCATCGTACTGCGAGGAATCCAGACCTACACCGACAGCCCTGCCGCGGTGGTTGCGGTTACCGACACCGGGGCCTCCTCGGGACGCATCCGCTGGAATCTGGGGGTGCAGCCGCCCGGCGACATCCGCAACGCGCTGACCGCGCTCGCCGATCGACGCCGTGTCTCCTCGGGGTTGATCCGCGTATTTCAACACCGGTTTCCGAACAGTGAACGGGAAGCCGGGATCTTCCGGAACGACAACATCGGTAACTTCCTGATTGCCGCGCTGACCCAGCAACTCGGCGATTTCCAGAAAGCCATCGAGACGGCCGGCGATATGCTGCGCATACGCGGGGAGGTCTTTCCCGCCACGAACCAGAACGTGGACATCTGCGCCGAACTCGAAAACGGAGATCAGCGCTATACCGAGTGGATGGTGCGCAAAACCGGTAAATCGCCTCTAAAGCGCGCATATCATGTCGCCAACGGCGATATCCTTCGGGAGTTACAACAATCCGACGGCGCCCTATACATGGAGGAGGATTCCCAAACCGGTCAGGTGGAGGTCTACGCCAGGCCCGGAAAGGACTTCCAACCCGCCAGGAACGGGGCCCGCGCACCGCGCGCCGCCGTGCAGGCCCTCGCGGACGCGGACGTCGTGGTCCTCGGTCCCGGCAGCCTCTTCACGAGTGTGATTACAAATCTGCTCGTGCCGGACATCACCCGTGCGCTGTCCGCCCGTCAACACGGCAAGGTCCTCTACGTCTGCAATATCGTGACCCAGCCCGGGCAGACCGACGGATTCGGCGCGTCGGACCATCTCCGCGCTATTTTGCGACACTTTCCGGAAAGACATACCGGTATCCTGGACCACATGCTTGTGCAGGATCCGGAGGCGTTCCACAGGCCTGGAGGCCGAAAATGGCAACCGGTGCTGAATGCGTACCTCCGCGATGGCAAGGAACCGGTGAGATGCGATCCCGATGAGATCCGGCGTCTGGTAGCCTGCACGGTAACCGACCTGCTGGAGGACTACACGTCCGAGGCGAGGAGCCGCAGCGCGGGAGACTTTATCAGCCACAATCCGGACAGGGTGGCCGACGCGGTCTGCCGCGTGTACTGCGGGTTGGAAGTGCCGGACTACGGGGAGCTGGACAATGGCTCGTCGACGGATTGATGCCGTCATCTTCGACCTGGACGACACCCTGTTCGACTGCACCGGCCAACTGACGGAACCGGCGCGCCTTCGGGCGGCTGAAGTCCTTGCCGCGGCCATCCCCGATTCAGACGTGCATGTCCTGCGCCGCCAGCAGGGGGAACTGGTCGAACGGTTGAGTTCCTCCGACTCCATTCGCGAAATCGCCGGCCGGCACGGACTGTCAGCCGATGTCGCGGAAAGCGCGCTTTCGGCCTACAATCGGGACGAGGTGGAAGATATCGCGCCCTTTCCGGATACGCTCGTAACGCTGGATGAACTCGCGACGAGGAATTACCGGCTCTGCCTCGTGACCACCGGCCGCCCGGAACGGCAGCGGCGAAAGATAAGCCGCCTGGGCCTGTGCGGTTATTTCAGCGAGGGGGACGGCACCCTCTTTTTTCACGACGACCGGGACGACCGTGAAAAAGACGGGGCGCTGCGTCGGGCGGCCCGTCGATACGACCTTCCGCCCGGCCGGATCCTGTCGGTGGGGGACAAGCTGGATTCCGAGATCGCGGCTTCCAGGCGCCTGGGCATGCGCACTGCGCGCCTGCGCTTCGGCAGACAAAAAAACCAGCGCCCTCGAACTCCCGAGGAACGCCCGGACCACGAACTGAACCGCCTGTCGGACCTGCTTGAATTGCTTCCCTGAAATAACGCGCGTTTACTGGTTTCCCTTCCGCGCCCCGGCATTCGCTGTGACCCGATCGCCTCGACGCAACCCCAGTTTCCGCGCCGCATTGCCTCCGTTGATCGCGACCTCCAGCGTATCCTCGCTTCCGTAGAGAACCAGCGCCTCGCCCTCCGGCACGTCGGCGTACGTCCGGGAGATGCCGTCAAACAGATTCTTCCCGATACGGACGCGGACCTCGCCGTCTCCCACGCGCTGCCTGCCAAGATTGCTGATCGCATTTCCGAAACCATCGACGTGCACGATCCGCCCCACAACGTCGTCGCCGCACGCATGAACCGTCCACAGATCCAGGCGGTTGGGGTCCGCAACCGGCGGTCCCAGTTCCTCAGCCGGAACTCCGTTGCTCAGATGCGCCGCAACGGGGCCGAAGATGTCCCGGCCGTGAAACGTCGAGCTCACCGCGGGTCTGAAGCGCGCCGCATTGCGGATTTCAACGACCTTCCACTTCATTTCGCGCTCGAATACGGCGCTGAACAGTCCGTTGTCCGGACCGACGAACAGGTATTCCGACGTATCCACCACGATCGCGCGGCGGGCGCTTCCAACCCCGGGATCCACAACCGCGAGATGGACCGTGCCGGCCGGGAAATAACGGTATGCGCTGGAAAGGACATAGGCGCCGGAGGCCACGTCCTGCGGAGGGATCCGGTGGGCCACGTCCACCAGGGTGGCGTCCGGAGCGATTGCGAGCATCGCGCCCTTCATCGCGGCCACGTACCCGTCGTGAAGCCCGAAATCCGATGTCAGCGTGATCACAGCCAAGACACACCTCCACACCTCACCCCCGGCCGCCCGACCACCGGGTGAGACGTAAGACGGAAGAGGGTAGAGATTACCAGCCTTGTTAGGATTCTTCTCGTGCCGGAGGCAAGAAGGAACAAAAAAATCGGGCGAGTATTTCTTCTACCGTCTACCGGCTCCCGTCTCACCGCTGTTGGTCTACCGTCTTCCCTCTACCCGCATTCAGGCTTTTTTTATTGAGGCTAAGTGCCGATATCCACAATATAACGCATGTCCGGCTGTCACGTGAAACAGGATTCAAGCCCGTCCCGCGAGACGGAACGGACGTCCTCCTGCCCGCGAGGCTTGAGAGCGCGTGCGGGCAAGGCATGACGCCGGGCTCCCGACTGGCAGTTCCTTATCCCTGTTCTCAGAACAGTTCCGCCTCCTTCATGCTCAGAAACCGCTCCGCGCCAAGAATGATGTGGTCCAGCACCTCGATGCCCATAATCTCTCCGGCCTGCACCATCCGACGCGTCAGTTCGATGTCCTCACGGCTCGGCGTCACGTCCCCCGACGGGTGGTTGTGCGCCAGGATGACGCTGGCGGCGCTCGTGCCCACGGCGGGGAAGAACACCTCCCGGGGATGAACCAGCGACGCGTTCAGCGACCCCACCGACACCTCCTCCCGGCAGATGACCTGGTTGCGGGCATTCAGAAAGACCGCCACGAAATGCTCTTTCCTGCGATCCTTGATCTCCGCCAGCAGCCCCACCGCGTCCGCGGGCTTCGTGATGGAGGGCTCGATGCCCATGCCCTGGTTCAGCGCCCGTCGCGACAGTTCGAATCCGGCCACGAGGCCGGCCGCCTTCGCCCTGCCGATGCCCTTGATGCCCGTCAGTTCCGCCAGGCCCATCGCCATGAGCGACTGGAGCGCATGCTGTTTCAGGATCTCACCGGCAACCTCCAGCACGTTCCTGCCTTCATAGCCCGTACGCAGAAGGACTGCCAGCAGTTCCTCGTTCCTCAGCGCTTCGGCGCCAAGCCGTTCCAGTTTCTCACGCGGCAGGTCCACGTCCGCGACACCGTCGATACCTCTGCCTCGTGCCAGCGTTTCCATACGGTCGGATCCCCGGTTGAAGTGAAACAAATAAAAAAGTTACCAGCGGTCAGCAATTCGCGGGTGTGAGGGTGGGGCAGACATTCCTGTCTGCCGCCGTCAATGCCCTTCTGCCGAAATGCAGACAGAAGAACGGCATGGGCGACCGGCCGGTCGCCCCTACGCTTAAAGCAAACTCCGTTCCTGGAGAACGACAAACGTCAGTTCCCGTCCAAATCGCGGCACCCCGCCATGTCGCAGCACCATTCTGCAGGCGCGGGCCGTTCATTCTGTTCAATGCTGTGGAATCGCAGGGAAAGATTCGTCCATACGAGCAATGAACGCGAGAATCGGGTATAAGAAAAAGAATTCCGAAAAACGCCGACCCTTTGGTTATATTTCGAACCGTGCATCGTTCGACCTGAAACTTTCGCTTCAGGAGGCATTTGTGGACGCGAATCAAGCGGTGAGCCTGTTCGAGCAGAACTGGTTTCTGCGCAACGATGAGAGGCTGGATCTCACCGGAACGGAACGGCAGTTCATCTCGGCGGCGATGGGACCGGCGCCGAAGCGATGGGACGGGGAGCCCGACGTCTGCCGGATGACGGAGTTGCTTGCCGCGGCGCCGGCGGTGCTCGACCGCATTGGCGCGCGGTTGCTGACGGTGCTGGTTGGCATGAGAGGATGCGGGCCGGCCGTTACATTCCTCCTCGAACAGGGTGTCCCGCTGGAGATCGACAGGACGTCGTACAACGTGCTGCACGAAGCGGCCTGGGGAGGGATGGTCGATACGTTGCAGGCGGTCTTTCAATCGGGCGTTGCGGACGCGACGTGTGTCTCGGTAAAGAAGCCCCACGTCGGATGGCCCGATAACCTGTCGCTTATGTACTGGGCCGCCGCGGGCGGATACGCCGAATGCGCCGAACTCCTTATTCGATACGGCGCCGGCGTTCACCATGAATTGCAGATAAAGGGCAACGGCGAGCGTGGAACGACGTCCCTTCAGGAGGCCGTCGCGTCCGGACGTGAGGAGGGCTCAAAGCTGGAAGGCAGGCTTGCGGTTGCGCGAATCCTCATCGAAGACGGCGCATACTATGACGTGTATTCCGCGTGCGCCCTGGACGATACGTCCCGGCTGAAGGAACTCATCGACCGGAATCCGGGGGCCGCCACCGGCGCCGATGCGTACGCAATGACGCCGCTGCATTGGGCGGTCCGGGCCGGATCGATGGCTTGCACGAAGAACATGCTGGCGTGCGGCGCCGTCGTCGACGCCCGGAACAAGGCAGGTCGGACCCCGCTTCAACTGGCGGCCGAGGCAGACCGGGCGGAGATGATTCGACTGCTCGCAGAGCAAGGCGCCGACCTCAACACGCAGGACAGGAAAGGACGCACCCCGCTCCATCGTGCGATGTATGAAGGCCGCGTGCGCGCCGCCGAAGCGCTGCTCGAGTCCGGCGCCGACCCGACGGTGCTGAACAAGAATGGCAAGAACGCCTTCGAAGTCGCCAGGAAGGAAGCGAAGAGGTTCAGAGAGCGGGTGTGAGATCCGGGAAATGTCGCCGGGATTGCGCCGCGGGGGAACCGCGGTCGTAAATCGAACAGTATGGTGAAATCGAAAGCTGCGTGAAATAGGTGTCTATGTCGCCTGAGACAACGGATAATTCGCTGATCCGGGTCGAAAACGTCACCAAGACCTTCAAGAGACAGAAGAGAAAGGAGGGTCTTCAGGGGGCAATACAGGGACTCTTCAGCAGGCAATATGAGACCGTTACGGCCGTGGACGATGTCACGTTCGAGATCGCAAGGGGGGAGGTGGTGGGTTACATCGGTCCCAATGGCGCCGGTAAATCCACAACGATCAAAATGCTGGTGGGCATCCTCGTACCAACCTCCGGGAACATCCGTGTCCGCGGGCTGGTGCCTCACGAGAACCGAATCGAAAACGCCGGCCGTATGGGTGTCGTGTTCGGCCAGAGAACCCAGCTCTGGTGGGATATCCCGGTTTCAGAGTCATTCCGGCTCATGAGATACATGTACAAAATTCCACCGGAACGATTTCGGAAGAACCTGGGGTTATTCTCTGAAATCCTTGGCCTGGAGGAGTTTATCAATACGCCAGTCAGGCAGCTCAGCCTCGGGCAGCGAATGAGGTCGGACATCTGCGCGGCGCTCCTGCACGATCCTGCGATTGTCTATCTCGACGAACCAACCATCGGTCTGGACGTTGTGGTCAAGGAGAACATCAGGGATTTCATCAAAGAGATAAACCGGGAGCGTGACACCACGGTCATCCTGACCACCCATGATATGTCCGACATTGAGAAGCTCTGTACGCGCGTGATGGTGATCGACAGCGGCAGCATCATGTACGACGGCAACCTGCAGCAACTGAAAGAGCGATTCGGAATGGACGAGACGCTTGATGTAGAAACGGAAGCGCCAGTTTCCGACCCGGACGATCTATACCAACTCGGGGTCTCGGAATTTCAACAGGACGGTAGCAAGTTATCCATAAAATACAATAAGGCGACAGTCAACTCCACAACCGTAATCGGCTGGGTCATGGAACGACGTCGCGTGAGGGACTTTGTCGTCAGAGAGACTGAGATTGATGAAGTCATCAGAAGGATGTACCTGGCCAGATCCAGTTGAACCGGCTCACAGGCGGCCATGATATGAAAGTCTACATTGAATTTCTAAAGAACGCTTTCCAGTCCAATCTTGCCTACAAGATGAATGTATTCCTGAGCCTGGTCAGTTCTATCGTCGTTCTTCTGGTACAGATCTATTTCTGGCGCGCGCTGTTTCAGGATATCGGTCAGACACAGACGAACATGGGGGTCATCAGCTTTCGGGACATGGTCACGTACACGCTTGTCAGCACCGGAATCTCCATCGCCATCAGCACGACGACTGTGTTCAAAGTCAATGACAGAATCAGGACTGGAGAAATCGCAATGGACCTCATCAAGCCGGTGAGTCTGAAAGGCATGTTGTTTTGCGATGCGCTCGGAAACAACGGCTTCAGGATGGTTTTCCAGTTGACGCCGTTTCTGATCGTTGGCATCCTGATGTTCGGCATTCGCATACCCTCCGTACCGTATCTTGTCCTGTTCGTGATATCCGCGATCAACGGTATGATGATTTATTTTTCGATCAGCTATTTGATTGGACTGATCGGATTTTGGTTTCTTGCCGTGGCATCATTGAGCATGCTGTTCAATGTTCTGATCAACGTATTCTCGGGGGAAATGGTACCGTTGTGGTTCTTCCCTGAATTCCTGTACGAACTTTCCGTCTTCCTCCCGTTCCGTCTCATCTATTTTGCACCGCTGGCGATATTTCTGGAGAAAACAGTCCTTGCCGACGCGATCGGCATTGTCCTGCAGCAATTCCTTTGGATCGGAATTCTGGCGGGAATTGAAAGAATATTGTGGATGAGAGCAGTGAGAAAGCTGGTCATACAGGGCGGTTGAGATGGACAACTTAAGATTGTACGGACGATTCCTGGTCGTCTACCTGAAGACCCTGATCGAATACAGATTTAACTTTTTTGCCTCACAGATCATCACGATCGTTGTGTATCTGATCAGCTTCCTGGGCGTATGGATTGTTCTGAATAAGTTCAAAATCATACACGGATGGAATTTCTATGAGATCATGCTGCTGTACAATCTCAATCTCTTTTCGTACGGCGCAAGCAGTCTGTTTTTCCGTGGACCCATGCGCCGTCTGGAGTATATGGTTCAGGAAGGTTCATTCGACAGTATTTTGATCTATCCGATGAACCCTTTCGCGAACTTGATCTGTCGCGATTTCAGTCATAGTTTCATGGCCCATATGGTCCTGGGCGTCGTATTTTTTTATATCTGTTTCGAAAACCTGAGCATTGTGTGGACGTGGATGAACGTGGTCTGGTTCGGGCTGGTGCTGATTGGCGCTACGTTGATCCAGGCGGCGATCATGGTACTGACAGGGACGATGAGCTTCTGGTTTGTGAGGTCGGCGGCAGTTGTCGATACGGCGATTTACGGTTTGAGGAGGTTTGTCAACTATCCTCTCGGCATGTACGACAAATGGGTGCAGGTACTCCTGACTTTCGTCATCCCCTACGGCTTTGTTGCCTATTTCCCTGCTGAGCATTTCTTGAACAAATCGGACGCTCCATTGTTCCATGGGATCACGCTGTTCGATCCGTTGTTCCAGTACGGGACCCCCCTGATCGGCATTGCGAGCTTCTTCCTGGCGTACAGACTCTGGTGTGTCGGCATCAACAGATACGAGAGTACAGGGTCGTAGTTTCCTGCGGGCTGTGAAAATATGCTGCGTACTTCCAAATACGTTCTGCGCTTCCTCGCGGCCATTCTGGCCGTCGTCGCAGTTCTATGGTTTGTGGAAATCGACCAGGTGGCAAAGGGCACAGGAAGAATCGTACCCGAGAGAGAAACCTGGATCAGCGGGCTCGTCGAAGCGCAGATCGCAAAGGTCTATGTGGAGGAGGGTCAACTGGTGGCGGCAGGAGATTCCCTGATTGCGTTCAAGAGCGACATTGCTGAATCGCGGCTCACCGTTGCAAGACGAGCCTACGAGCGTTCCGTGGCCGAGCGGGAGGCCGCGAGGGCCACGCTCCAGGCCGTTGAGGCGTCGCCTCCCGAACAGGAACTGAAAGGTCTCAGTAGTGAATTGGAAGCAATGAAGGAGAAATCTCGATTGGCGAACTGGCAGTTGAAGATGGCACACCGATTATTCGATCACGGCGGGCTTGTCAGCGCTGACGATCTGGAGAAAGCCAGGTCAGATTCGATCCTCGCCACGATGCATATCGAGAAATCGTTGTCAGCGTTGGAGCTGTTGAAGTCAGGGCCGATAACTCCCCTGCGCAAGAAGGCGTTCTTTACGTTCAAGGCGAGGGATGCGGAAGTAGCCGAAGCTGAAGCCGCATACAACATGGTTCGCCGGGAAATGGGGCGCTATACACTGCGGGCGCCCGGACCGGGACGGATCCTGATGGTCCTGCGCAAGGCGGGCGGGGTTCCCTCCGTGGGCGATACGCTGATGTTGATCGGATCGGAGGATCCTGTGTTGGCCGAGTGCCACGTTCCGGCGGAGTTCGCTCCGTGGATCAGGCGAGGACAGGAAGTCAATCTCTGGCCGCAGTGGGAAAGTTCATTTGAATTCTCGGGGCAGGTACAGTCGGTGCGGCGCTATGTGCAGCGAAAGGGATATCCCTCCGTACGCGTCCTTGTGAGGATCGATTCGGCGCCCCCCCTTGTTCCCGGGAACCGACTCGTGGCCGAAGTAAAGCTGCGCCGCGCCAGTGTTCTTGAGTTGATTCTGTTTCCATTTGACTGGTCAATCGCCGGCGGATCGGAGTGACTCGCTAATCGCTGAAGACCTCGCTGGCGCCGGACAGGAGGTTTTGGAGACGGTCGCCGGCCTTCATCACGCCTCGGATCCGCCGCAGGCAGGCCACGTCCTCCAGGGGGTTCCCGTCCACCGCGATGACGTCTGCCAGAAAACCCGGAGCGAGGCGCCCCAGCCGATCCGCCATTCCCAGCATATCGGCCGTATTCGTAGTCACGGCCCTGATCGCGTCGACGGTTGAGACGCCGAGGTCCGCCATCGCCCGGGCCTCTCGCCACAACGTCGCGTGCGTACTGTCGGTTCCGAGGCAGACTTTCACCCCGGCCAGAACGGCTTCCGGGAGATGGCGCGCCGTGCGTTCCCTGGCGCGTTCCACGCGCCGCCGCCACCAGTCCATGCCCCAGGTCTCGAAGGACTCGAATCCAACCTCCCGGTCGAAGAAAAGCTGGAGATTGGGGTCGCTCAGGTACGCGCCGGACTTGACGAACAGGTTTACGTCTTCGGCCTCGAGCAGATTGGCGTGTTCGATACTGTCGATCCCCGCATCCATGGCCCATCGCATCGCCGGGCCGCCGATCGCGTGCGCGGCCACAGGAACGCCCAGGTCGTGCGAGACGCCGATGGCCGCCTCGATCTCTTCCCGCGAATAGGCCGCCACGTCGGTAAGGTCGCCCCGCAGATAGTCCTCGAACGTATCGCCGACTCTCACGTTGGTGATGAATAGTTTCGTCCAGTCCGCCCCTTCCGACACGTTTTCACGGATCCGCGCCGCGAGTTCCGCTTCGCCGTCGGCCGGATGGGAAAGAAAGGGCGCCGTGCCGTTCGCCGGTCGCAGCGCCCGTACGCAGACCTTCAGCCGGGGTCCCGCGGCCTCTTTTCGTCGGATGGCCTCCCGGAACGGCTTTTCGACGCCCGCGCGGTCTCCGAGCGTCCGCATGGTGGTCACGCCTGCGGCCAGGTCGCTTCTGAGATTCATCGCTCCACGAAGGACCGCGGTTGCGGGATCCAGCTCGAAATGAACGTTCAGCGGAACGCGGAAGCGGTTGTTGGCCGTAATGTGGGCGTGGGCGTCGATCAGGGCCGGCATCACCGTCCAGGAGGACCAGTCCAGCGTCTCCCACGTTGGATCCACGTTCAGGGTCGCCGGCGCGCCCGCGTCCAGAACGCGGGCGCCATTGAGGATCACGACCCCGCCCGGAATCGCCGGCACGTCCGGGTCTGCGACGAGAAGCTTCGACTTGATCAGGGTCGGCATAGGCGGTCGGGTGCGCTCTTCGGATGCCGGGGTCAGACTCGGACAAGCTTGCGGAAACTGCGCATTTCTCTTGGCGGGACCATTTGCGAACCGAATGCGCTCCAGGACACTTCGCCGACGTAGATATCGCCTCGCGAGTCCACGGCAACCCCGTGCGGCGCCGTAAACTGGCCGGGACCCTCGCCTGCCCGCGGGTCTCCCAGCCGGGCGAGACGCCTGCCCGTCAGGTCGTGAACGCTCACGCACGAACCCACGTTCGGATAGGTTGCGTTGACCTCAAGCTGGGTCGGCAGTTGTCCGATATAGACGAGGTCGTTGTCGATATGCAGCCCGCACGGTCGGTGAAGGTTGTTCCACTGCGTGAGAAAATCGCCCTGCGGATCGAACACCTGTACCCGGTGGTTTTCCCGGTCGGCAATATAGACCGATCCGCGGCTGTCGGTGCAGACGCTGTGGACCAGGTTGAACTGCCCGGGATCGGTTCCGTAGTCTCCCCAGGAGAAGAGATGTTCGCCCGCCGGCGAGTACTTGTGCACCCGCGCGTTGCCGTAGCCGTCCGAGATGTAGAGGTCTCCCGTGGACGGGTCGAAGGCCACCTTCGTGGGCTGATTGAACGGCGCTCCGCTCTGGTCCGGGGCGCTCCGGCCGGGGGTCCCGATGACCATCAGGACCTCGCCTTCGAGCGTGCATTTGCGTACACAGTGGCCCTGGTCGTCCACGCAATAGAGCATCCCGTCGGGACCCAGGGTGAGGCCATGGGGGCGTACGAACAGGCCCTCGCCCCAGGAACCCAGGAATCGTCCGTCCCGCTCGAACACGATGACCGGATGTTCGCCACGGTTGAACACGTACACCCGGTCGTCCGAATCCACCGCCATGTCCACGACCTCTTTGAACCGCCAGCCGTCTGGCAGACGCGCCCAATCGGTTTGTTCTTCAAACTGATATTCACCGCTGCCGAGAAGAGCCATAAAGTGCTCCTGTTTGTCCGGGTTAATGGATGACCCGACCGATCCGGTCGGGCGAATCCGGGGATCGCAAGGTACTGCGACGTTGCTCGGATTTCTCAGACGATCCGACCGGTGTCCAGTATACGCCTCCGCGTTCGGGCGTGTCAACAGGAACGCACGCCGGCGCTGTTCGTCGGGTCGCCTGCGCCGTTGGTCTACAACGCACAATTTGCTTGTCTGCAACCATACACCGCGCTATCTTTTCCCGCAGGAAGAACGAGCAATGCGTGGGTTGAGCAGACCGACACACATCCGGAGTCCGAAACCATGCACATTTCTCCCGTTCACGTGGCCTTCCGGGGTTTTCATCTCGATCTCGCGGATGCCAGAATCCTGGACTGCATCCATCAGGGGCTGAGCGCGGGAAAGGTGAAGCGTCCCGCGTTCACGCGCTGGCCCGGGAGCGAACCGATCTCCGTCCAGATCGGCGAGTCGCACATGGTGAACTGGAGGCGCCAGTTCGAAGACGGCGTGTGCGTGGACATCCCCGATGAAACGGCGCGAGCGCTGGACGATATCCTGGGCGTACCGGACATTCCTCCCCGCAGCCCTGCCCCTCCGGGGGAGACGTAAGACGGGAGTCGGGAGAGATTGTTCGCCCCGTGGGATTTCATTTTATGCCGTAGGCATTAGGGAAATTCCAATCGGGCAAGGATGTCATCTACCGTCTAACGTCTACCCTCTTACCGCTTTCAGGTCTTTCATCTACCCTCTCCCGTCTCCCCGTCTGTCGAAAGGCGAAGGGAACAGGTGAGGTTTGAGGGGTGGGGAGATTCCCCCTCCAATCTGCAAAAGGAGCCTGAAATGGACGATGAAGAGAGATATTTCTTCGATCTCAACGGCTATCTCGTGGTTGAGAACGCGCTCTCCTCCGAGGAAGTTGCCGCTTGCAACGAGGCCATAGACCGGAACGCCCACCGCATTCGCGAACGATCCGGCGAACAGTCCCTGTCCGGAAAATCCAGATCGCTGAAGGGTCTGCAGGGCCGCGGCGATCTCGGCGGGATGCTCACGTGGCCGAAGCCCTGGTGCCAG
The DNA here is from genome assembly GCA_965219995.1 of Candidatus Latescibacterota bacterium. Classification (GTDB taxonomy): domain Bacteria; phylum Latescibacterota; class UBA2968; order UBA2968; genus JAAXHE01. The sequence continues at coordinate 73,054 of CBDCOX010000002.1, forward strand.
CCGTTCAGGGATCTTCTTGCCCATCCCTCGATCGTGCCGTACCTCAACGAGGTGTTGCGCGAGGGCTTCCGCCTGGACCACGTCTACGGTATCATTATGCGCAAGGGCACGGAAGGACACGTGCTGCACGGCGGCGGCACCACGGACGACCTGACCCATTTCTACCAGTTTCACAATGGCAGAATGCGCTGCGGCCTGACCGTTGTCGCATGGATGTTTACAGACTGCGGACCCGGGGACGGCGGCTTTTCATGTATTCCGGGGAGCCACAAATCGAATTATCCCACGCCCCGGGGCGTGGCCCTGCTGGACAGAGACATCGGCGTGGTGCGGCAGGTGGAAGCGAAAGCGGGTTCGGCCGTGATCTTCACCGAAGCCCTGACACACGGGACGATGCCGTGGACGGCCGACCACCAGCGGCGTTCCATCCTCTACAAATACTCGCCGGGCCCGCTGACGTATGCAAGCGTCTACGTGCCCGAGGGCGTGGATGAAGTGCTGGACGAGTTCACGCCCCGGCAGCGTGCCGTGCTGGAGCCGCCGTACCGCCCGGCCCGCCCGACCGTGTCCGCCGGCTGAACGTCGTCATTCCCGCCTCCCCGGCGCCGGTCGACGGGTTGACATTCGTGCAGTTCCGCATTGACCCAATGCAGAAGCCCCGGTTGGATTCAACCGGGGCTTTCGTACGTTCGGGATCTGCAACGGCGCCGGAACCGCCGCTAAAGGTAGTTCACACCGTACCACAGCGCCGGAATCGGGAACACCTCCGCCAGGACCTCGCCGGCGCGCCCTCCTGATTTCAGCAGCGAGTCTTCGGCGCCATCGAGCGTACCGAAGATCAGCTGCACCGCGGCGCCCTGGTCCGGGGCCACCACCCGGTCGCCACCATACGAGAAGATCATCTCGTCTCCCTGCTCCCTGAAGACCAGGCTCTGCGCCGCCGACTCTCCCACCACTTCCGCGAAGTACGGCCGCATCCGCTCCATGAACTGCACGAAATTGATCAGCGTAACCGTCCCCGATGAATTGGCCGGCGCGCCGGTGATCCCCCTGGCCTGAAGACAGTCCTGGAACCAGCGGTCGCATCCCATGACGTGGAGCCCGATCGACTGGATGTCCAGCGTCCGGACCAGCTTTCCGAGGGCGCCGGTCAGGCATCGGCGGTCGCCTGCCGCCTCCTGTACCGGTATGCTGCCGTCGCCTTCGCCCGGCTGTTGCACGATCATATATCCGCGCGTCAGCCCTGCCTCGCACACTTTGAAGACCAGCGCGGGACGGTTCATGACGAACCCGTTGAAGGCGTAGGCGTAGTCGGAGGGGGGGCGCATCCATCGCACGTGCTCCTCCCGGTAGACCGAAGCCAGTTCGGGTACATCGTCAGGAGAGGCCGCCACCAGTTCCACGCCCGCGTCGTCGAAATCCCCGGCCCGATCCGCCTTGAGCGTGAAGTTCCAGTCGCGGCCGACGTAGCGGCAACCGTACCGGTGGTACATCTTGCGGTACCCGGAAACCAGCATGAAGTCCACCCCGTCGTCCCGGCAGACACGCATCGTGTCTTCGAACAGGGCCGTTGCGTACCCGTTGCCGCGGTGTTCTTCGTACGTGGCCACCCCGCCAAGGGACGACGCGCGCACGGTGCATCCGAATATGGACGCGTTCCGCCGCAGCGCGCCGATGTGAGACACGACGCGACCGTCCACCACCACCACCCGCATTTCACCGGCGTGCGCCGGGGTATAGAAGTGGGGATATTCGTCGACCAGACCCGGCCGGAACACGGTGTGGACCAGTTCGGACAGGCTCTCGAATTCGTCCGGATGCAGGCTGCGCATGCCATCGCGCCATGAGGGTTCGGTTTCTCTGGGCATTCTCGTCTCCCTTCACCGGGGATCTGGGGACCCCAACGAGTCAGATGAACCTCAATTCCAAAAAAGAAAACCGTTAAATTGGCCACAAAAAGCACAAAAGACACAAAACGTATCGGTGCAAACGGCGTGTGTCGTAACGCGGTGACCCTCAGGTATTTCCTTGTCTTTCGGCCATGCACCCTGAAACAGGAAGGCGGTTTTTGTGCCTCTTGTGGCAATCTGCCTTTAATCGAAAAGTCCAGCCAGCCGAAACTGTGGAAAAAACTCCCGAAACGGGCCGAAAAGGTCGTCTCGCAGGACATTTTTTCCGTTCACGTCCAGTGTCCTCAATTATCCAGGCAATCCGACGCCGCTTCTCCCGACATAAAGCCCGGAACGCTGAAGTACCGTTCCGCCGAATCGCAGATCACCGTGGCCACGCGCTTGCCTTCGCCCATTTCCTCCGCCACCCGGAGCGCTGCCCAGACGTTCGCGCCCGCCGATATGCCGCTCAGGATACCCTCTTCGGACGCGAGGCGTCTTGCGGTCTCGAACGCGTCGGCCTCGGTCGCGCAGATCACCCGGTGGTAGATCTCCCGGTTCAGTACCTCGGGTACGAATCCCGCGCCGATGCCCTGGATGTCGTGAAGTCCCGGCGCACCGCCGGAAAGCACATTGGACCGTTGCGGTTCCACCGCCACCACCAGGACCCCGGGCAGTTCCGCCTTCAGGACCTCGCCCACGCCCGTGATGGTGCCGCCCGTACCCACGCCGGCCACGAACGCGTCCAGCCGCCCCTCCACCGCATCCAGAATCTCGCGCGCGGTTGTGCGGCGGTGCACCTCGGGATTCGCCGGATTCGCGAACTGCTGGGGCATGAACGTCTCGGCGGGGGCCTCCCTCGCGATGCGTACCGCCTCGTCCACGGCGCCCTGCATGTCCTCCGCGCCCGGGGTCAGCACGACGTCGGCCCCGAAACTCTGCAGGAGGTCCCGCCGTTCCCGGCTCATGGAATCCGGCATGGTCAGCACCAGGCGATATCCCTTCGCCGCGGCAACAAGGGCAAGGCCGATGCCTGTATTCCCGCTGGTGGGCTCCACAATGGTCATGCCCGGCTTCAGGCTGCCGTCCCGCTCGGCGGCATCGATCATGGCGAACGCAATCCGGTCCTTCACCGAACAGACCGGGTTGGCGGCCTCGATCTTTGCGGCCACTTCGGCCATGCCCGGTTCCACCATCCGGTTCAGCCGCACCATCGGCGTTTCGCCGATCAGTTCCAGGATGTCGTCCACTACCGCGTTGGCCGCTGGCATGTCGCTACCTTTAATGTTCTGTCCCGCGGGTCTCCACGGCCTCAATCGCCAGTTTCCCCAGCCGCTGAATGTCCTCCGCGATCGACTCGTCTTCCAGGTCCGCGGGGCCGCACCACCGGTATCCCTCGGCCTCGGAGGCCGCCACCTTCAGGCTGCCGCCCGTGACCCGTGCGAAATAGATCAGGTCGATGTGCTGGTGGTCGGCTGAAATCTGTTCCAGGAGGATGCATTCGGGGCGGCTCAGCACGTCCACCGTGCCCATCCGAGAGCGACGTGACAGGAGGGCAACCTCCAGGCCGCATTCTTCCCGGACCTCCCGGACGGCCGCGTCGCACGGCAGTTCGTCCTTGTCGATATGCCCGCCGGGCGGAAGCCACAGCCTGAGCCGCTTGTGAAACAGCAACAACGTCCTGCCGTCCTGAACGACGAACGTGGTCGCGGTGAAATCTCGCGTCGTCATCACCCTGAATATACCTTGCGCGACCGAGGGGTGAAAGTACAAAAGGACTGTGATTGGAGTGATTAAAACCTGATTAGCGTGATTAAGGCAAAGGCGGGTACAGGTCAAAAGCAACAAACATGGATGGACAGGATGGACAGGATAAAACCAAACGAGAAGGTAAACCGGGTGGAAGCTGAGCGGCCAGGCTGCGCGGAACCGGTCATGAACGCCGACCCGGATTTCCGGACGTCCCAGCTGACCTGGTTTCTCGTACCGCCTTTTCCGGTCTTACGCCTTTATCCTGCCTGTCCTGTGCATCCATGTTAAATCGTGTGTTGCTTCTTGGGTTGTCGGGTGTCGTCATTTCCGGTCTACCAGATGGTCTGTGCGTAATACGCCTGGATGATCGCATCGGAGGTGACGATGGGGCAGGCGTTCAGGCCGGCGGTGGCGACGATGGTCCGATCGGCGGGGTCCCGATGGTCCCAGTCCAGTTCCAGATTTCTGATCCATGTCCGGGCGCAGACGGGGAGGATTTCGACGCGGTCGACTTGTTCCAGTCTGTCCGTGAATTCCCGGATGGAAACCGGTATAACCAGTTGTTCTTTCTTGACCTTGATACCGATTTCCCATATCGATATCGCACTGAGGGCAATCCTGTCGGCGTCCGCAATCGCCTGTGCGGCAGCATTCGACAGCCGATCTCGATCGAGCGTCCAGAATATGAGGGAGGAGGTGTCCAGGAGGACCATCACGATTCCGTCCATTCATCTGTGGTCGGAAGATTGATGTCGTCGCGATAGATGACCTGGCCCGAAAGCGCGCCGAACACGTCGTCGACCGTCTTCTTTCTCGAAATCGGCTGAATGCGCAACACCGGGCGCCTGCGATCCGTGACGATCAACGACTCGCCGGATTCCTCAAGCTCGCGAAAGATGCGCAGCATGTGCGCTTTCAGTTTGCTCTTGGAGATGGAATTCATACGATCTCCTTACGAAATAAAAATGACTATAGTCATCACTATGGTCATAATATACATAAACAAGAAATACTGTCAAATGAAACGACAGGGTATGACTAACGGGGACAAATCGAGAATTTCACATGGGCGGACAGGATGAACAGGATATAGATCACAAACCTGCAATATCCAGTCATCCCTGCGTACGATTCATTCCGGTCTTGAAGGATTTTCCTCCTCACCACCTGAGCCCATTACGTCCCACCTGAACCGTGTTCTCGCACCGCCTTTTTTAATTATACGCCTTTATCCTGCCTGTCCTGTGCATCCGTGTTCCACTGCATCAATTCTCGATGGTCATTCGCTACCAACCATTACCGACATGGATGGACAGGATAAACAGGATAACATCCAAACCGGAAACACCAGGTCAAGCCAGCAAATCAATTAATCCTGCCGTTGCAGATCCTGATTCAGGCTTCACGAGATCGATGTCGCACACTGCGTCAACGTGCTTCTAATGTACTACGGAGTCTCGTCATCAGCCGCAGACCGCACCCTGTTGTGTCCCGTCTGTATGTTTGTGATGTGATCTCCTGTTTTGCCTTTATCCTGTCCATCCTGTGCATCCATGTTTCATTCTTCTTTGCCAGGATCTTCGCCGGTTTTTTCCCATGCCTTCGTGAATGTCTCCGGCTCAACGCCGAGCGCATCGGCCACGCGGTTAATGTAGTTGAAGAAGCCGATGATCTGGATGGCGTCGTGGATGGACCGATCGTCGAAACCGTGCTCGCGCAGCCGCTCGATATCCGCGGCGGTAGAGTCTCTCGGATCCAGGCTGAGCTTCTTCGCGAAGGCGCATAGCGCGCGGTCGGCGGGGGAGAGGGGGGCCCGGCGCCAGTCGGCGGCAACCAGATGCACCAGCCGGTCGGCCTCGCTGTCATCTTCAACGCCGAAATCCGCGGCGACCTCGGCACGGAGGTCGTGGGCGTGGGCGCGTATTCAGTAGACGCAACGGTTTGCGGCCGAAACGACCACGGCGAGCATCTCTCGCTGCGCACGGCTGAGCGGGGAGGGGCCGTGCATCAACGCGCCGTAGAAATCCAGCGACGCCTTCATCGCGCGGGGGTTCTGGCTCATCACGGAAACAATGCCCCAGACGCGCCCCTCCCGCCCCATCGCGGCGTCATACTGCTGCTTCAACAAACCCGTCGCGGCCTCCGGAGGAATGACGTCGATATAGGGCATCGCGGCCTCCTTCGCAACATGGATCAATGCGGAAACGGCAAAACCAAAAAGGCAAGGTAAATTCAACAACACAAACCAACAAACATGGATGGACAGGATGGGCAGGATAAAAACCGTGAGAAACTAAGAAAATCGCTAAAGACACGAAAACCGCAAAGAACAGGTCAAATCAAAACTGCCAAACATGGATGGACAGGATGAGCAGGATAAAAACCGCGAAAAAAGATAAAATCAGTCAAACCTGCGGTAAGGCACACTGGCTGTTCAAGTTGCCATCTCAAACTTTATTTGTCTTTGAGTATTCTGAGGATTGTCTTATGGAAAATACGGAAAAATAAGGAGTTGGCACGTATAAAAATGGCCCAGGGATTTGCCTGGGCCGTTTAAGATCGCACATCTAAAGATCAATGCAATCAACGTTTTCCATGCCCACTTTGATTCTTAGTACGGTCCACAAGTCGAAATTTCCAACCAGGACGTTGTGTTGGTGGCAAAGGTCTATCTATAATAGCAGTTATCTCAATTGCATTAGGGACCTTACCACCAAGTGGTCCCACTTCCTGATATTGACCCGAAGCCTGAGCCAGCTCACCCGATCTTTGCAACCTAGGCATTGGAAAGTCCTCCAAATAAATTTGTCGTAAACAAAAACGGCATATTTATTAATGAGTTACGGGGGAATGGATATTGGGTTCTACGGGCTCACCTCCTTAACCCTTCCATTTGACCGTATCCTTGATTAGTGGTTCTTGCGCGGCTGCCGTCAACAGCCGCGCATCTTCTTACTTTAAAATAGCATTGTGTTCGCCAGAAGACAAACATTTAAATGAAAATTTATCACAAAAACCCCCTCTTTTCGTACCATGTCAATGGCCTCAGAAGGTAGAGCTTCTGAGGCCATATCGTGAAGAGACTCAAAATTCAAATTCATTATCCGTATGTTACCGAATCGGAGCCCTTCTCTTTACTAACTTTACCGGATACAAAGGGTACGGGTATCGTTTTGGGTCCCCGACTGCCATCATCACGACCATAGGGTTGTGTATTTTGTTCTTTGACAGATCGCTCCCAACCCTCATTACCAGGCGCAGGCGCAGGTGTCGGTGCTTCCTTTGGATGATTCATTTTGGCCCCTTTCTGACTTACTATGGCAGCACACTACTGGTGACTCGTTTTTGTCGAACTATACGTAAGCCCTCCTTTTGAGTAATTACTGCAATATCCACTGGACCCCCGACACTTCGAACCCCAGAAGTAAAATGCATTAGCTTAGTAGTAGTTTCAATAAGAAATACTGAAAGATCGATACAATCTTGAAGAGGCAAAAAACCATAAGGTATAGAGACAGATAACGGATTCAAAATAGTTTGTTGTATATTTTGACATTGTTCATCTGTTAATGATAATAAGTCTCGTAACTGTTGCAATACTTGATCACCCACGCCACCTAAAAGGTGAAAAGCATGAGTTGTGACTCCACCCCAACATAAACCAAAATCACCGTCCGCTGCGCGTATTTCTATGGGCTCTATATTTTCATTTGGAACATGTGTTAAATAGACTCGACCATGTCCTTCATTTTCATTATAACCGCCCACTAAAAAATAAATATGGCCGGGTGGGTTATTAGGTGCCGCTGAGGCCCAAGCATTATTAAAGAAATCTCGAAGCAATAAGGCAAAATTCAACACTGATAATCGTGGTTGAGTTCTAATATAGTTTTCAAATTCTGGTAAATAACTATGTACCGTTCTTGGCGAAAGTGAATTTATGGCTCCCGCTCCATATGTCATGGCCCCAATATGACTTTGCTTCTTAGTGTATAGTAGCTTCATTGCATTATCATACGTAGAAGCAAATACCAAATCCGTATTAGGTTCTTGTGATGTAAATGTTGTACGACTATCTACCGCTAAGACAACACCTTCTGAAGCCTTAAAAGCAATTGCAAAGGACATCTCAAATACCTCTTAAATTTACCGTATCTTACAAAATAAAGCAAGTTTAAAACCACGCTTGATACGTTTAGTTATTATCACTAATAGTTAAGTAGCAACCCTCAAAATATGAACTTCAAGATAAAATGTCAATAATTTAAACGACTTTAAACACACCCTCCCAAAACCCCCTCCTTCCGCCGATTGTACCGATAGCACGCCTCGGCCAGATACAGTTCCATCCACTTTAAGCTGTAGTGATGTTGAGTGCAGTAATACGCCCGTTTCACGGTTTCCCAGAACAACGCCAGCCGGCGCAACGGAGTCTCGCTGGGCCGATGATCGAAGTACCAATCCAACATCTTGAAGAAATTATGTCGAGTCGTGTGCAATCGCGTCCCCCGCTTAATCATCTCCTTCAAAGCCCCATAGACTGCTAGACTTACTCGTACCGATTCGGACCGTTACCCTTCCCCCGTGCTCGATCGCACCTACCAGCATTGTCTTCTTCGTCCAGTATGCCCGGACTGATTTACTGTATCGCGGCTTTCCGCCCAGGTAAGTTTCACTGGCCTCGACTATACCGGTCAGCAATTCCCGACCTGCGACCCGTTGCATCTGTTGCTGTTAATGATCGCCCATATGCGGCCAATGCGGGATCGCCCTAATGGGGCCACCTGGGATGCGATATAGGTTTCGGACTATCCGGCAACGGTTCTACCTTCTGATTGTCTCCCCGACAGTCAGGAGGGAAGGACATGGCCAACCGGAGGTTCGAGATGTATCAGATTCGCCAGGTATTGACGCGTATGCGGTTGGGCGATTCGGATCGTGCGATCGCCCGTTCAGGGTTGATGGGTCGGCAGAAGGCCGGCGCGCTTCGTGACGTGGCAGGCCGTGAGGGATGGCTGGACGCTTCCAACGTGTTGCCCGATGATGCCACGCTGGTGCAGGTGGTTCAGGTTCCAACCTCGCGACCTCAGTCGGCCTCGTCGGTTTTGCCCTACCAGGACAAGGTGACAGCCTGGTGGCGTGAGGGTATCCGGGGTACCGTCATCCACCAGGCGTTGGTGGACACCTACGGCTATGCCGGCTCGTATTCTTCCATCCGTCGTTTTCTCCAGCAGCTCAAAGACGCTCATCCCGACGTCACCACCGTGTTGGACTTCGATCCGGGCGACGTGGCGCAGGTGGACTTCGGGCGGGGTCCCACGATACAGGACGTCTTCACCCACCAGACCATCGCGACGTGGATCTTCGTGATGGTGCTGGCCTGGTCTCGCCACCAGTATGCCGAGATCGTGCCGGACCAGAAGGTCGAGACGTGGCTTTCCTGCCACAGAAGCGCCTTCGAGTTCTTCGGCGGAGTCCCGGCACGCGTGGTGATCGACAACCCCAAAAACGCCATCACCAGGGCCTGCTACCACGATCCGGAGGTGCAGCGCGCCTACGGCGAGTGCGCCGAAGGCTATGGCTTCACCATCTCCCCGTGCCCCGTGCGAGACCCGAAGAAGAAGGGGCGCGTGGAGGCTGCCGTGAAGTATGTCAAGCGCAGCTTTGTTCCCCTGCGCCAGTTCCGTGACATCAGAGATGCCAACCGGCAGTTGCAGGACTGGATCCTGGGGGTGGCCGGTAACCGCATTCACGGCACTACCCACGAACGACCCCTGACACGCTTTGCACAGACCGAGCGCGAGTTCCTCAAGCCGTTACCCGCCATTCCACCTGAGCAGGCGGCCTGGGCCAAGGTGAAGGTTCACGGCGACTGCCACGTCCAGTTCGAGAAGTGTCGATACTCCGTGCCCTATGCCCTGGTGCGCCAACAGCTCTGGTTGCGGGCCAGCCCAAAAACCGTGAGGATCTACCAGAACCACAACATGGTGGCCGTTCACCTCCGTAAAAACACACCTGGTGCACGCGCGACCGTTACCGAACATCTGCCGCCAGAGGCGCGCGCTTTCCTGATGCGCGATCCACAATGGTGCCTCAAACAGGCACAGCGTATCGGTCCTTCCTGCCACCACCTCATCAAGACCCTCTTCTCCGATCGCGTGCTGGACAACCTCCGCGCTGCGCAGGGCATCATCCGACTTTCACAACGCTACGGCGCAAGGCGCCTCGAGGCCGCCTGCGACCGCGCCCTGGCCTTTGACAACCCCCGCTACCGGAGTGTCAAAAGCATCCTCGAAAAAGGTCTGGACCAATGCAAGCATCCAAATGAGACGTCCACAGCCCCACACACCCTCGCGTCAGCCTATACGGGACAGGGACGTTTTTGTCGCGATGCCACAACCCTCTTCAGCTAAAAAAACGGGAGAACAACAACATGAACCCGATGCCCGAACTTGCCCCCATGCTCAAAAGACTGCGCCTGTCCGGCATCCTCGAGACACTGCCTGCCAGAAATCAGGAAGCCATCGACAACAAACTCGCTTACAGCGAGTTCCTCGCCCTGCTTGTCCAGGACGAGGTCGCACGCAGAGAACACAAAAAGTTCAACCTGCGCCTGCGACGCGCGGGCTTCCGCGGCGAGAAAACCCTCGAGGGCTTCGACTTCGCCTTCAACCCCGCCATCAATCAGGCCTTCATCAAGGACCTGGCCACCTGTGCCTTCATCAAGGAAAAGGTCGCAATACTGATTGCAGGACCCTGCGGCACGGGCAAAAGCCACATCGCACAAGCCCTGGGACACCTCGCCGTCAGAGCCGGCTACGACACCCTGTTCACCACACAAACCAAGCTGTTGGGACAACTCCACGCCGCACGGGCGACAGGCACCTTCGAGCGGCGCTTCCACAATGTTGTCAAAACACCGCTGCTCATCATCGATGACTTCGGCCTCAAACCCATGACGCCGCCACACGACGAGGACTTCCACGACCTCATCTCTGAACGCTATGAACGGGCGGCTACCATCGTCACCTCAAACCTCGACTTCTCGGAATGGGTTCACGCCTTCCCGAATCGACTCCTCGGCGCCGCCACCCTCGACCGTCTCAGGCACGGCGCCTATCGCGTCATCCTCGACGGCGAAAGCTTCCGCGCACCTAAACCCTTACCACAATCACAAAAAAAACACCTTGGAAAGGAGGCCCAAGAGCACTAATTATATGCCCCTTCCGAAACACTAAAATCGACACTTCCAGGTGGCTCCATTACGCCGATCATGGGTGGCCCCATTAGGGCGATCCGTGACAAGGAGTAAAGGCCGTGGCTAAGACAGTAATGATATTCGGGGCAGGTGCAACGTTACCATTTTTCTGTCCACCCATTACAACCAGTAAGTTGACTGATTTGGTGCAGAATAGGCGGAAATGGAAAGACCTTCTGGATAGGTATAACACAGAAATGTGTCGCGCGAGTTGCCTTTTGGATTGTAAGGTCAAATGGGAGCCCGTATCGCACCTAATCCAGCGGGCGTTCGAAGTAAAAGGGTGCGTCAACTTTGAGGAACTCATCGGGTTTTGTGATCTGTATTCATCGTACGTGATTCACGATAGTTACCTTGCAAACAGTGGAATTGGAATTGAAACAAAACGTCAGCACGATCTCTTGAGGTTCTTCAACGTTAGACAGCCAAATCAAGACTGTCAATACTGGCAGATGGTACCCTTTTTGTTCAGACAAATCATCGCCGAAGCAATCGAAGAATGGGTTGGTCAATATCGATCAAAAAACTACTGTAGCCTCCTGATCCGGCAAAAGGAATTGCTTTTGGGGCAACTTAGGCAGGGCGATCTGTCATGCTACTCTTTTAACTATGATGACGTCTTGCTTCAGACGGTTTCGGCTGGAAAGTTGCCCTTGCAGACGGGCTTCGTTTCCGGACGCTTTTGCGGAGAGAAATTCCTTAAAGCGCCATCTATTCTGGCGTTTTTGCACGGCCATGCCAGCTGGGCTCTGGACAACTGCGGTATGAGGGAATTTGGATCAATCTCTGATGCCAACCGTTGGCGAATCGGGCGTCTCTTCACCGATGATGCGCCTCCGATGGAATTCGTCGATGAATCTGGCGCCTACGATTTCAATTCATTTCTAACCACTGGCTTGGATAAGGACCCCTCATTCAACCGCAAACCCTATTGTGCGTACCACCAAAGACTTGCCTACGACCTTATGTCTGCAGATCGACTCATCGTGGTTGGATACTCGTTCAGGGACCAACACGTTGATAGGTTTCTGCTGAACTTTCTTGATCTCAAACCGACGACAAATAAAGTCATGGTCATTGACCGGTGGGATTATGATATTGATCAACAATCCGAGTTCACTAATCCGTTCGGATCGCTGCGCCGCGTACTGGCCAAATTTGACGGTACGAGCATTCCCTTTACGCAGGGTGGCAACGGGCGAATAAACAACGTCGGCTATGGGCCTTTTTGTGGTTCGATTTGGATTTACAAGAAAGGTTACGCCGACTTTCTTGTCGAGTGGGAGACCGTTCTCGATGAATGGCAATCGTCGGATAGTTCGTAGTTGAACGACCCGTTTTAAAAAGGTCGGCAGTTGCCTGTTTGTCATACCGCCATGCACAATTTCGGATTGAATGCCGAAATCGTCGTTTTGTGATTGGTCGATCCAATTGGATTTCTACGTACAGATGAGGCACGATCAAAATGTGAGTGAGATTGTGCTTCGCTTAATGTTTCGTGTCCTTGGGTGGGTGGGGGTCGTTTCCAGGAGGTACGGTATCCGAATCACGCCAACGCCCATCCCGTCCCTGAATGCGAACCTCGCCCCCACCTAAGTTCCCAACAATCTCCTTTGCCCGTTGCTCAGCTTCACGCTGAGTGTCGTGAACAGAACTGGCTTTTTCTGAATTCGGCCCCTTGACAGCCCAGCCTTCGGGATGTTTCGTTACATACCGTTCATTCCTGCCCATATCGACCTCCTTGATTTAGTTGATTCGTGTTTAACGGATGTTCAAAGAGTGTTGGTTCATTGAGGTTGTATCGCGGTTACTCTCGGTGACGCCGCCTCGAAAACCCGTAATGGAAGAGGTCGGAACTCATTCAACGCCTTCGATTCGCACATGCTTCTGCTATCCTACATTTGATTGTTCTCTGAACTACGGTATCGACCTCAGGGCAATGGAGATGGCTGTGCCGCTTACGTAGCGTTTTAGTGATGCGGTCAAGTGATCATTCGTTATTATCCCTCCTTTGGACCATGATGTTGCATTTTATGGGACGGATTCAGGCTCTCAACAATGGTCATGCTGCCAGGACCGATTGTCCGCGGTATCCCGTTACGGGAACTTTCGGTTCGTCAGCCTCCATCGCCAATTGTCGGTTCAGCGGGTCCACAGCTTAGACAACCAAGCCAGAAAGCCCGCCCGTGGCGTATAGTGTGCGCATTTGTTCCTTCTGTCATGCAAGCGCCCTGCCTCAATCTGCCGCTTCGACCACCGTCGGGCCCATTTCACGGTACAATGCTCAATCCAATAATGTGACATGCACTCGAAGCTCCAGTTGCCGATAGACGGGCTCAGAGAGATAGAATCTCCATCAAAGGAAAGTGTCCAGTCGGTGGGTGTCAGCGGCGTTACAACCTCGCCCCCGCAACCGCAGCAGCACTTATGCACGGCTGTGGCGTAGTCGATTGAGACGTAAATCGTCCGTTCTTGAAGATCCTCCGGAATAGTCTTGACGAATATAAATTCGAGGATCATCGACTGCCTCATACTTTGTCCTCATTGTTGATCACATTTCCGTCGAGTGTGTAAGTGCTGAAATGCTCGTGCTCCAAATCGAGGTAGAAACCGGCCAGCTTTTTCCATTTTATCACCGCCAAGGCAGCATTAAGCGCGTTCAGTTCGGCTATCTGGATGTTTCGCGAGTATATGCCATCGTCGTCGCCACCAGAGAATCCGATTCTGTTTCGTTCTCTTATATGGTCGCGCTTCATGGGGGTGCTCGTCGTCACCCGTAGGACGCCCAATAGCTTGTCGTCGGCGAGTTCGATTCCCATACCTACATCAATGAATGGAATATCCAGATCTTCAAGTTTTTCGATGATGGGTAGTTTCACGTTGCCCTTATCCACACAAAGAAAAACAAATTCCATGTCTTTCAATAGGCTGACGTTGGACGCGTCGATATGGAAGTCATGCGAAATGATGCCTTTCCGCATCTTGGCATAGCGATTCGAATGATGAGTGACTTTTTTGGGTATCGATCTTAACTCCTCAATGGAGGGTGCGCCGGGTGCCCGGAATGCGTTGTGTTGTAGGAATTCATCTCCGTCAAAGATATGGATCTCCCGAACCCACGTTTTTGCAACTAAATCAAGAATATAGGACCCTGTTCCACCAAGGCCAATGATTGCAACTCTTTGGAGGTGAAGCCTATTCGAAACCGTCGTAATTCCTGCGCGGCTTGAAGCAGTGTCGACGTAGTTGAATATTGAGTCTGGGTCATCTGATGCGATCACCCGTCGGGTCTGCGCTGTAGCGGTCGAGTCAAGGGCTTCTGCGTGGCCTGCAATGATGGCAACGTATGTGACCATCTTGTGGTAATAGTCCTTGTAATCTCCGCTAATTGGCTTACTTGAAAATGAGTGGTCTATCACCAAACCTTCGCAGATTTCCTGCCGGTCGCTTTGGAGCTTTATTTTTTCGAGTTCGGAACCGTTTCGATCACAAGGATGCTCACCGGCGAACATTGCCACGTGTGTGCTTGGAGTAGCGGTAACGTCGCCGGCAAGATCAAGGGAGGAGACGAGTACCCCCCGCCGCACCTGCTTTTGAGGGTTCACGTAAGGTACGTTGTACATCAATAGAAAGCCCGACCTGACGTCAATCTCATAACCGTCATCCAACAGCCTTTTTAGGTCGGCACTACGATTTATCAGTTGCTGTGACATTGAAGATCATGCCATCTTTGACCCTCACGATTTCGCCTTCGATAAGGATCCCTTCCGGTTTGTTTCCCACACCGTGTCGATAGGTAATGGTGAATTCGATAAATTTTCCAGTGGGAGGGTCATCGAATGCCAGCGCGACCAGTTCACGAAATGTCAACTCCGCCCTTATACTGACCTTTTTTTCTCGGCCGTTAACGATTATTGTGGCGTCTTTGGCGGGTCCGGAGTCCGCCTCCTTGTGTCCGAATTCACCGTTTTCTGCTTTTACGTGTTCAATCTGCATTGCACTAACTCCTTTCTTCCTCAACCCGCAGACAGATGTGGATTTCGGCTGCGTCTGTCGCTGCCGACCATCTGGCCGTTCCTGCGTGCGAATCTCGAAACAGGTCCAGATTGGAATCTGCAGAATATACAAGAAATCAATAAATGTGTCAATAACAAAAGGTGAAAACGCCTTTTATCAAACGCTTCTGCTCAAGATTTGGCCTTGGAAAGCCTTCTATGTTTTTATTGCTTGACATTCGTTCCCCGATTGCCTAAATTCTGTGCCAGCGATATGCGACGGCGACCTGAATCAGAACGACTCTACGAGATTGTAGGGCAGAAGGTAGAACGTAGGCGGCGTGAGGCTAAGCTTACGCAGGCCCAATTGGCCGGGCTATGTGGCCTCGCGCGTGGTTCCATTGCCAACATTGAGAGCGGAAACCAGCGTCCAACCATTCATACGCTATGGGATCTCGCGGAGGCGCTTAAGGTCGATATGCGCTCGCTTCTGCCTTCGCCTGAAGAATTCCTGCCGGATGTGGGGGGTACTGCGAGGCCGGTAATCACGGGTAGGTTACAGAAGGTGGCGGGAGAGAGTCGAAATCAGATTGCTTCCTTCATCGCTAGTAGCCGAGCGGAGGTCATGCCAGATGTCTCTGGAGAGGATGGCTGAGGCGCTACTCGCAAATGCAGGCGTGAATTCCGCACCGGTTGACTTGAATCGAGTGGCAGAGCACTTGTGCATAAAGATTCAGTACGTCGACCTCGGTGAGGATTGTTCGGGCGTGCTCGTCCGTAATGGGGACCGTGCCGTGATTGGTGTCAATGAGGATCACCATTCGAATCGCCAGCGGTTTAGTATCGCGCATGAGATCGCCCATTTCGTTCTACATAGGGGCGATACGTACATCGACAAGGGGTATCGCGTACAATTTCGCGACCTTGAATCAGGCTCTGGGACAAAACGGGAAGAGATGGAGGCTAATGCACTTGCTGCGGCATTGCTAATGCCTGCCGCTTGGGTAAGGCGTGCCTTCCTCCTGAAGCCTTTTGATTTGGCTGAAGACGATGTACTTAAGATGCTTGCTGATAATTTTAACGTGAGCACTCAAGCGATGACCTACCGACTCATGAAACTACGAATGATCAGCTGAAGGCCTGTTACTACTTTCACCCGCCTGCCAATCCGCTGCCGGACAATTCCCCGCTAATCTTTCTTCACTCAGCCGATTCTCCGATACGTTTAGCACAGGCTTGTTTGAAGGAGACTAGTCGGTTTTCTTTCCGTCTCCTGCCCATTCTGTCTATCCCCGTCGCCCCACACCCGCCGTATCGCCGCCTGAATCCTCTTCTCCATTCGCTTTATTAACTTCTTGTTCGCATCCAAGATGGCTTGTTCGCCCTTGATTTCGGTGACGATTTCTTCTTGTGTCTCGGCAGCGGGTAGGGGAATTCTGTAGCTTTCCAGGACGGTTTTGGGAACCCGTTGTAGTCCTCCAGTTCCGGTCATCTGTGGTGTTGCCCATTTTCGAAATTTGGGCGTAGCGACGCTGAGGTATATCCATTCAGGGATAACTTCCCGTTCCGGTCTCAGCACGTAAAACTCGCTCGAACCAAACCCGATTCCGTTGCTCAAGCCGTTGGCGATTCCCGCTTTGCCATTCTCAAAACAGGGAGTCACCTTTGCAATAAGTACGTCGTCGTCCCTGAAGTAAGTATAGCTGGTGCCAACTTCATTTAAGCGCTTACAATGTCTCGGTGAAAAATACATACTGTTTGAGCCCAGATCAGCCATCGGCACAAAAGAAACGAATCTTGTGCCGTCGAATGCATTCAATTCCGATTTTCGAGGATTTAGATTGCAGACTTCCCCGATTTCCACCATCGGCCAATCGGGGTCGATGGGAATATGCGGTCGGTAGTTGTCGATGACTGCGCGCGCACCGTCGATCACCCGCTGATACCCCTTGATCTCCGCCACAATCTCCCGCTGCACATCCAGAGGCGGTAGGGGAAAACTGAAGCTCGAATACTGTCTCGCGTTAATATTGGTAAGCGTGCCTGTCTTCGAGTTACTGTCTATCCACTCGCGCCACGTCTCTGACTTGGTTACGTGATAAACAAATTCAGGAACGGCTTTAGTCGGATCGATACGGAAACGAATCAAGTAACCAGCGTATTGATAATTTCCTTGCTGATTTCCGTGCAGGTAGGTACGTCCAACGGAGCCCGAGCGTGCGATAAGTAGGTCACCAGGTTTCAAGAAGAGGTCTGGCTCGATTAGTGAAGGCGAAACTGAATCGCTTGAACGGAGTTCTCCGTCGTCTGTAATGTCAGTTATCCGCACATATCGTACTTTGTTATCGAATGTAACTTTGCGTGCCCCGGAACCGTACGTCGGTTTGCCCAAGATAATTTCGCCAAGGTTTACCCAGGCGTATTTTGTATCGTTGGTTCTGTATTCCCTATACCTCTCCCCACTCAGGTTGTACTCCCCACCAGCCGCGATTTTTGACTTTGGGACGATGAGTGGCACCCCTTGCTGAATGAGTTGCTCCAGGATTGACTGATCGGCGGCGGGGTGTGGTTCGCCTTTATCCTGCCCATCCTGTCCATCCATGTTCCCAACATTGCCAATGTACTCCTTCATGGCCTCCAAGGTCCGCGGGAGGTCGTTCAGATCGATCGGTCTGCGCTGGGCGCCGAGGTCGAAGCCGTCATTTTCGACTTTGAAGAAGGCGATCTGATCGGTCCGTTTCGCCAGGGATTTGTCGAGGATCAGGATTGACGTCTTGACGCCGGAGTAGGGATTGAAGACGCCCGCGGGGAGGGAGACGACGGCGACCAGATAGTCCTCGACCAGCATCTTGCGCAGTTGTTTGTGGGCGTTTTGGCTCTGGAAGATGATGCCCTCGGGGACGATGATCCCGGCGCGGCCGGATGGCGTAAGATGTTCGGCCATGTAGTCCACGAACAGGACTTCGCTGCGTTTGGATTTCACGGAAAAGCGGTTGTGCGGGCGGATGCCGCCCTTCGGCGACATGAACGGCGGATTGGCCAGAATGACGTCGGCGTATTCGTTCCAGCGGTCCTCGCTGGTGAGGGTGTCGTATTCGACAATGTGCGGTTTCTGAAAGCCGTGCAGGTACATGTTTACCAATGACAGTCGGACCATATCCGGTGAGATATCGTAGCCCTTGAAGTTTGCGGTGAGTTTTTCCCGTTCGTCAGGTGTGAGCGTACTGTTTCCGTCGTCGTCGGTATTGGCCTCGACAATGTGCTTGTACGAGGAAATGAGAAACCCGGCAGTGCCGCAGGCCGGGTCCAGAATGGTTTCGTTTTTCTTCGGGTCGATCACCGCGACGATGAAGTCGATGATGTGGCGCGGGGTGCGGAACTGACCGGCGTCGCCCTGCGAACCCAGGACCGAGAGCAGGTACTCGAAGGCATCCCCGAGGCGCTCGCTGTGGTCGTACGTGAACTCGTCGATGACCTTCAAAAAGGCGCGGAGCGTTTCCGGGTCGCGATAGGGGAGGTAGGCGTTGTTGAAGATGTCCCTGAAAAGCGGCGGTATGCCGGGATTCTCGGGCATTCGGTCAATGGCTTCGGCGTAGACATTGAGCATCTCATGTCCGCCCAGGCCGGAACGCATCAGCTTCGGCCAGCCGAACCGGGCAAATTCACCGGCGAAGAATTTCCGCGTGCCGCCCAGCTCCTCGCTCTTGGCGTCCATGTCGTCCATGAACTTGTAGATCAACGCGATCGTGATCTGCTCGACCTGGCTCTTGGGATCCGGCACCTTCCCGACCAAAATATCGCGGGCGGTATCTATACGGCGTTTCGTTTCAGCGTCTAACATCGAAGAACCTCAGACTTACATGGATGGACAGGATGAACAGGATAAATTCAAGAACCCAAAACATCGGATTCAGCCAACGCATCAACGATTCCAGCCGTTGCAGTGGTATATATCATCCAGAGCTTGTTGCTGAAAACTGCCTTGTAATTGACGGTTCGAGAATGCAGAACTTCGTTGAGAAAGAGTCTTGTTTCCTTGTGATTTTCAATGTATATTTCGTTTGTCTGGACGTTTTATTAGCTCTTGCAAATTGACTAAAATGTCTTATTGCAGGCCCCACGGGTTTCGGCTCGTGGGATTTTTTTTGTATTTGAATGAATCGTAGGAAGAAACGAGTTGAGGTTTATAGCTTATATGCCGGTTTTCGGGGTGGTTTTCCTTTGTGTTTTTGTGCCTTTTGTGGCCATTTTGTTTTTTTCTTGCCTCTGATCCTGTGCATCCATGTTTCCTAAGCAGCAAACTGATTTAGCGGGACGTAGTCCTTGACGTATTCGGGGACGAGTTTGCGGTATTTCTCCGGTACGGCGCCAAGGTCCTTCATTGAGAGAACGGGGTTGGTGGCCAGGCCGGTGTAGTCCCGGTTTTCGATGATGTGACGTACCTGGTCGCTGGTGACGTACGCTTTGAAGTAGTTCTTGATCGCGGGGATGGACTCGACCTGTTCGGGGGTATAGTCGGCCACGAACTTCCCGAATTCCTCTTCCAGCATCTCATCTTTGGATTTAAACCGCGGAATCAGCCCAAACACCTTTTCCAGGATCTCCCTGAGCGTGATGCGACGGTCCACGGCTGCGGCCTTGCGCAGCTTTTCGAGCGTGTAATACTCCTCGGGCCGGTCGAAGACTTCCCGGTTGACGTAGTCGATGACCCGGTCCCACTGCCCCGCCTCCACGGCCTGCGCGATGACGTCATCCTTCCGAACAGCATCCTCGAATTTCTCGAAGAACATCCGATCGATCCTCATCCCTTCCGCTCCGACGGCCTCGACCTTGATGGTCGACAGGATGTCCCGACCCAGGTACTCGTAGGCACCAGCGTCGGCGACGGGAGTATTCGGATCCTCTTTTTCGATAGCAACCTTGTAGGAAGGCAGTCCCAACACTTCGTCGTAGTTGAACTCGGTTTCGAAGTATTCGCAGTTGGCGAAGAAGTCGAACAGCTTGAACTCGGTCTTATCCGGCTCGTCTACGCGTTCCGCGATGGCCGGATTCTGCAACTGTTCGAGGAAGTTATGCTTCCTTGTACCTCGCCCCTTGATCTGGATGAAGTCGGTGGGCGAGAAGATCGGGCGAAAGAGACCGAGATTAAGGATGTCGGTACAATCATATCCCGTTGTCATCATGCCGACCGTCACACAAACCCGCGCTTTGCTCGTCAGATACTCAGGGAGGAAGTTCCCGGATCCGAGCAGGTTATTGTTGCTGAAATTAACGGTGAACCGCTGGGCATCCGAAATCTGCGATGTGACCTGTACGGCGAAGTCCGACTTGTATCTGTCCGGAAACATGACGTGAGCCATCAGGTTGAGGATTTGAGTCAGTTTTGCAGCGTGTTTTTGACTGACGGCGAAGACGATGGACTTGCCGATTTCGCCGCTGACGGGGTCACGAAGCGCGTTTTCGAGGAACGTCTTGCAGAAGAGCTGGTTGGTCGCGTCGGAATAGAATCGCTTCTCGAACTCACGCTTTTTGTAAGCCTCTTCCTGTTCTTCACCCTCATCGTCCGTAAATGATACGACGAATCCCTGTTCGGAGAGCAACTTTGTTGTCACTTTCGTTCGCGCGTCAACGACCGTCGGGTTGATCAGATAGCCGTCCTTCACGCCGTCCAGCAGGGAGTATTTGAATGTGGGCTGCCCGCTTTCGCACCCAAATGTACGGTAGGTGTCCAGGAGCAAACGGCGTTCTGCTTCGCGCGGGTCCCGCGTGGTCGGGCTGGTCCCGTCGAATCCTCTCAGATAGTCCCGGGGAGTTGCGGTCAGGCCCAGTTTGTACCCGACGAAGTAGTCGAATACGGACCGGGCGTTGCCACCGATGGACCGGTGGGCTTCGTCGGAGATGACGAGGTCGAAGTCGGTGGGCGAAAACAGCGATTGGTACTTATTGTTGAACAGCAGCGACTGGACCGTGGTGACGACGATCTCCGCGGAACGCCAGTCGTCCCGCCGTTCCTTGTAGATCACCGTTTGGAAGTCAGCCGAAAGCAGGGCGGTGAAGACCTTCCTCGCCTGTTCCTCGAGTTCCAGCCGGTCGACGAGAAACAGCACACGAGAGGCATTGCCGGAGCGCAGAAAGAGCTTGATCACAGCCGCGGACACCAGGGTCTTGCCGGTTCCGGTGGCCATTTCGAACAGGAACCGGTCTTTCCCGTCCTTCACGATCCTCTGAAGCGTATGAACGGCCCGGAGTTGGTAGGGGCGGAGGAAATTCAATCCGTTGGACTTGATAAAGGCGGGGCGTTCGGCTTCGTTCGTCCACGCCGCTTCCGAGGCATAATTCGGCCGCTGGGTGAGTACGATGTAATCCTCACTGACGGACTCATCGACCAGGCGCTGAGGGTTGGGCTGGACTTTATTGTAGTTGGTTACGGAGTCCGGCGTCGGGAAGGAAGTGATGACGTACGGATTGCCTCTCTCGAGGTCCCAGAAGTAATGCAGATTTCCGTTCGACAGGATGACGAAGCGGCAGTTCTGCGAGCGGGCGTATTTTCGTGCCTGTTCTTTGCCCACCAGCGGGTTTTTGTCCTCCGACTTGGCCTCCAGGACGATCAGCGGGAAGCCTTTTTCGTCAAGGAGGAGAAAGTCTACGCGACCTGTCGCGTTCTCAAAGTCGTCGCCCAGTGCGTCCAGGTCGGCCTTCTTCAGCTTGACGCTCGCCTCGACGCGAATGTTGGCAGGCTTGCCTTCATTGTCGAAGAACCGCCACCCCGCCGCCTCGAGCAGTTTGTTGATCTTGATCCTCGCCGCTGCTTCGTTCATTCTGATATCTTTTCAGAAATTAACCAACATGGATGGACAGGATGGACAGGATAAAAACCGCAAGAAACTACGAAAACAACAAAAGCCACAAAAGGCACAAACTGGGCAGATCAAAACATCCAACATGGATGGGCAGGATGGGCAGGATAAAACCACACAAAACAACGAAAACACCGAGAGCCACAAAATGCACAAAGGGCACAAACAGGGGAAAACCAGGACCACTAAAGAATGTACTGGAAGAACTGTATGAGTTGATTGTGTCTCTTCCTCAGCAGCGACTCCCGATCTGATCTGCGTGATCTTGGCCGTTGAACCTCTTTATTGTTCGCCTGCTCTTATCCGGTCTGTCCTGCTATGTCCATGGTCCCCTGTTTCAAGCGCTTTACTCGAACAGCGTTCGTGGTAGCCCCGATTGCCGAATGATTGCCATCAGTGTCCCTTTTCGTAGTTCCTTGTGGTCAGGAACCGGTACAGTGATCGTACTCTCGGACGTGATCCTCTGCATGACGACATGGCTGCTCCTGCGCCGGACTTCGGTAAATCCGTGGTCCGCGAGTATTTCACAGGTTTCGCGTCCCGACAATACCCGAAGTCTAACCAATGGCAACCTCCACCTGGGTTACGTACACTTCCTCGTGCAGGCGCTGCTGAATCTCAGTATCTGAGGCCGTTTCCAGGAACAACTCCAACGCCTCCTTCAGGTTTCCCCTTGCTTCAGAAACGGTTCCACCCTGACTCGCGATGTCCACTTCAGGGCACAGGGCAACGTATCCATCGCCTTCGCGTTCTATAATTGCAGTCAACTTTCTTGTCATCGCAAGCTCCCGTCGTGAGGATTTCCTTGTTTGACGCTTTCCTTCCTCCTCCGCTTTTGCAGTTGCCATTCATCACAGCCGTTTCCCGCCGTTATGATGTTGTCTGATTTTCGTTCTTCGACTTGGTTCTTCCCGTTTTTTAGCTTTCTGTTTTTATCCTGCTGATCCGGTGTATCCATGTTGTCCGGTTTTGATCTTTCGGTTTGGTTCTTCCCCGCTGTTGTCCCATGTTTTGGTTTTCTGCCTTTATCCTGTCCATCCTGTATATCCATGTTCCCCTGTATCAATCCTCGATGGTCCTTCGCTACCACCCGCCCACCTGCGTCCGGTCCACGATATCCCGTGTGAGAATGTCGAACGCGGCGCCGAGGCCTGCGTGCCGGGCTTCCTCGCGCTGGCCCGCGGCGCTGTAGATGCCGTATCCCTTCAGGCGTTTCTCCTCCCACAATAGCTTCTTGTTCTTCACATCGAAGCAGCTCACGTCCAGGAAGACCGAAATCTGGAACTGGTCCTCCTGGCTGCGGTAGGTGAACGGATCGTCCCGCACCTCCACGATCGTGCCGCGAAGCACGACGTCCGCGCGGTCCTCGTCCGTCACGCGCAGCGCCGCGTCCTGGATGAACGCCTGGATCAGGCTGTCCGTGAGGGCCTGCTGGATCTCCGGCTCCAGGCTCTCGTTCTCCATCAGCGGAATGGCCACCGAGCGGAAACCCGATCCGCCGGTCGCGGAGGTCGAATAGTACGCGCATCCGCCCAGCCAGAACAGGACCAGTGCGGCGCAGGGAAGGAGAGAACGCTTCAATCCGATTCCTCCTTCGCGTCCGACGTGTCCTCCGCCGGCGCGCCGCCTGACGCCGCTTCCTCCGGCGCCTCGGCTTCAGCGCTTTCGACGGCTTCTTCCCCGCCTTCCGCGGCAGTCGCTTCGACGTCCGCCGCGGGCGCCTCGGCATCATCCTCGGAAGCATCTGCCTCGTCCGGCCCCTTGTTCGCCTCGTCGACGTAATTCATCCGCAACTCGTACAGCGCGTGCTCCAGAAACTTCTGTTCGTTGTCGCTGAGATTGCCCTTCGTCTTCGCCTGAAGCATGCCCAGTATGTCAATGGTGTTCTTCGCCTGCGCGAGGTCCCGTTCCACCTTATTGGTCGCCGGGTTCATCACCTTGCCCAGATGCTGCCAGGCCGCCCCCTGAAACATCAGCACGACCTGCGTAAACAGAAACTCGTTCATCTGTTCCTGGGTGATGGATTCACTTTCAGCCATCTGTATAACCTCCTTGAAATGATTGACTTAAGCACTACGTGGAAATGTGCTCTTATGGTCCTGAATCGTTATGTGGGTAGACGCAAGACGTGAGACGGGAGATGATATCAGCGCCCTAAAGGCGGGGAGAGGGTAGAGGTGAGACGGTAGAGAATGTGATTGCCTGGTGCGGTTTCACTTCTTGCCGGAGGCATTAAGTACGAACAAATCGGGCAAGGATGTCATCTACCGTCTTGCGTCTAACGTCTCACCGATTCTATTGCCCTGTGTGGTTTCACTTCTTGCCGGAGGCATAAAGGAAGAGCCAATCGGGCAAGGATGTCATCTACCCTCTACCGTCTCCCGTCTCACGGGTTTTCTTGCCCCGTCCGGTTTCAACTTACGCCGGAGGCAATTAGTACGAACCAATCGGGCAAGGATGTCATCTACCGTCTACTCACGGGTTTTAGTTTTTCCTTCTTCCTTCTTCCTTCTTCGTTCTTCCTTTTACTTTCTCACGTCCCACCGCCAATCGCTTCCTCTAATTTCGCCAGCGCCGTCCCGGCGTCCGCCCATCCGCGGACGATGTCTGTCTGCGTGCCGTCCCGTTTCACGACCACGCTGGGAAACTCCCGCACGCCCATCGACCGCCGCAAGTTGAAGCCCGCCTGCAATTCCGCCTCGATCTCCGGCGACCGGATGTCCCGGTCGAACCGTTGCGCGTCCAGCGGCGGTGAAAGCGATCCGGCAACCGCGGTCAGCGTATCGATATCCGAGGGGTTCCGCGCCTCCCGGTAATACGCACGCTGGATGGCGTCGAACATTTCCGGCACGGCGTCGTCCCGCTGCGCCCCTGCCGCCAGCACCGCGCGGCAGGCGGGGTAGGTCGACCGGCGAGGTTTGCATTTGCGCCAGAAGTCCCAGTTGAATTCCGCCCCCGTCGTCTTTGTGACCTCACGCCAGTTCATCTGCACGTACGCGCGGGTCTCTTCCGGCATCGGATCGTCGGAATCCCTGGCCAGCCCGCCCATCACGTAACCCACCGGGATGGAATCCGGAAGCGCCGCCACGATTTCCCGAAGCACCGGCCGGAACCCCCAGCACCACGAACACATGGGGTCGGCCACGTAATAGAGTCGGTGATCCACGATTCGTCCCTTCGAAGGATGCGTACGAAAAAACAGACGTCAGACTGGATCGAATAACTTCGAACGGCTCGGCTCGCGAAGCCGGATTTCACAAGCGCCGCACGGGTACAATATTAACCTCAATTCGAAAAAAGAAAACCGAAAAATCGGCCACAAAAAGCACAAAAGGCACAGAAAGCATCGGTGCAATGCGGCGTGTGTCGTAACGCGGGGAACCGCCGGTTATTTCCTCACCGGGCCGAAAAGGTCGTCCGGAAGCACATTTTTTCCGTTCACGTCCAGTGACCCGCAGGTTCCTGGAAATCAGATGTTAAATCGCCTTTATCAACTTGCATATATTCGAACCAACGTTCCCGAAAAATGTTGAATCAAGGGTAAAGACGGGAGTCCAAAAAGGCAAGCCCGTCGACCCCGTCTGAATCTGTACAATAGCGTTTCACCGCACTTCTCCTGCGGCCCGACAGAATCCGCTTGCGCGTGCGCGACAGTTGTGCGTACTTTCGACAACACTGTTCCTGCGAGATCCGTCCCGTGCACTCGAGCTGCATCGGGACCGATTTATCGGAAAATCATCAGAAAAGGAGGTCGCCCGTGAACGTGGAAGTCACTATTAACGGCGAGCGCCACAGCCACGACGTGGAGCCCAGGCTGCTGCTTGTGCATTATCTGCGCGACGTCGTCGGCCTTACCGGCACCCACGTCGGCTGCGAAACCAGCCTCTGCGGCGCCTGCACGGTGATGCTCGACGGGCAGGCCGTGAAATCCTGTACCCTGCTCGCGGTGCAGGCGAACGGCGCCGAGATTACGACCATCGAGGGCCTGGCCGAGAACGGCGAACTTCATCCCGTACAGGAGGGCTTCTGGGAATGTCACGGCCTTCAGTGCGGTTTCTGCACGCCCGGGATGATCATCGCCGCCCACCAGCTGTTGCAGCGCAACTCGCGGCCCACCGAGGCGCAGATCCGTCGCGGCATCGAAGGCAACCTGTGCCGCTGCACCGGGTACCAACACATCGTGGACGCCGTCCAGTACGCGGCCCGAAAGATGAGATCCTGAAAGGAGGTCTTCCATGCCTGTCAGCAAATCCGTAGGCGCCAGAATCAAGCGCAGGGAAGATCCCAGGCTGATCCAGGGCCTTGCGCAATACGTAGACGACATCCAGTTGCCGGGCACGCTGCACGTCGCCGTGCTCCGCAGCCCGTACGGGCACGCGCACATCCGCGGTATCGACGCCTCGGCCGCCTCGGACCATCCGGGCGTGGTGGCCGTGGTTACCGGCGACGATTTGAAGGACAACATCGGCACCATTCCCTGCGCCACCACCGATCCCGAGGGCTTTCCGGGCATCCAGGTCCCCGATCATCCGGTCCTGGCGCACGGCAAGGTACGGTTCGTCGGGGAGCCGGTCGCGGCCGTGGTCGCCGACAGTTCATATGCCGCCAGGGACGCGGCTGAACTCATCGAGGTGGACTACGACCCGCTCGACGCCGTCAACTCGTCCGAGGCGGCGCTGGCTGACGGCGCCCCGCTTCTGCACGAACAATTCGGCAGCAACCAGGCCTTCACATGGGCGATTGCCGGCGGCGACATCGACGACGCCTTCGCCCAGGCCGACCGCGTGGTCAAACAGCGTTTCAACCACCAGCGGCTGGTGCCCAACCCGCTGGAAACCCGGGGTGTGGTCGCACAGTTTCAGCCAGGTGACGGAAAACTCACGGTCTGGTCATCCACGCAGATCCCGCATCTGCTCAGGACTCAGCTCTCGGTCATTCTCAACCGGCCCGAGCAACTCGTGCAGGTCATCGCTCCCGAGGTGGGCGGCGGATTCGGCTGCAAGCTGAACGTCTACGCCGAGGAAGCCCTGGTGGGGCACCTGGCCATCCAGCTCAAGAGGCCGGTCAAGTGGATCGAAAGCCGGAGGGAGAACTTCCTGCACACCATCCACGGTCGAGACCAGGTCGGCGACGTGGAGATCCCCGTCAAGAACGACGGAACCATCCTGGGTCTCAAATACACCGTGGAGGCCGACGTGGGCGCCTACTACCAGTTGCTCACACCGGCGATCCCCACCCTCACGGGGCTGATGCTCTGCGGTTGTTACAGGTTCCAGAACGTCTCGATGGAACTCACCGCGGCCTTCACCAACAAGATGGCCACCGACGCGTACCGGGGCGCGGGCAGGCCGGAAGCCACGTACCTCATCGAACGCATGCTGGACTGCGTGGCTCACGACCTGGACATGGACCCCCTGGAGGTCCGCCGAAGGAACTTCATCGGCAAGGACGAGTTTCCCTTCGAAACCGGCACCGCAGTCGCCTACGACAGCGGCGACTACGAAATCGCGCTCAACAAGGCGCTCAGGAAGATCGACTACGAAGGCTTCCGCAAGGAGCAGGCGGACGCCCGCGAACAGGGCCGGTACCTGGGCATCGGCTTCTCCACGTACGTGGAGATCTGCGGCATGGGTCCCTCGGCGGCCATGCCGGCGGGCGGCTGGGAGAGCGGCACGGTAAGGGTGGACCCGACGGGCAAAGTCACCGTTCTCACCGGGGTCTCGCCCCACGGCCAGGGGCAGGAAACCACGTTTGCCCAGCTCATCGCCGACGGTCTCGGGGTGGATATCGACGACGTGCGCATCATCCACGGCGATACCGAAGCCGTGCAGTACGGCATCGGCACGTTCGGTTCCCGCGCGACCGCGGTGGGCGGTACGGCCATGGTAATGGCGATGGAAAAGATCAAGGAAAAGGCCGTGAACATCGCCGCGCACCTGCTGGAGAGCAACCCGCAGGACATCGTCGTCGAAGACGGCAAGTACGGCGTCAAGGGCTCGCCCGACCAGGGCGTCACCCTGGCGGAGATCTCCATGGCCGCACACGGGGGCGTGAATCTGCCGCCGGATACCGAGCCGGGTATGGCGGCCACCCATTTCTTCGAGCCGTCCAACTTCACCTACCCGTTCGGCACGCACATCGCCATCGTGGAAGTGGACGCGGACACCGGAGAGGTGGACATCCTGCGGTATATCGCCGTTGACGACTGCGGCCAGATCATCAACCCGCTGATCGTCGAGGGTCAGATCCACGGGGGCATCGCCCAGGGTCTGGGCCAGGCGCTATATGAAGAGGCCATCTACGACGAGAGCGGGCAGATGCTCACCGGCTCGTTCATGGACTATGCCCTGCCCAAGGCGCACAACTTCCCGCGCTTCGAGCTCGACAACACGGTCACGCCCTCGCCGGTGAATCCGATGGGCGTCAAAGGCGTGGGAGAGGCGGGCACCATCGGCTCCACGCCGTCCATCGTCAACGCGGTGGTGGACGCGCTCAAACCGTTCGGCGTGCGGCACATCGACATGCCGCTGCGTCCCGAAAAACTCTGGAAGCTCATGCAGGGGTAGGTCGTCTGCCCGTTCCGTCAGGGCGCGCGGAAAACCGGCCGACTGTCGGTTGAACGCGCCCGCGCGGATGTTCAAATCTTCGATACCTGGAGAGAAGCCAATGATTCCCAGCCCATTCGACTATCACGCGCCGAAGACCCTGAGAAAGGCGCTCAGTCTGCTTCAGGAACACGGCGGCGACGCGAAGATCCTGGCAGGCGGCCACAGCCTGATCCCGCTGATGAAGCTGCGGTTCGCCTCGCCGGCAACCCTCATCGACCTGGGCGGCATTTCGGGTCTGCGGAAGGTCGTCGCGGGAAACGAAACCATCTCGATCGGCGCCCTTGCGACGCACCACGCGGTGGAGAGCCACCGGCTGCTGAAATCCAGATGCGGCCTGCTCCCTGAAACCGCGTCGGCGATCGGCGACGTCCAGGTGCGCAATCGCGGCACGGTGGGCGGAAGCCTGGTTCACGCGGATCCCGCAGCGGACTGGCCAGCCGCGATGCTGGCGTTGAACGCCGAACTCGACGTCTCCGGCCCCGGCGGCGACCGGAGCGTTGCCAT
The DNA here is from genome assembly GCA_965219995.1 of Candidatus Latescibacterota bacterium. Taxonomy (GTDB): domain Bacteria; phylum Latescibacterota; class UBA2968; order UBA2968; genus JAAXHE01. Next base: position 101,917 of record CBDCOX010000002.1, read on the forward strand.
CGGCGATTTCTTCGAAGACCTGCTCACCACCGCCATCGGCGACGACGAAATCCTCACCCGAATCCGCATCGCCACGCCGCCGGCCGGCTCCGGAGGCGCGTACGTCAAGATGCATCAGTCCGCCTCGGGATTCGCCATCTGCGGCGTTGCCGCGCAGGTCACACGGAGCAACGGCGCCTGCACGTCGGTCGCCATCGGCGTCACGGGCGTTTCGGCGGTGGCCTACAGGGCTTCTGCCGCGGAAGCCGCGCTGCAGGGCGGACCGCTCGATGCCGAGACCATCGCCGCGGCGGCCGACAAGGCCGCCGACGGCGTCGATGACTTTCAGGAAGACCACCATGCCTCGGGCGAGTACCGGGCGCACCTGGCCAGGGTCTTCACGCGCCAGGCGCTTACCCGGGCCGCCGAGCGGGCTGCCTGAAAGCGTCAGATCAACCGAACAGATCATCGCGTGCGTCCGGTAGTGTCTCCGGGCGCACGCGAGCGCGTACCCACCCGCCGTAACTCCTGAGGAGGCGCATTTGAAACTGCAGGGCACGCATACGATCAACGCGCCGCGCGAGCGTGTCTTCGACCTGCTCACCGACCCCGAGGCCCTCGCCAGGTGCATTCCCGGGGCCCGCAATCTGGCGCTTGTAGGGGAGAACACGTACGAACTGGAAATCAACGCCGGCGTGGGGCCCATCAGAGGCAGTTACAGCGGCACGGTCCGCCTGGAAGACCTGGACCCGCCCCAACACTATCGCATGGTCGTGGATGCAAAGGGCAAGACCGGGTTCGTCAAGGGCGAGGGAAGCATCGACCTCGCCGACGAGGACGACGGTACGCAGGTATCCTACAGCGGCAACGTGCAGCTTGGCGGCCCCGTGGCGGCGGTGGGACAGCGGTTGCATCTGAGTGTCTCGAAGATGATGACGCGACAGCTCTTCGGCGCGATCGAGGCCGAGGCCAACGCTGCGCCCGGAGAATCCGTCAAGCATGGCATCCTGCGGGACTATCTGCGCGGGAAGAAGCCCGGCGACGGGCAATAGCGTTGCGAGCCCGGACCGGAGTGTCGAAGAAACGGCTGAGTTCCCCATGCCCCATATCAACTGGAACGACGTCCCCGTCAACGATCTCGCCCCCGGTGTGCGTATCCGCGCGCCCTACGGCGAGAATCTCATGATCTCCCTGCTGGAAATGGACGAAGGCGCGGTGGTGCCGCTGCACCATCATCCGCACGAGCAGGGCGGAATCATGCTCGAAGGACGGGTCGAGCTGACGATCGGCGACGTCACCCGTACGGTAGAAAAGGACGACGCCTATCTCATCCCGCCCAATGTGCCGCATCGAGCGGTGGCCGTGGACGGCCCGGCGGTTGTGCTGGACATCTTCAGCCCGGTCAGGGAAGACTACGTGGAACTGGGCAACCGCTACATTCCTCCGGATGACAGGCCGGGATAGCCAGTCCGTGAGACGGGAGACGTTAGACGTGAGATGATGTAAGTGCCTGTTCGGTATCATCTCTTGCCGGAGGCATAAAGGTATAACCAATCGGGCAAGGACGTCTTCTCCCGTCTCCCGTCTCCCGTCTCACCGCTTTCAGTTCTTCCTTCTTCCTTCTTCCTTCTACCCTCTCCCCGCTTTCGGGTTTTTCCCTACCGTGACTTCGCAGGGTCCGTAGACTTGAGTAGATTCCCTGCAAACCCCCTCAGAAAATGCCTCAGGTCATCCAGATAGGTATAGAACAGCGGCACCACGAAGAGCGTCAGGACCGTGGACGACAAGAGGCCGCCGATCATCGTGATGCCCAGCGGGGCGTAGGGCGTGCCGAGCATGGTCGCGGATCCCGCGGCCATCGGGAACAGTCCGAAGACCGTTGTAAAGGTGGTCATCAGAATCGGCCGGAACCGGTTGTATCCGGCCTCCTCGATCGCCTCTGAGCGGCTCATACCGCTCCCCCTCAACCGATTGATCATATCCACCAGCACGATCGCGTTGTTCACGACCACGCCGATGAGCAGAATGATACCCATCTGGGCCATCTTCCCCATGACGGTGTTCGTCAGGAACAGACTCCAGTACACGCCCAGAAACGCGAAGGGGATCGACAACAGGACCGCGAACGGAAGCACGAAGGACTCGAACAGCACGCCCATCAGCAGGAAGACGCAGGTAATCGCCATCACGATTGCGAACGACATCGTATCGTCGGACTCCTGGAATCTGGAATAGGTCTCTCCCTTGTTCCAGGAATACCCCCGCGGCATGGCGAATCCCACCATCGCGCGGTCGATCTGTTCCCACAACCCTTTCAGGTCTTCCTGCGTTGTAAATGCCCGCACCCGCATCCGCATTTTTCCGTCCTCGCGCCGAATATTGCCGCTGCCTTCCGTAATGTTGAACGAGGCGAATGCCGAGAGGGGAATCTGGGTACCGGTATTCGAGCGAAACGGGAATTTCTTGAGTTGTGCCAGCGTCTGGCGATCGTCTTCGTCCATGAACAGCCGGACTGAAATCATCCGGTCGTCGTCGTGATACGGCGCCAGGTTGACCCCGCGCAACTGGTAGGAAATGCTGCGGCCCACGGCCCGGGCGGAAATCCCGTACGCGTGCGCCTGTTCCTTGTTGACGAGCACCTGCACTTCCTTTTCCGCGTATTCCAGGTCGCTGTCCACGCTGACGACGTCCGGAATCGCCTCCACCCGCTGTCGCACGGCCTCCGACAGCCGCCCCAGCAGATCGATGTCGTCTCCGTAGAGATAAACCGAGACTCCCGGCTCACTGCGCCACCGCGTCTGAACCATCACCCGCACACCGACGAATTTCGGTATGTGTTTCTTGACGTCCTCGATTACCTCCGCCCGGGTCATCTGCCCCTTGACGGGAAGACCGGCTTTCTTTCGAACGCTCTTGTAAAACTGGTACCACCAGTCCCTGTTCGGCTCTTCTTTCAGATACACCCGGATAAAACCCCGGATAAGACTGCTCTGTCGCCAGTAACCCAGCCGCACCGTTTCTATCCGGTAGGCGTCCCGTTTGCTGTCCAGGAAATCCTCGATCTGGGTTGCGACACGTTCCATCTCCGCACGTTTGAAAAAGGGCGGGGCATTGAATCGAATGAAAAATTCGTTGTTTACCCGGGCGCGACCGGTGGTCTTCTTGACGTTCGAAACCGGATAGAAAACCGAAACAAACAGGATGATGAAGATCAGGGAAGCATCACGCCGGTGATTCAGAATCCACCGAAGGCCTCCTTGGTATTTCCGCCGCATCCACCGGACCGACCCCGGATCCTTCCTTGCGGCGTGCCTGCCGAGAAGCTTCGCCGCAAGGGGGATGAAGATCAGCGCCACGAAGAGAGACCCCAACAGCGACACGACCACCGGAATACCGACCCTGGTGAGTTCGAACGTCAGCCCCATGTCTCCCGTCATAAACATCAACGGCAGGAAGACCACCACCGTGGTCAGCGTCGCCATCGATATGGCCATGCCCACCTCGCTGGCGCCGGTAACGGACGCCTTGTGCGCATCCATTCCCTTCGCCCGCATCCGATAGATGTTCTCCACGATCACGATCGCGTTATCCACCACCATTCCCATCCCCACCATCAGGCCCATCATGGTCAGCAGATTCAACGACCAGTCCAGAAAATAGAGCACGGAAATCGTCATCATGATGCACAGTGGAATCGACAGGGTAATCAGGGCCGTCATCCGCACGGCGCGGAGGAAATACAGCAGGATCAGGGAGGCGAACAGGGCGCCCCAGATCGCGGTCGTTCGAATATTGTCTATCGAATCCCGCACCGCCCGGCCCTGATCCCACAAAACGTTGAACTGTGCTCCGGTCTCCTGGGCGATCCGATCCAGTTCCTCCTTCACCCGGACCGATACGTCCACGACGTTGGCGCTCGATTCCTTGTACACGTCGAGCCCGACGGCTTCCTTGCCATTGATTCGCCAGGATCCCAGGCGCGGCGGTATTCCGAACAGCACGCCTCCCACGTCGGATACGGTGACGGGATCCAGGCCGTTCGACCGCCTGATGGGTATCCGGCGGATCTCGTCCATGTCCCGATACCGCGCCAGGGAGCGGATGAAGTATTTCTTGCCGCCCTCCTGCAGGTGACCGCCGGCCAGCGCGAAGTTCTCCCCCTGCAGCGCCTGTACCACGTCGGCGGGTCGGACGCCCAGCGAACGCATGCGCTCCTGCAGCACAACGACCGTGATCTCCTTCCTGAATCTCCCCCAGAAAGAGATCTTCGCCACCCCGTCGATCCGCTCCAGACGCCGTTGAACCCTGTCTTCAATGAAGGACTGGATATCCTCAAGTCCCTCGGGCGGGGCCACCCCCATCCATATAATTTCCTGGTCGGTCTCCTCGTTATACTTCCACACACCCGTTCTCTCGCGCTTCTCGGGGGGCAATTCCAGTTTCAGCCGGTCAAACCGGTCCATGACCTGGTTGTAGGCCAGGGACATGTCGGTCTCCGGACGAAACCTCAGACCGGCATTCGCCCAGTCCTTGCCGGCCCACGTTCGCATTGACTCGAGGTTTTTCACCGTTCCGAGATAGGTCTCGAACAGCCTGCAAATTTCCTGGTCGTTCTCCTTGGGCGACGTATCCCGGCTGTCCACCCACACCCACAACCGTTTCCACTCCCACCCGGACGGAAAGGCCTGAAGGCGTATCTTCGCATAAGACACGCAACCGATCACCAGCAGCGCCACGAGGCACATGGCCACCGTGACCGGCCGCGAAATGGAAATCCGCGGCAAGAGCGCTTGTCGGTCTTTCACGTGAAACTCCTGAATAACCTGGAGTCGAACAACCGGTTCATCGAAAACGGTACAGATAAAAGATACACATCCGGTGTATCGGAAAGCAAATATTCAATTCGCGAGAACGCGGGCATGTCCGCCAACGTCAAGCATGAAGACACTCACACGGAGGCACAAAGGGAAAAACAGCAATTCGCATTCAGCGATCAGCCGTCAGCTCGAAGCAAATTCGAGAATCTAATTCAAATTCCCCTTTTCCCCAAATTCCCTGCCTCCGGCGGGTTCCTTTTGAAGCGACCAAAAGGAACCAAAAGTCGCCGCTGGGCGCGGGGCCTGCCACAGGCATAGCGCGAATACCCTCACAGGATGCACGTAGCCCTCTGCCCTGACACCCTCGGAGGAACATCGATCCGCGTAGCTGGACGGATCAGCGCGCTCTGCTCCGGGTGCCCTCCGATCCGGAGATGCCTTTGTAGATCGAATGGCACCTTTTTGATGAGGACAGCGGTTAGCGATCAGCCGTCAGTTTGATGCAAGAGACCAAAGTCAACTTTAACTTCCACATCTCCCCAAATTCCCTAACGGCGGGGAGACGTAGACGGGAGATGATGTGAATGCCTGTTCGGTATCATCTCTTGCCGTAGGCATAGTGGAAGAACCAATCGAGCAAAGATGTCATCTACCGTCTCCCGTCTTGCGTCTCACCGGTCTTCTTGCCCCGTGCAGTTTCATTTCTTGCCATCGGCATAAAGGAAGAACCATTCGAGCAAGGATGTCATCTACCGTCTCCCGTCTTGCGTCTCACCGGTTTTCTTGCCCCGTGCAGTTTCATTTCTCGCCGGAGGCTTAAAGGTAGAACCAATGGGGCAAGGATGTCATCTACCGTCTCCCGTCTCACGTCTCACGTCTCCCCGCTCTTCGATTGTTTCCCCTTGACAGATGATGGTCAAAATCCTATGTTCTCACCCAAAGCGATGACGGAGGAAAGTAAGCCGTCCCCAACCGGAAAGGGAGGGGGCGCCCCGGACTGAAAGCGCCCTCGCGGCATGAACGGCCGAAGTTCCCTCTCGAGCTGCAACGCTGAATGCGATTGCCGGCCGCAGTGCAGTATGGAAAAAAGGAAACCGGCAACCGTTACTAGGCGGCGCCGGTGTCTCCCGCCGACAACAGGGAGGGGCGGTAACGGCCGCCTGTCAAGCGGCGCCTGAAGGGCGCAAATAGGGTGGTACCGCGGAAGACGTCACGTCCTTTCGTCCCTATGGGGATGAAAGGTCTTTTTTTTTCGGCCCGGACGTCCGGCCGCGCCGTCTTCCGCCAATCCGGAGCACCCACTCCAGGGAGCATTATCGTGGATCAATCGACCGACCTGTCGTCCCTTCACGCCCTCGAGATCAAGACGCTGCGCGCGTTCGAAACCTGCGAGGAACACGAGCTGACCGACGCCGCCCTGCCCGAAGCCGCGGGCATCGGTCCCGGACAGGTCCGGCGCGCCGTCGAATGGCTGCGTTCCAAGGGTCTCCTGGACGTCGCCGGTGAAGCAACGGTCTCGACCGTCAGCCTCACGGAATCGGGGGTCGCCCTGGCCGGCATCGGTGCGACGCCGGAGGCCGCGCTTTTGCTGCGCGCCCGGGAAGAGCCCGCACCCACGTTGAAGCACCTGCAGGCGGATACCCGCTTCGACCGCGGAGAATGGGGCAGCGCATACGGCGGGCTGAAGGCCGAAGGCACAATCAGGCAGGACGGCGGCGCCATCCGCATCGCCGATCCCGACAGAGCCGCCTTCTATACCGAAAGGCTCGTGCCGGGGCTGTTCGGGCGCTTTCGGGAGGCCGGCGACGATGCCGCGCTGAATCTCGACGACTTTACCGAAGAGATTCAGTCCTATATCCGGGAACGAACGAGCAAACGCGGCAAGGGCAAGGCCGCCATCCGAGTGGACGAACGCCTGGAACGCACGTACAGGCTTACGCCGGCCGGTAGGGGTACGCTGGAGCGCATTCTGGAATCCGGGCTGACGGGCGACGAGGTCTCCCGCCTCACGCCGGAGATGTTGCAGTCGGGCGACTGGAGAGACGTCTCGTTCCGGCGGTACGACATCAGCATCAAGCCCCCGCGTATTCTCATCGGCCGCCTGCACCCGTACCGCGCCTATCTCGACGGTGTCCGGCGCAAACTGCTGTCTCTCGGGTTCGAGGAAATGAAGGGCCCGCTGGTGGAAACCGAATTCTGGAATATGGATGCCCTGTTCATGCCGCAGTTTCACGCGGCACGAAATATCCATGACGCCTATTACGTCAAGGAACCCATCCGTTCGAAAGCGCCCGAAGAACCCTTCTTCTCCAATGTGGCCGCCGCCCACGCCGACGGCGGCGACACCGGCTCCCGCGGCTGGCGGTACGAATTCAGTCCGGCCCGCGCGCGCCGTCTCATCCTGCGCAGCCAGGGTACCGCGCTGTCGGGCCGTACGCTTGCTTCCGGACCGAACGTCCCGGGGAAGTATTTCGCGGTTGCGCGATGCTTCCGGTACGACGACGTCGACGCCACCCACGCTGCCGATTTCTTCCAGGTGGAGGGTATCGTCCTGGGCGAGGGCATCAATTTCCGGAGTCTGCTGGGCCTGCTGAAGCTGTTTGCGCTGGAGATCGCGCAGTCGGACGAATGCCGGTTTTTGCCGGACTATTTCCCGTTCACCGAGCCCTCGGTCGAGCTCCAGGCCAGGCACCCGTCTCTGGGCTGGATCGAATTCGGCGGCGCCGGCCTGTTCCGGCCCGAACTCACGCGCCCGCTGGGCGTCGAGGTCCCGGTCATCGCATGGGGTCTGGGCATCGACCGGATGGCGATGGTAGCCCTGGATATAGACGACATCCGCGACCTGTTCAGCACGGACCTGGATCGGATCCGGAACGAAAGAGAAAACAGGCCAACGGCGACCTGAAGCGCCGGGAGCCGGAATTCGCGCGCATCCCGCGCGTATGCATCGAGGAGCACGCATGCCCACCATCACCGTGATCAGGAAAGACCTCGAACGGCTCGCGGGTCAGACCTACGACCTGCCCGAGCTCGAACGGGCCCTCGAGGCTGTCAAAGCCGAGGTCAAGGTCGAAGACGACGCCCTGTTGAAAATCCAGTTGAAGGATACCAATCGGCCGGATCTCTGGTCGTCGGAGGGCGTCGCCCGGTTGCTCAAGGGGCATCGCGAGGGCGTGCACGAACCCTATCCGTTTTTCGAGGACCCGCCAGGGGAACTCGAACTGCGCGTCGACCCCGCGCTGGAAAGCCTCCGTCCCTACATCGCCGCCTTCGCCTGCGAAGGGATCTCGGTGGACGAAGCGGCCCTCGAGCAGCTCATCGAGGCTCAGGAAAAACTGGCGGAAGGCTACGGTCGCGGTCGAAGCGCCGTTGCCATCGGCATCTACGACGCTACCGACGTCGCCTTTCCCGTCCGCTACGCCGCGGCCGATCCGGATGCGACCCGCTTTATCCCGCTGGGAATGGAGACCGGGCTGACGCTTCGGGATATCCTGAGCGAACACCCCACGGGCCGGACGTACGCGCACCTGCTGGAAGGCTTCAGCGCCTTTCCCCTCATCACCGACAGCCGGGGTGAGGTCCTCTCCATGCCTCCCGTGATCAACAGCCGGAACCCGGGCGCGGTGGAGGTCGGCGATTCGTTTCTCTTCTGCGAGGCCACCGGAACCGAACTCGACGCCGTGCTGCTCTCCGTTGCCATCATGGCCGCCAACATGGCCGACCGGGGAGGCCGCATTCTGCCCGTAAACACCATCTATCCTTACAATACACCGCGCGGGCGCGAGATCCGGTGCCCTCTGGATATGACCGAAACCGTCGAAGTCGACCTGGACGACCTCCGGCGCGTGATCGGCGGCGCCATCGACAACGGAAGCATCGAACGCGCCCTGGCCGCCATGGGGTACCGGGACGTCGCGTTGGACCCGAATCGCGTCCGGGCCAGGCCGGCGCCATACCGGGACGATATCCTCCATCCCGTGGACCTCATCGAAGACGTTATCGTGGCCGTGGGCTTCGACAACTTCGAACCCGAATTGCCGCACGATTTCACCGTCGGCAAGTCCGCGCCCGAGGAGGACCTTGCCGACCGCATCCGCGGCCTGATGGTTGGATGCGGGTTCCAGGAAGTCTTTCTGCCGATTCTCTCGTCGCGCGCCGACCTGACGGAGGGCGTGCGCGACACCGGCGCGGGGATTGTCGAGATCTCCAACCCCATGTCCGAGAACTACAGCGCGGTTCGTAACGCCCTGTTGCCCGGGCTTCTGCGCGTGGAAGCCGCGAGCCGGAAAGCCCCGTATCCCCATCATATCTTCGAAGTGGGCGAGGTCTGCGTCATCGCGCGGGACGACCTCTACGGCACCCGTACCGAAATCTGCCTGGCTGCGCTGGAGGCCCACGCCGATGCCAATCTCTCGGGGATCCAGAGCCATCTCGAAGCCATCGCCTACTACCTCGGATTCGACTATCGTCTCACGCCGTCCGAGCACCCCACGTTTCTGCCCGGGCGGGCGGGCGAAATCCGGTTGGACGGGAATCGCTTCGGCATCATCGGCGAGATCCATCCCGAGGTCCTGGAGAACCGGGGCATATCCGTGCCCGTAAGCGCGTTCGAGGTCAACATCGATATCGCCGGAACGCAATCGTAAACGCCGAACGAGGCCGCGGAATCCTGCCGCCGACGCGGATAACTCAACCGTTACTCCCCAGGATTTCGTAGACTCTCGGCGGATGACGGTGGTCCCGGACCTCGCGGAACAGCGCTTCGGCTTCTTGCATCATCCCGGCGCGGCCGTAATAATAAATCAGGTTGCCGGCTTCGTTGGGTCTGCGTGCAAGCGCCCATACCTTTTCCTGTTTGCCCACGGCCCGCTTCCAATCTCCCAGGTGAAATGCCAGGTACGTACCCATCTGCCTGAGTGCGATGTACGCCCAGACGGTCTTTTTGTCCAGTCTGTACACCCGCTCATATAGCGGATAGGCCTCGGCCCATCGTTTCTGCCGCGCAAGCGACAGTGCCAGGTAGTTGAGACACTCCTGGTTGTCCGGGGCGTGTCCGGCCGCTCGCCGCGCAACCGCCTCCATTGCTTCGAAGTCCCGCTTCCACAGGAACATCTGCGCTTTCGCGGTAAGCGCAACGATGTCATCCGGCGCATGCGAGAGCCGGGCATCGCACAGCACGATGCAGTTGTCAACCGCACGTGCCTGCGCTTCTGCGTCGTGCCGCCGCGCGGCAGCGAGCGCCATCGCAACCTCGATCGAATCCGGCCGCGCCTTTGCGGCTCTTTGCAGCGTTGCCGCTTCTTCCTCGGTTGGTCCATCGAACGGGTCGCCGGTACGGCCCAGTTCCATCATCGCCGCGGGATGGTCGGGGCATACTTCCAGCGCTTCCCTGAACCGGGCCCGAGCCGCATCGGTCCTCAGGTACAAACGATCCGTCCGTCCCTGCTCCAGGAGACGGGCGATGGTCTGCGCGACGAACCCGTCGGGCAGGTCGTTCCTGCTCCTTTCGTCCCGTGCCATGCGGAAGACCTCCTTTTGAAGCTGCCTGCGCGCCCGATAGAGGCGCTGTTTTACAGCCCCCTGGGTCGATCCCACCCGAAGGGCCACGTCCCGGATGGTATATCCCTCGAGATAGTGCATCGTGAACGCCCGTACACTGGCGCCCGGAAGGCGCGCGAGCAGTTCCTGTATTGCCTCGTTGCGAAGAACCGGTGCGTCATGATGTGGTTTCGGTTCCGTCGCCGTGCCGGCCGATTCGTTCATGGCCACCCGCCGTCGAGCCTGCCTCAGCCTGTTCAGGCAGAGGTTCCGAAGGATCCGGCCGACCCATGGTAGAAAACGGGAGGGATCCTCCAGCGCATCCAGCCGCACAAATGCTTTCAGGAATGCCTCCTGAAGCGCATCCCGTGCGTCTTCGTCGGCGCGCAGGTAACCCAGCGCCTGGCGGAAGAGGCGACTTCCGTGGCGCTTCACCAGGGTCTCGAAAGCGGCGAGATCGCCCGAGCGCGCTGCGGCGACCAACCGGGCGTCTGTTGACGGTTTTTCCATGGGTCTGCCAGAAAGACACCGCACCGTGGAGGCAGGTAACACCCCGGACTCATGAGGCGTATCTTCCACGCAAAGTTGAAAGCCGATTATTCCTGTATCCCAACACTACAAAAACGGGTTACGTCATATCGACGTAACCCGTTGTTTTTTGGTGCCGAAGGGGGGATTCGAACCCCCACGAGCACAAGGCTCACTGCGCCCTGAACGCAGCGCGTCTACCAGTTCCACCACTTCGGCACATGAGCCATTGGCCTGGGGCCGGGACCCGCAGACCGGAAAGGAAATATATAAAACCGCCTTGACCTTGTCAAGATTCCTCGGCCACGAACAGGTTCCGGAAACCCTCGGGCATCCGCTTCGGTTTCCGGGTGGCGTAATCGAGGAAGGCGATCCCGGTTTTCGCCCTGGCGACTTCGATGCCGGTGTCCCGGTCGGTTATGCGGTAACAGATGTCGCATCCGATGCGGGTCATGCCGTCCACGGCGACCTGAAAGGTCAGGGTCTGGCCGTAGAACGCTTCGGACTTGTACTGGATGACGGCGTCGACCATGATGATGCCCACCCCGTCCACGTCCAGTTCGGTGAATCCGTGGCTTTCGAGAAAACGCACCCTGGCCTCGTGGACGAGCGACAGGACGGCATTGTTGTCCATGTGCCCGCCGTAGTTGATGTCGGAAACGCGAAGCCGGACGTCGGTGGCGTAGTCGAAGGTCCCGGGGAGTTCAAGTTTGACGCGAGACATGGTTACGGCCTCGTATTTTTTTCCATGCGATACCCGTTCGATGCCGGAACGGCGCATCCACACGTCACGGAAGCGTCAGCCGCCACACGTCGTTCACGACAGGCCATGTATTGCCCGCGACCACCCAGAGGCTGTTCTTGAACACGTAGCAGGTGGACTCGTGGCGGGGCGAAAAACGGGTATCGGGTTTGAATTCGTGCCACTCCCGGCCGTCTTCGGTGTACCAGACGTCGCCCAGGTTTACCGAATTGGCGTTGTCGTACCCGCCGATGATCCAGAGTCTGCCCGCGTAGACCTTCGGAATGAACCACATCCGCGGCGACCAGGGGGCGTGTTCGAGTACGCGCGTCCAGTGGACGCCGTCCTCCGAACACCAAACATCGTTCAGGGTCGTGTAATGCGGGTAGCCCTTTTCGGGCGGGTCGTTGCGCCCGTCGATCCTGCCTCCCATCACCCACAGCCTGTTGTCGTACGCGGCCACGGCGGAGGCGGACCGGTCGCCGTAGGGGGCGTTGGACGCGACCCGGATCCAGTCAACGCCGTCGCCGGTGCGCCAGACGTCGGTACCGCTGCCAAGCTGCCACATCCTGTCCCGGTAAATCACGAGTTCGCCGTAACCCCTCGGCCCGAAGGGGGTTTCTTCCAGCACCCGGGTCCAGTCGACGCCGTCCGGCGAAGACCAGACGCTTCCCTTGACGGCCCACATCTTGTCCTTGTAGGCCACCATTTCGCTGTAGCCGTCGTACGGCGTGGCTTCGCTTACCAGGTGCCAGCTGATGCCGTCGGACGAATTCCAGAGGTCCCGGGTGAGGATTCCGGAATGGTAGTAGGCGTTGCTGATCCAGAGTTTGTCCTGAAACACCACGTCTTCGGACGTATCGCGCGGCGTGAACGGCGCATTGCGGACCAGGTTGATCCAGTCGCCGGTCCGGGTGGCGCTGACGTCGGAGGCGTTGATGCGCAGGCTGGTCACGGTGGGGATTTCGATTGTCGCCGGGCCCGTCCACGACCGCCCCGGAAAGAACAGGAGGCGGCCGCCCTTCGCGGTGATTTCGTACCCGGGGTCATCCTCCAGCTCCAGCAGAGCGCCGCCGGCTTCCGGGTGTTGGAGGGTTTTGATCTTGTGACCGTAGGTGAATCCGTCGCCGTCCTTGACAATGGCGGTAAGGCCCGCGAGGTCCACGCCGGTGGGAAGATCGGTGTCTATGACGAGTCCGTCCACGTCGTCGCCGTCAGCCTTTCGTAGCGCCTTGAGGACGCTACCGGTACGTGTGCCCCGGCCGCCGAGCTTTCGGATTCCCTTCTGGAGAAGCGTGCCCCCGATGAGGATCAACTCTTCGACTTCGCCGTTCCGTTCACGGACAAAGCCGACGCGGCCGCGGAAGCGGAGGTCGCCGCACTCGAGCGTGCGGTTCTCGTCCGACGCGGAAAGGATATAGTCGGTGATGCCGCCGGCTTCGACTCTCAGGACGATGTCATCGTCGGTGCCGCCCTGCGCATCGAGGCGGTCCACGCCGGTGACGGCGGGCCGGTCTCCGCGGGGTTCCAGGACGGTACTGAAGAGCGTGGAGAGGTTCTCGCCTTCCCGGCGATGGAGGAGCATGGGCATGGTGATGGCGTCCAGAAGGGTGTCGTCCTCGTCCGCATTCCGGATGGAGGGCGCCCGGGCCGTGAAGAGGTCTCCGCCCGGGCCGGTCAGGCTGTAAACGCGGACCGAACCCTCGGGTGACGCCTGGCTGGTGAACGTCGCACGCCACGGCCGGGAGACTTCGGCGCGCCGTACGTCGCGGATGAACGCGTATCCCAGGTTGTGTCCCCCGGCGTCGCCCTTGACGCTCTCTCCGGTGGGCAGGGTGGCGGTCACGCCCGCCGGGAGCAGCGTTTCGGCGTGGGGCTCGGCGGGAAGGTCGGTCTCGACCGCGCCGTCGTGGTCCGCGTCGCCTGCCAGGATGTACTCGTGACGACGGCCGCCCGCGACCCTGAACAGGTCGACGACGTACGTCTGTTCCGATGAAAGACCGATCTGTAACAGCATCCGCCGATAGGTGGACGTGACGCCCGGATAGGCGCGGTCGCCCGAGGCTTCGATCGCCTGGAACGTATCGCTGTTCGGTACGAAAAGCAGGAGGTTGCCGTCCGAGGGCGCATTTTCGGAGCCGAACGCCTGGTCCTTGCCGTCCACGGCAACCGTGTTATGCGACAGCGTGCTGATCGTCCAGCACCGGTGGCGCGTGTGGGTATACCCGATGTCGCTCAGGCGCTCCTGGCCGCGCGCGTAGAGGGTAATGCTCAGGAGATCCGCGTGCTGGTGGCCGTATCCGCCGGAGAAGTGGAGGTACGTCTGCGTGCGGTCGTCTCCGCTGCCCGTACTCAGACGGGCGTGGCCCATGCCCGGCAGGAGCATCGGGCCCGTCGATTCGGGGGCATCTCGCCGTCCTTTTGCCCAGGTGTCGTGGGTGGGGACCACGCGGCCGTTGGGATAACAGAGAAGCTCTGGGATGCCCGCGGCCTTTGTCAGGATGGGGAAACGGGCGTTCAGGTCCAGATTGTCGTAGCGTTCCCCGTCGTCGGGATGCACGTATCCGTCCGGGTCGCTGTAGCCGTCCAGTCTCTCCATCACCTGACGCAGCCCGCCGATGGTCTGGTTGTGGTACGAGATCGCTCCTTCGCGCCATACCCCGTCCACGAGGAAGTTGACGGCGATGAGCCGCGAGATACGGTCGACCACGTCGTGAATGTAGTCGGGTTCCTTCAGGACCCGTCCCGCCGCGACCATGCCGCGCAGAAGCGTGGGATCCATGTTGCCGAGCGCCGGCGGGAATCCCCGAACGAAGGCTACGCTCGCGTGGAGGAACTCGTCCTCGATGCGACGAATCATGGTTTCGTCCAGTTCCCCGCTGTCCCGGATCAGGTCGTAGGCGTAGATCAGGTTCTCCGGTATGTCCATGTAGGCCCACCAGTCCCACTTGGAGGCCCGGTAATCCTGGACCGGATAGGGAAAGCCCTGGCTGCCCGGGAAAATGATCTTCTGCCGGAAGGGCAGGTCGTGGTGAACGCAGTACCCGGGATAGACCTCGGCGAACCGGTTCAGAATGAGGGCCGCACGCCGGGCGAGGGAACGGTCTCCCGTCGCAAAGTAGAGCGTCGCCAGGTCATGGGCGGCGTTGGCGAACCAGGCCCGCGCCCGGTACCACCCCTTTGCCTGGAAGAAGTGCCTGTACCCGGAGTCGTCCTCCCAGTACGGATACTCCTGTGTCTCGCCAACGGGATTGACGACGCTCAGAATTCCGGTATCCGGAAATCTCTCGTTGGGATACTTCAGGCCGCAGTATTTGCAGAAGACGCGGTCCGGGTCTTCGAAGGTCCAGTCGATCTGTCCCTCCTGCGCGCCGCCGTCGCAGTTGGGACAGTCCACGAAGTAGATGCCCGCGCGGTGGGGAATGCGGCGCAGAAGCTCGCGTTCCGACAGCGAGATGACGGGTTCGAGGTTCCGGCGCAGGCGCTCCACGTCGGAATCGTCCAGGTCGGGCGGAAAGACTGGGTCCGCGCCGGCGGGGTCGGGCCGGAGCGCGAGAAGGATCAGGACGAGCACGAGGGCGAACATCAGCATGACGGGATATCCTCTCGATTCTGAACGATTCGCAATGGCTGCAACGCCCATGTCGGTAACGAACGGCTGGCGGCGGCTCGAACGTTCGATGACGGCCGGGTCCGAAACGTCGCACCGTCCGGGTTCGGGGCGTGCGTCATGGTCGGCTCGCCGGCGATGCGTTGCGGCGCAGCACCCTGCCCGGCAGCGCGCCGGTTGGGGCGCCCCCTTCCACGGCCGGCGTTCCGTTGACCAGCACGTACGGGATCCCCACGGGACCTCCGGTGGGGTTCTCGAACGTGGCGGTCGAGTTGACGGTCTCCGGATCGAAGATCACGATGTCGGCGGCGTTGCCTTCGGCGATTTCGCCGCGGTCGGCGAGGCCGAATCGCCGGGCGGGGAAGCCGCTCATCTTGTGGATGGCTTCCGCGAGAGAGATCAGGTTCTTCTCGCGGACGATTTCACCGGGTACGCGTGCGAAACACCCGAATCCCCTGGGGTGGGGGTGGCGCACGTTGTAGATGCCGTCGCTCGCGACCATCATCCGAGGGTGCGTTGCGGTATTCCTGACCGTGGTTTCGTTGGTCTCGGGGGTGTCCTGCCACGGAAAAATGTACGTGGACAGGCCGTCCTCCTCCAGGATGAGATCGTAGGCGAAGTCCTCCGGAGCGACGCCCGCCCCCGCGGCCAGGTCCGACAGGGTGGCGCCGACGTAGCGTCCTGATCGGGTGTGTCCGACCACCTGGTTGCAGGCGCCCAGCCAGCCGCGGAGATGGGGAAGGACCCGTTCCTTCACACCGGGGTTCGCCAGGTGATCCAGGACGTCTCCCGGAGCACCGATCTGGTCCTCAACGGGGAGCATGATGGTCATGTGGGACATGCCGGCAGGGTAGAGATAGGACTCGAAGGTGAGGTCGATATCCTCCCTGTCGGCAATTTCCAGTAGCTCGGCGCCCTCCCGGTCGGCCCGCTCATGGGAATGGTGTACGGGAATGCCGGACTGACGGAAGATTTCGAAGGTCTCCTTCCAGGCATCCGCCCGTCCGAGAATGTGGTTGCGGATGTGCGCCGCGTAAATGCCGCCGTAGGAAGCGGCCACTTTGCACAGTTCCACCAGTTCGCGCAGGTCGGAATTTGCGCTCGGCTGGTAGTCCAGCCCCAGGCAGAGGCAGCCCGCGCCCGCTTCCATCCATTGCCGCACCAGGTCGGCCATGGCGGCGATCTGCGTATCGGTGGCGGGACCGGGCGACCATCCGCAGACATTAAGGCGCACGGCGCAGTGGGGCACCTGCGGGTAGACGTTGCAGGGACTGTTCCCGGGAAACAGTTTCAGGTAGTCTTCAATGGATTCCCAGGTGAGGTCCAGATCCGCCGATCCGGCGGCGAACCGGGTGTACTCCCACATCTGTCCTCGCAGGTCCGGAGACAACGGCGCCCATCCGAAGCCGTCGGGCGCGAGGAGCTGCGTGGTAACGCCCTGGACGACACCCGCAAAGCGGTGGATTCCGGTCAGCAGGGCGGGCTCGCAATGCACGTGCACGTCGATGAATCCGGGACAGACCACGTGGCCGCGGGCATCGATCTCCCGTTTCGCCTCAACATTCGAGAGGCTGTCCACGGCGGCGATCCGGTCGCCCTGTACGGCGATATCCGCCGGGAACGGGTCTCTACGGCCTGTCCCGTCGACCACGAGGCCGTTGCGGATGAGGGTGTCGAACGTCATGGGATACACCTTCGGAGAAGCGCGTTGGCGGGCCGGTTGAGATTGCGAACCGAAGATAAACAGGATTTCTCTTCGGCGCACCGGAATTCAAAACAGCTTCCTACCAGTCGTTGAGCTTGTGGCCGTCTCCGTTGAACCAGAAAACGTCCGCGACGACCCCCAGACCCACGCCGACGAGATATCCCATGAACATGCCCAGAAAGAGGGGTGTCAGGCGTCTGTAGCTGTTGAGGCCGCCGAATCTCATGATAAGGGCTTTGGTGAACCACGCGATAAAAATGGAGGTGACGCTGCTTCTGAGTACATTGGAGGCGGAAATGGTGAATCCGATGGGATGAATGGGGAATCCCGGAAAGCGGTATCGCAGGAAGACGAGGAGGCCGGTGAACGCGGCGCCGATGCCGAAGAACCCGACGCGGTCCCAGCTTGTGCCGGCCGTCCCCTGCTGGATGCGGGCGGCCGTATATCGCCAGATGCCAACGGCGCCGTCGCCGGAGCCGTTGAAGCTGACCACGCCGAAGTTATAGCTGCCCACGCCGTAGTAGCCGTGGTAGAGAATGAAGGCGATCACGGAAAGGGCGCCGCCAAGGGCGCCCAGGAGAACGCCGGGCGCCAGCAGCCGTCGGCGTTCGGGCCGCATGGCCACGCCCAGCCTGGGGACGTGGGCCAGAGCGGTGATCGCCCAGGTCTTGGCGTCGCAGAAAAAGGTGTAGGTCAGGCCCAGGGCAACCGCGCTGTGCGGACCCATTCCGGAAATGCCGAAAAGGTGCCACGTAAACGCCTGCGCCGTAATGGGGCCGCGCAGATACACGAGGCCGCTTTCCACGATAATGCGCGCCAGACCCAGGTAGAGCGCGAGGGTGGCGAACCAGAAAGCGATCAGGGGGCCGGCGGCCATCCCGGCGCGGAAAAGCCACACGAGCAGGTACGCGCATCCGGCCAGGAGCAGAACTACCGCCGTGCGGTAGGAGATGAGTTCGTTTGAGTCGTCGACGTCGTCGACTGCGCCCGTACCTCTGGTGCTCGCCGCGCGCGCAAAGGCCTTCCTGAATACCGCGGCCAGGTGGCTCCGGGCAACCCAGAGCCCCCAGCCCGCAAAAACCGTGAGACCGCCGAAGCTCTGCCAGCCGATGGCGGGATCGAAGGAGCACCACATATCAGAACCGCCGATACTGAAGCCCAGGCGGTTGAAGACGCCCACCTGCAGGATGGCCAGAAGGTGGAAGAGCCAGATGCTGAACAGGACGCTGGATTCGGTGAAGTACGCGAACGCGATCGTCATCGGATGGATGGAAAATGCAAAGTAGGGGAAACCCTCGCCGATCCGGATCACCTTGCGGCTGAGGACCGTCATGGGTACGTCCAGTACGGGTATGGCCCTGACGAACCACGTCGCGATATTCCAGCAGAAGATGGCGACGACCAGCCAGAAACCGAACCGGAACAGGCGTGACCGGACCAGGGTGGCCAGACTGCGCCCGGAACCGGAGTCGCCGGTGAGCTCGAGCACGGCGGTGGCGATCGGGAACGTGAGGCGTTCGTTGTCCATCCACTGTTTGCGGAGGATGACGACCAGGCAGAAGCTGACGGTAAGCACCGAACCGAGGAATCCGCCCCACCAGAAAACCGGCGCCGCCCAGGCGCTCCAGGGGAATTCCTGGCCCTTGAACAGACTCTCGTAAAAGCCCGTTGCGGCCGTTGGATCCGCGACGATGGTCCAGGAGGGGACCCTGGAGAGCAGGTGTTCGGCCCATTGATTCTCGGGTGTCGCAAAATAGGTGGGCGCCGTAACCACGCCCAGCAGGTATCCCGAAAGCCACTCCCCCTGCATGGTCGCCGCGACCATTCCAATACAGCAGATGGACACCAATTCCGAGGCCGACAGGCCGCGACCTCGACGATAGAGGGGCAGATTGAGTGCGAGCAGGCAAATGAAGGGAATCAGCAGGGCTACCGACAGGTGCGCATAGTCGGCGCGCGAGGAATGCGCGATGAGGCTGGAGTAGGTGGGCCAGAGGTTGACCCAGACGGCCATGGACAGGCCGACGAGGAGCGCGCGCAGCGTCATGATGTCCGCCGTCGGATGTCGGTACGCGGTGGGGCCGAACCTGATGGTGCGGTCGGCGCGGCTTCAAATCCTGTCGATACGGAGTTGGGTCTACAGACTTCCGGACACCGCAATCTTGATGGCGTCCTTCCCGTCCAGGCGATAGCTGCCGGCCAGTGCGTTGAAGCCTTCGGGCACGCGGTCCAGCGGGATGGTGTGGCTGACCATATCCGTAAAGGGGAACTCGTTCCTCTCCAGGATGGGAAGCCCGCGCACGAAGTGTTCCGGGTAACTCGCCCAGACCGCTTCGAAACGCAGGTTCTTGCGCATGAACATCCGATTGGGATTGCATTCGAAGGAACCGACGTCGACGAAATGGCCCATTTCGACGTAGGTGCCGTCCTGCCGGAGATAATCCAGACCCTCAGGGATGGCTTGCAGAAAGCCCGTGCACTCGAAGACGACGTCGGCGCCGGCCCCCTTCGGCGTGGCGTCCCGAACCAATCGCTTGCGTTCTTCCGGGTCCGGGACGTCGGCGATGTCGACCGTGACGTCCGCGCCGATTTCCCGTGCGAGCGCCAGGCGTCCCGGGGGGCCGCCGACCATGATCAGCCGGCCGGCGCCGCTGACCTTCGCGCAGATGAGGGTGACAAGGCCGATGGCGCCGGAACCCTGAACGACGACGGTGTCTCCGAATTGGATCCGTGCCCGCATAACGCCGTGTACGCCGATCGTGAAGGGCTCGAGCAGAACGGCGACCTCGGCCGGCAGATCGGTCTTGAAGAAAACGGTCTCCGGATTCCAGAGATAGATGTATTCGGCAAAGCCGCCGCGCAGATAGGGCTGCTCTCCGGCAGGGATAAATCCGTAAGCGCCTTGAGACGTGCCCGGCACCAGCGCGATTCGGTCGCCCGGTCTGACGGGGCGTCCCAGGTGGTCGTGGGTCACGCCGTCGCCAAGCGTGTCGACGATCCCCACGTTCTCGTGCCCCAGAATAATCTCGTCGTCCAATCTCTGGTATTCCCAGTTGTGCAGGTCGGTGCCGCAGATGCCGGCGAGTTCCTGTCTCAACAGGACCGTTCCGGGCGCCGGTTCCGGTACGGGGTACTCCCGGACTTCAAATCGTTCGCCGACCACGACCGAGGCGCGTCCGGTTCGGGACATATGACACCTCCTCCGGATTTCAGTTGAACGTGTCAGGACTGCGCGTAGAAACGGATGTTCGGGACGTTGTCAATACTGCCCATTTCGTAGGCGTATCTGCAAAAGAGATCCAGACCCTCCTGTTCGGCCCGGCCGAAGTCATAATGGATCCTGTTGCCCAGGTAGTCCTCGTAGAACCTGGCCGAACCGGGACGTGGCGACACATGGTTCGCTGCGATACGGGGAATTTCCCGCACACCCAGCGCTTTGGCCCGGATCAGTTGCCGGGTCTGATCCGGACGCAGTGCGCCCGACCGTCCCGTCCAGCAGGCGTAGACAAACGGAAGCCCCGTAAGCCGGGTCCAGGCTTCACCGAGATCCAGCACGCGGTAAGGCGTGGTATCGAGAGCCAGCGCCGCGTCTCCGATGATGACGGCGGCATCGGCATGATCGAGCATGCGCACTGCGTCGGGGGGATGGTGGAAGGCCCTGGGTTCGCATCGGAATTGTCTTTTCAGAACAATACGGCTGAGGACGGTGGATGTCCGGGAATTGACGTCGAGCGCCAGCGTTCGGATGTCGGCAGGGTCTCTCCGGTGCAGAAGCAGTACGCTTCGCACACGGCCCCGGGAAGAGATACTCACTTCGGGGACGACGCTGTATGGGTCCGGGCCGCGTGCGATTT
Source organism: Candidatus Latescibacterota bacterium (assembly GCA_965219995.1). Lineage (GTDB taxonomy): Bacteria > Latescibacterota > UBA2968 > UBA2968 > JAAXHE01. The sequence continues at coordinate 122,690 of CBDCOX010000002.1, forward strand.
CGATGGAGGGGATAAGCGCGACGTCGGTTTCGCGGCCGTGAAGACGTTCCGCACAGCGGGATGGCACGTCGTAAACGAAATCGAAGCGGTGTTCGATGCGGCCGGATTCCAGGGCGTGCACCAGCGGATGGGTGTTCAGAAAAGAGACGACACCGAGGCGGGTTGTCATTCGCGCAGCTTTCAGTTCACCATTTCGTACCGGGTGTTTCGTCTCGCCGGCCGGTAGCCGGCGTCCCGGATGAGGCGCAGCATGGTGCCAGGACTCATGTCGTCGGTGTGGCTTGTACCCGCGGCGGAGACGACGTTCTCCTCCATCATGGTGCTCCCGAAGTCGTTGACGCCGTATTTCAGCCCGACCTGGGCGATCTTGGGGCCCTGCGTCACCCACGAGGCCTGGAAACTCGGGATGTTGTCCAGGAACAGCCGGGAGACCGCAATCGTGCGGAGGTAGTCGTAGCCGGTGGCCTTCTTCCCGTTCCAGCGGACTTTGTCCGCGGCCAGATCGGTGTCGTCCGGCTGAAAGTTCCACGCAATGAAAGCGGTCATGCCGCCCGTGTCGTCCTGGAGGTCCCGGATGTGTTTCAGATGTTCGAGGCGCTGCTCGACGGATTCGACGTGGCCGTACATCATTGTGGCGGTGGTGTGCATGCCCAGTTCGTGCGCCGCGCGGTGTACCTCCAGCCATTCGTGCGCGCGGTCCTTGCGGAAGCCGATGACGTCGCGGACCTCGTCCGAGAGAATTTCGGCGCCGGCGCCGGGGATGGAATCCAGGCCGGCGTCCCGCAGGCGGCGAATACAGTCGGAGATGGACATCCGCGAGATGTGCGCCACGTAGATGATCTCCGTGGCGGACAGGCAGTGCTGGTGGACGGACGGATATCGTTCCCGGATGCCGGAGAAGAGATCTTCATAGTAGTCGATGCGCAGTTTGGGATTCAGGCCGCCCTGCATGAGGATTTCGTTCGATTTGGGGGCCTGCCCGCCCGCGGCCACAAGTTCGTCGATTTTCCGGAAGATCTGTTCCCGAGGCAGGACGTAACCCTCGGCGGACCCCGGCGGGCGGTAGAACGCGCAGAAGTCGCAGCGCACCCAGCAGACGTTGGTGTAGTTGATGTTCCGGCCGACGTTGTAGGTCACCACGTCTTCCGGCCACCTGCGCCTGCGTACCGTATCCGCAAGCATGCCCAGTTCCGTGACGTTGGGATGCGCCATCAGCCGCCGGGCGTCTTCCAACGTGATGCGCTCTTCTGTGTGGATCTTCTCAGCAACATCATCGATCATCGATCGGTTCTCCATGCCGGTTGTCCCATTACCCCCCTGTTCGCGATGGCGATTCTCCCGAGCGGTCGCAGCGGCGAACCGACGGCCGTCGACGTGCTTTCAAGGCAACACGGGCAATTCGCCAGCGACGGCAACGGGTTCCTCGTCTTCGGGGATCTCACCCGGCGATTCGAGTTCGTTGTAGAGATTGTCGCGTTCGGCGGGCTTCCGCCCGGCCTCGACGATGCGTTCCACCAGTTGTTTCCGGGTGAGCGCCTGCCGGGTCTCTTCGTACGCGCGCCTCGTGATTTCGTACTCCTGGATGGTGCCGTCGATGTCGTCCGCACCGTACCAGAGTGCGACCTGGGAGATCTCGATGGTGTTCATGATCCAGAACGTCTTGATGTGCGGAAAATTGTCCAGCATGAGTCGCGCGACGGCGATTTCACGCAGGTCGGCCTCGCCCGTGGGGGCGGGCAGGTCTTCCAGTTCGGTGCGTTCAGGGTGGAAGGAAAGCGGAATGTAGGCCAGAAAACCGCCGGTCTCGTCCTGGAGTTCCCGAAGGCTGACCAGGTGCTGAACCCTTTCGTCCGGATTCTCGATGTGGCCGTAGAGCATGGTGGCGTTGGTGGGCAGGCCCACTTCGTGAGCGGTGCGGGCAACCCGCATCCATTCGTCGGAGTCGGCCTTGGTCCAGAACATCTCCGCCTGCACCCGATCGCTGAAGACTTCGGCGCCCCCGCCGGGGATCGAAGACACGCCCACCGCCTTGAGGTCCAGCATGACGTCGCGGAGCGGTTTCTTCGCGGCTCTGGCGATCTGTACCCATTCGATCGCCGTAAATGCCTTTACGGCGACGTCCGGGCGGACTTCCTTCACGGCGTGTACGATGTCGATATAGTAGGAATAGGGAAGTTTGGGATTAATCCCCGCCACCATGTGGATTTCGGAGATGGGAATGTGCAAATACTGTCTGACCCGTTCCTGGACGTCTTCAGGCGACAGGACGTATCCCCGGCTGTCTTTCGGCGGTACGTAGAAGGAACAGAATCTGCAGAGCTTGTTGCAGATGTTGGTGTAGTTGATGTGCTGGTTGCGCACGTACCAGGCCACGTTGCCGCAAAGACGCTCGCGTACGAAATTGGCCATGTACCCCACCGCGTTGAGATCCGACGTATCGTATAGCCGCATGCCGTCCCCGGCGGAGAGGCGTTCGCCCGCGATGACTTTTTCGTACACGTCGATGAGTTCGTCAGGAATCTTCGGTTTCATCTTGAGATCCTCAACGTCGCGTCAATCGGCGGCAACCCGATAAGGATTGACGCCACCGGCTGTGGTTCAATTCTGACTCAGCATTTCCCGGGCGTGTTCCATGGTAAGGGCCGAAATCTTCTCCCCGCCCAGAAGCTTCGCAAGTTCCCGCGCGCGGTCTTCGTGGTCCAGGCGGATTACCCGGGTGACGGTGCGTCCGTTCGATTCGGCCTTGTGCACTGCCAGATGGGTATCCGCCATTCTGGCAATTTGAGGCAGATGGGTGATGCAGATGGTCTGGCGCGCGCCCGACAGGCTCTTGAGCTTCCTGCCCACCACGTCCGCGATACGGCCGGAAATGCCGATATCGATTTCGTCGAAGATGAGGACCTGTACCGGATCGGACCGGGAGAGCACGGATTTGAGGGCGAGCATGATCCGGGACACCTCTCCGCCGGAAGCCACTCTGACCAGCGGTCTGAGGGCTTCGCCGGGGTTCGTGGAAATGTGGAATTCCACGCGCTCGATGCCCTTCGGGCCCACGCGAAACCGCCTGTCTTCCAGGGCTACCCAACCGTCGGGCGACTCGTCCCTGATCAGCTCAACGCGGAATTCGGCCCGCGGAATCCCCAGGTCGCCGAGCGCATCCATCGTTGCGCGCGCGAGGTCTCGCGCGGCGGCTTCGCGCGCTCCGGAAAGCCGGGCGCACAGCTTTGCCAGGCCGGCACGGGCGGAGTCGATTTCTCCTTCCACCTCGGCCAGTGAACGGTCCAGACGCTCCGATTGCGCCAGTTCCTTCTCCGCGTCCTCACGATACTCGAGCACCGTTTCCAGGCTGCCGCCGTATTTCTTCTTCAGGTGCGCCAGGTCTTCCAGGCGACCGGTGACTTCCGCCAGGCGTTCCGGGTTGTGCTCGACGCTTCGTGCATAGTCCGAAAAGAAACGGGCCATTTCTTCGATGGCATAGCGCTGGGCGGTCACTTCATCGGCTTGAAGGCGGAGTGATTCGTCCATCTGCACGGCGTCTTTCAGGAGCTGTTCTGCCGCGCCCAGGCGATCCACGATGGAGTCGTCGCCCTGATAGAGCAGCGCTTCCAGGCTGACGGCGGTTTCGATCAGTCGTTCGGCGTGGGTGAGCAGCGATCGTTCCTGAAAAAGCCGCTCGTCTTCGTCCGGCTCCGGGTCTGCCGCGGCGATTTCCTCAACCTGAAATTCGAGAAGTTCCCGGCGGTCGCGCATGCGCCGGGCTTCGGCGTCGGCGTTTTCCCGCCTTGCGAGCAGATCCGCCAGACGACCGTGGGCGATACCGACCGATTCCCGGAGTTCGCCGAGGCTGCCGAACCCGTCCAGAAAGTCGATATGACGATCCGCATAGAGCAGCGACTGGTGATCGTGTTGTCCGTGAAGGTCGACCAGGGCCCGGGCCAGGTCGAGCAGTCCCCGGACGGGAACGGTCAGACCGTTGACGAAACAGCGGCTGCGACCGTTCGCGGCGACCTCCCGGCGGATGATGAGTTCACCGTGCTCGGCCTCGATGCCCATGGCGTCCAGAAGCGGCAGACAGCCGTGATCGGGCTGCAGCTGAAAAACGGCCTCGACAAGACACCGTTTCTCGCTCGTCCGGATCACGTCCGCGCTCGCCCGCGTTCCGAGAACCAGACCCAGGGCGCCGATGAGGATGGATTTGCCCGCGCCGGTTTCACCCGTAATGATGTTCAGCCCGGGTCCGAATTCAATCTCAACTCTGTCGATCAACGCGTAGTTGACGACCAGCAGGCGGCAGAGCACGTTCAGGACTCCCGAGTATCACGCCGGTCCAGACTCCAGTCCAGTTTTCGACTGAGCATCTGATAGAAGGACAACCCCTGGAGGTTGATCAGACGGGTCGTATGGGCGGCCTGTCGGATGTGTACGCGTTCTTCAGGCTGTATAGGTGAGACGATCTTGCCGTCGGCGGTTACCATGATATCGGTGTGTTCGGCGATCACCTGGACGGTGATCGACTGACTGTCCGGTACGACGGCGGGACGCAACGATAGCGAGTGCGCGCAGATTGGCGTGACGATGAACGCCCGCAAATCGGGATGGACGATGGGCCCTCCCGCAGAAAGGCTGTAACTGGTTGATCCCGTTGGGGTTGAAACGATAATGCCATTCCCGAAAAAGGAGCTGAACGGCGTTTCGGAAATCCAGGACTTCACCTGGACCAGGCGGGCGAGCACGGCTTTTTCGAATGTGAACTCGTTGAGCGCGAAGAAGGTCCTGTCGCCGATTTCCGCTTCGAGGACCATGCGTTCCTCGAGCTGGTATTCACCCCGCCTCAGTCTGCCCAGACTCTCCCGCAACTCTTCTGGCGCGGCACCGGCCAGAAACCCCAGCCGCCCGAGGTTGACGCCCAGAATGGGCTTCTGCGAAGCGCCGACCAGGTTGGCCGCACGCAGAATGGTACCGTCCCCGCCCAGGGCGACAACGATATCCGAACAACCGGCCAGGTGGGCGCCGGGCCGGTAAGAGACTCCGCTGGAGACGCAGACTTCCCTTAACGGTTCCTCCAGAATGAGCTCGATGTCCTGGTCCTGCGCGAGCCGCACAAAATTCTGGATGATGGGACCGATGCCGTCCCGTTCGGAATATGCAAGAATGCCGATGCGCTTCATTGGGACCGGTCTTCGTGGATAATTCGCTCTGGCTGTATCATTCAATGTAGCCTGAATTCCCGGATCTCGCAATCGGTGTTACGCACCCTGGTCCGGGGGTTCCCTGTCGGCATCCAGATCGGTCAGCTGAAAGTCGTTCCCGCTCTCTGCCGCGAGGACTTCGACGCGTTGTCTGGCCTCTTCGAGCCGCGCGCGGCATTGGTTCGACGCCTTCAGTCCCTCTTCGAAGAGTCGAAGCGCTTCCGCCAGGGGCAGGTTGCCGCCTTCCAGGGTCTCTACAGCGGTCTCGAGTTTTTTCAACGCCTCTTCGAAAGTGGGTTCTTCCTCGGCCATCGGATTCCTCGTGGGTGTGAAGGGCCTGCCATGTCTGAGCCTTCCTCCGAACCGCGCAGCCGTCCGGAGGAAATGCCGGTGACGCTCAAGTCACTGTCGGACTTTCTGCCAGAATACTGTCGACCGTGCAGAAGATTTCGCCGCTGGACAGGCGAACGCGGACCTGTTCGTCTTTCGCAAGCGAATCGGCCCGGGTGACCAGCGCGTTGTCGTCGGCCCGATGCGTGAGGCTGTACCCCCGGCTAAGGACGGAGAGCGGGCTGAGCGCACCGAGTTCGACGGTGCGGCGCCGATACGAGTCCAGGCGCCGATCGAAACTGCGCCTGAGGCCGTTCTGAAGGCCCCTCTGAAGGTCGTCGACGGCCTGGATGTTCTGGAGGATGGTGTCTTCGACCTTACGCAATCCGTACCGGCCCATGTAGCCGCTGAGCAGGTCCTGGTTCTCTTTCAGATAGCGGTTCAGTGCGACGCAGGAACGCCTCGCAAGGTTTTGAATCCGGGCACGCAACTCCTCGGCGTCGCGAACGGCCAGTTCGGCCGCCGCCGACGGCGTGGGAGCCCTGCAATCGGCGGCAAGGTCGGCCAGGGTGACGTCAACTTCGTGTCCCACGGCGGAGATTACGGGAATGCCGGAGCCGCAGATGGCGCGAACGACGACCTCGGTGTTGAACGCCGCCAGGTCTTCCACGGAACCACCGCCGCGACCCACGATCAGCACGTCGGCCTTGCCGTGCGCATTCAGCTCTTCGATGGCAAGCGCGATGTCTTCCGGTGCGCCGGCGCCTTGAACCAGCGTCGGCCGGAGTATGATGTTGACACCGGGAAATCGCCTTTCCAACACATTCAGAATGTCCCGAATCGCCGCTCCCGTGCGGGACGTGGCCACACCGATCGACAGCGGGAAGGCCGGAAGCGCGCGTTTCCGCGCCTGATCGAACAGCCCTTCCTCCTGAAGCCTGCGCTTGAGCGCTTCCAGTGCGATCTGTTGCTGGCCGCTGCCGGCGGGGAAGAGCTGCGAGACGATCAGCTGGTACTCGCCGTTGCGTTCATAGACCGTAATCCGCCCTCTGGCGAGCACCTTGACGCCGGTTTCGGGCTGAAATGCCGGCGTCGCAGACCGCCACATCACGCACCGGAGCTGGCAGGTCCGGTCGATGAGGGTAAAGTAACGATGGCCCGAAGCCGCCTGGTTGTATTGGGATATTTCACCCACAATCCACAGGACGGGGAATTCCGCTTCGAGGTTTTTTCGGATTGCCTGCGTTATTTCTGTAACGGTATAGGGCCGTTCCGCCACGGTCAGGACTCCTGCCAGTCGATCCGCAGTCGTTCGATGCGGGTGGCTCTGCCGGATTCGTCTTCGACTTCCACGATAACGCCGCAAAGCTTGATATCGTTTACCGCCGGCTCAAACCGTACAGGCGTCCGATCCAGAAACCGATGGATCACGGCCTCCTTCCGCGCGCCGATCACGGAGTCGTGGGGGCCGGTCATGCCGGCATCCGACACGTAAGCCGTTCCTCCCGGCAGAATGCGCTCGTCGGCGGTCTGTACGTGGGTGTGGGTGCCAAGAACGGCGCTGGCGCGGCCGTCCATAAACCATCCGTACGCGATTTTTTCGGAACTCGCCTCCGCGTGAAAATCGATGAAAATCACGTGAGTCTGCCGGCGAAGGCGGTCCACGATATCCCTGCCGACGCGAAAGGGGCAGTCCAGGTCCAGCATATGCACCCGGCCCTGGATGCAGACCACGCCGACAGAAATCCCGTTCGATGCGGTGAAGATGCCGTAGCCGGTCCCGCCGACGCTCTCCGGGAAATTCGCCGGCCTCAGAACGCGGTCGGCGCCGAGTATGTACGGGATGGCGTCCTTTCGGTCCCAGACGTGGTTTCCCGTGGTGATCACGTCGGCGCCGTACGCGAAGAGTTTTTTTGCGATGTTTTCCGTAAGGCCGAAGCCGCCGGCGGCGTTCTCTCCGTTGGCGATACAGAAATCGATCTGATGGCTTTCCCTGAGCCGGGGAATCAGATCGGCGGCCGCTTTTCTGCCCGGCTTGCCGTAGATATCGCCGACAAACAGAATATTCAAGTGGACACCTGTAAATTACGGTCAAGGATTGGCGTCGCGTTCCACGCCGCGCGCGGGCGAATCAACCGTGTACGGAAGAACAACAGGTAACGGACAGCGGAGCATCGGGATTCGGTCGCAGGGGGAAGCAGCGACTGCGCCGGAGACATCAGCGCGCGAAGTCCACTGAACGCGTTTCTCTGATGACGGTTACCTTGACCGGCCCGGGGCAGGTGGCGTCTTCCGTGAGCCGGGAAACGATCTGCGTGGCCAGGCGTTCCGTGTCGGCGTCGCTCATCATATCGGAGTCCGCCACGACACGGACCTCCTGCCCGGCCTTGATGGCGAAGACCGATTCGACGCCCTGTACCATCTTGGCGATGGACTCCAGTCGTTCCAGACGTCGGACGTAATTCTCGATCTGTTCGCGCTGCGCGCCCGGCCGCGACCTTGAAATCGAGTCGGCCGCGTCGACCAGTACGGCAACCGGCGAAATCGGGTCCGAATCTCCATGATGCGCCTCGATTGCGTTTATCACAACGGCGTCTTCACCGTATTTGCGCGCCAGATCGGCTCCATTCTCTCCGTACGTGCCCTCGGCTTCATGCGCCAGCCCTTTGCCGATGTCGTGAAGCAATCCCGCGCGTTTGGCCAGTTGGGCGTCGAGCCCGAGCGAAGTGGCCATCATCCCTGAAAGAAAGGCCACCTCTTTGCTGTGATTCAGTACGTTCTGACCGTAGCTCGTGCGGTATTTGAGTCGGCCCAGGCAAGCGATGAGTCGATCGTGCAGGCCAGGCACGCCCGCGTCGAATGCCGCCTGGACGCCGGCATCGTGCATGACCTCCTGAATCGACTCCCTCGACTTCTGCACGATTTCTTCGATCCGACCCGGGTGGATGCGCCCGTCCAGAATCAGCTGTTCCATGGCAATCTGCGCGATCGCGCGGCGGATGGGGTCGAACCCCGACAGGATAACCGCTTCGGGCGTGTCGTCGATTGTGACATCCACGCCCGTGGCCATTTCAAAGGCCCGGATATTTCGGCCCTCACGCCCGATAATCCGCCCTTTCATCTCATCGGAAGGCAGGCGTACGACCGCAACGGTGGACTCGATGGTATGGTCAGCCGCCAACCGTTGAATCGCTCCGGCGATGATTTCCCGGGCTTCATCGTTTGCCCGGACGAGTGCGTCGTCACGAATTTCCTTCAGCCGCCATTCCGCATCGCGTTCCGCCTCCGATTCCATGTTGGCCATCAGTACCCGCTTTGCCTCTTCCTTCGTAAGACCCGCGATCTGTTCCAGGCGCCTGTTCTGTCTCAGACGACCCTGTTCAAGTTCCCGTGCCCGGTCCGCGAGCTGCTCCTCCAGCAACCCGAGCTGCTCATTTTTCTCCGTAGCCAGTTTTTCCTTGTCGTTCAACAGGTCCGCACGCTTGTCGAGCTGCCGTCTGAGGCTGCTCAGTTTCGACTCCTCCCTGTTGGACCGATCGCGTTTTTCTTCCAGTTCCTGATCGAACCGGAGCCGCTCCTGCTGGATCCTGTCTTTGGCCTCCAGGACCGCCGTCCGCTTCATTGCGTCCGCTTCGGTCCGGGCATCTTCCAGAATTTTCTCCGCGGAGAGTTCGGCGCGATGAATCTTGCGCTTCGCGATCTTGCCGCTGATCAGCCATCCCAGAATGAATCCCAGTATAAGCAGCCCGGCCGACAGCGTGATGATTGTCACGACTTCCATGGTCGTGTCTATCGGCAGGTTCATTTCGGCCTCCACGTCAATTGGGACCACGCGTCAATGCGTAAATAAAAAAAACCCGGCATAAATAAAAAAAACCCGCTTGCGCTCATCCGGTTCCGCATATCCCGTCCGGGTAACGGTGATCGCTCCGGATGGTTACAGATGAACGCAGCAGGCAGCACCGGAATCGTCGATCCGGCAGGGGTGCGCGGAATTGCCCGCACGCCCTTAATGTTCGAGGTCGTCTCTACGCAATCCGGTTTGTTAAAGAGGCAAGATTTCGGGTTTTTTCCGTCAGGGTATGACCCAACTTCCGACTGGCTTCTTCCTCTTTGAGCAGTTCGTGCGCGAGATTGACGGCGGCTACGACTGCAATCTTGGCAACCGAACGAAGTGAAATGGTATTCGCGACGTCACGCATTTTCAGGTCGACGTACCGTGCCACGGCCCGGGCATGGTCCGGGTCGCCTTCCGAGTGGATGTTGTATTCGGTGCCGAAGATCTGGACGCATATTACCGGTTGTTCAGACATGAAACCTCGGGACATCCGGACGCGGGGTGAAGCTCTGCGGCGCGGCGTGGATGTCGGCGGCGCTGTTTTACGCTGTGTTCACTGAATCCAGACGCGAGATCATGGTTTCGATTTTGCGTTGGATCTCCTCCTTGTTCTCAATCAGTGACGCATTGTTATCGTAAATGGACCGGAGGCGTTCCCTTTCCGCCTGCAATCCGGAGATCGCCTGGTCCTTTTCTTCCAGCTGTCGCTGAAGTTCCCGGTTTCTCTCATTGAGTTCGGCGTTCTGCTGTCGCAATTGCCGGATGATCCCGACAGCACGGTCGATTTCACTTAACAGGTGATCCAGCTGCCCGGTCACCCGGTTCTCCGACTCCAACCGGTCTGCTTCAAGGTCGGCGGCGTCTGCTTGCCCGTCAGTCCGTTCCTCCGTTTCAACCCGCGGTTCTTCAGCTTCCTCCGAATCCGCGGGTTCGTCCGAAGGGTCAACGGATTCGATGGGTTGGTCCTGTCGATCGCGGAGATCGAGCTGCCCGTCTTCCGGGTTTTCGAGTTCCGTCCGTTCGTCTGCTTCGAGGACGGCCTCGAAGGCGTCTTCGTCCCGATCTCGGAGATGGAGCTGTCCGTGTTCCTGTTCGTCTGTTGCGGTCGTTCCGTCCGTCGGACCGTCGGTTTCGAAAGGTTCGTCGTCCCCGATTCCCGACTCCGGCTGTTCGTTCACCCGATCCTGCGCTTCCATGGTCTCACCCTTTCGTGGATGACGTCGTTTTCGGTCCGTTTGTACAGTCAGAGAGCACAAATCCGCGTGTGTGTCTCCCTGCTTTGAGAAATGTAAACCCTCCATGGCCTGAAGTCAAGGGCGGGATACCGTTTGTACGGGGAGCGAAAACGGAATCGGGGTGGATTCCAGGGGACGCCTTTTCGATGGATTCTGCAGGTTCTACAGGGCTCGTCGAGCCTGTTCCGCCAGCGCCGTGAACGCTGCTGCATCCGTGATGGCGAGGTTGGCAAGGACTTTTCTGTCAACCGCAATGTCGGCTTTTTTAAGGCCGTTGATCAGGCTGCTGTACGAGAGTCCGTTCAGCCGGGCGGCGGCATTGATTCGAACGATCCACAGAGAGCGGAAATTCCTCTTTTTCTGGCGACGGTCCCTGTATGCATAGGAAAGCGCTCGATGAACGGCGTCGTCTGCGGTGCGGTAAAGCTTGCTTCGTCCTCCGCGGTAGCCTCGCGCGGCTTTGAGGACCTTTTTTCGCCTGCGCCGGGATGCGACGCTATTCGTTGTTCTGGCCATATCGATGGTCTCCTGGTCGTGCCTGGCAGTGCCGGGAGCACTCTCCGGCTCCTTTCCGCCATGGTCTCAATTCAAAATCCGCACCGAGGCGGAAAGAGCACTTGCGTTTTCGCAGCGCAGCTGCCCGTCAGTTGGGTAGCAGGCGTTGAACCCGGTCCTGGTCGGATTTGTGTACCACGGTGGACTTCCGCAGGTGCATCTTGCGTTTGCTGCTTTTGCTCGTCAGGTTATGCGTGACCGTTGACTTTCTGCGGCCGATCGTACCGGATTTCCGGCGCTTGAAACGTTTCGCGGCTCCCCGGTGGGTTTTCATTTTGGGCACGTTCAACTCCTTGGCAAAGTTCATTAGTATGCCGCACGCGCGGGTGCGGCAGCGGAGGGCCGGTCCGGACGGACCGGAGACATCCGGGTCTTTCCCGACGTTGTGTTCCGATGCCTCGCGTGCCGGCGCCTACGGCGGATGTTATTTCGGAGCGATAATGATGACGATGTTGCGACCCTCGTCCTTGATAGGCACTTCGGTCGCACCGATCTCCCGAAGGTCCTCTTCGGCGCGTTCCAGAAGCTCTCTGCCCTGCATTCGGTACATATTCTGCCGGCCGCGGAACTCTACCGTGATTCTGACTTTGTGCCGGTGTTTCAGGAAGTTCTCCGCGTGGCGAATCTTGAATTCGTAATCGTGGTCGCTGATCCGGGGGCCCAGGCGTATCTCTTTCAGTTGCGACCCGCTCCTCTTTCCCTTTTTCTGTTTCTTGCTCTGCTCGTATCGGTACTTGCCGTAATTCATGATCCGGCAGACCGGCGGTCGGGCGTTGGGAGCGACTTCGACCAGGTCGAGTTCGGCTTCCTGCGCCATTTCCATCGCTTTCCGGGTTTCAACGATGCCGACCTGTTCACCCTCGTTATCGACAAGCCGGACCTGAGGTATGCGGATCTGCTCGTTGACGCGGGGCGCCCTTTCCTGCTTTCGATCTCTGAAAACTCTTCGACCTCTGTTGATACCGATCACCTCCGAAATTGGTCCGTGCCGTCTCGGGCCAAATTGGAAAAATAGGGACTCAGGTGGCGCGCTTCGTCTCGACTTCCTGCTGCATCCTGGCAATCAGATCGAGCGTGGACATTCTTCCGAGGTCGCCGGCGCCATGTCTGCGGACCGAAATGGTTTGCGCGGCGACTTCCTGTTTTCCCACAATGATCATGTACGGAATTTTCTGGACTTCGGCCTCGCGGATTTTGAATCCGAGCTTTGCGTCCTGCGGGTCCACTTCGGCGCGGAGACCCGCGCTGGTGAGGCGGCTGGCGACCTCTACGGCGTATTCGACAAAGGGATCGGATACGGGAAGTACGACGGCCTGCACAGGCGCAAGCCAGAGCGGGAAGTTTCCCGCGTAATGTTCGATCAGCAGGCCGAAGAACCGTTCCATGGCGCCCAGAAGGGCGCGATGGACCATATACGGGCGGTGAAATTTCCCGTCGGATCCGACAAAGCTGAGGTCGAAGCGTTCCGGAAGGTTAAAGTCGAACTGAATGGTGGTGCATTGCCACTCCCTGTTCAGAGCGTCGTTGATGGTCACGTCGATCTTGGGGCCGTAGAACGCGCCGGCGCCTTCGTCGATCCGATAGGGCAACTTCTGGGTGTCGACGGCCCGCTTGAGCGCGTCGGTGGCTCTTTCCCAGTCGGCGGGATCTCCAACCGCTTTATCGGGCCGCGTGGAGATGTATACGTTGAAGTCCTCAAAGCCGAATGACTTGAGGATGAACATCGTGAAGTCGATCACCCGTGCGACTTCCTCCTCCACCTGGTCCGGGCGACAGAAGATATGGGCGTCGTCCTGGGTGAATCCGCGCACGCGCAACAGGCCGTGAAGCGTACCGGCCATTTCGTAGCGGTAGACGGTGCCCAGCTCCGCCCATCGAAAGGGAAGCTCCCTATAGCTGCGCCGCCGCGATTTGTAGATGAGGCTGTGGAAGGGGCAATTCATCGGTTTGGCGAAATAGGCCTGACCGTCGATATCCATCGGGGGGTACATGTTCTCGTGGAAGAAATCCAGGTGGCCGCTGGTTTCCCAGAGCCGCGAGCGGCCGATGTGGGGCGAACCGACCAGGTCGTACCCGCCGCCGTAGTGCGCTTCGCGCCAGAAATCTTCGATCTGGTTCCTGATTCGCGCGCCCTTTGGATGCCAGAGCACCAGGCCGGGTCCGGCGGTATCGTTTATCGAAAAGAGATCGAGGCGCCCGCCGATGGTGCGGTGGTCGCGGTTCCTGGCTTCTTCCAGGTACTCCAGATAAGCGTCGAGGTCTTTCCGGCCCGGAAACGAGATGCCGTAGATGCGCTGGAGCATCACGTTGTTCTCGTCTCCCCGCCAGTATGCGCCCGAGGAACTCAGCAGTTTGACCGACTTGATGCGGCCGGTGTCGGGGACATGCGGCCCGCGGCAGAGGTCCAGCCATCTGTCTGCATTCTTATAGATGCTGATGGTTTCGCCGGGTTCGATTTCCTCCAGGATTTCCAGTTTATAGGTTTCGCCGCGCGCACTGAACAGGTCGATCGCGGCCTCCCGGGTGATCTCCTGGCGCTCGAAGGGCTGGGCTTCCGCAATGAGTTCGCGCATGCGGACTTCAATCCGATGCAATTCGTCCGGCGTGAATGGCTTTTCGCGGTCGAAGTCGTAATAGAAGCCGTTTTCGATGGGCGGGCCCAGTGTGACTTTCACGTCCGGAAAAAGGTCCTGAACCGCCTGCGCCATGATATGGGCCGTGCTGTGCCAGTACACTTCCTTGCCGGCGTCGCTGGAGAAGGTGAGGATCTCCAGGTCGGCGTTGCCATCCAGTGACGACGTGAGATCCACGGCCCGGCCGTTGACCTTGCCGGCCAGCGCCGCGCGCGCAAGACCCGATCCGATGGATTCGGCCACCTGCAGGATGGTGACGCCGGCGCGAAAGTCTTTTCGCGAGCCGTCGGGCAGTGTGACCGTGATTTTTTCGTTTTCAGCCATGGTTTCCGATGAATTACCGGCCCATATCCGGTTTCTGAAACAGCTCGAATCGCGACCCGCCGAAACTGGCCTGGTCAGATAATGGCCTGAGTCTCTGCGATAGTACGATGGAAACGCTCTTCCGCGTTCGAATATACGGTTGTGTGGCATCCGGTATAAAAAAAACGCGCGACCTTCCCGCTTGCGCGTCGAAATCAGCAAAGCACCTTGTGACAACCGGCCCTTTCCGTTGATACTCCTCCGCAAGAAGGTTCGCAGGTACGCAATTATATTATCAGCCAAATTTAAATTATCGCGGACGGGATGTCAAGCGAAAACTCCCGAAATCATCGCATCGCAAAAGGGGGTTCCGGCACATGAACGCGACCTTGATGCACGACGTTTCATATTCCCGATGTGGTCCCCAATCAGGTCCGCGCACGTCCGGCGTCGGGGCTGCGGGCGGCACACTAGGGCAGGTGGAGCATCTTGTGGATCCGGCACGAGAGCCGCCACGAGGGGTGACGGGTCAGGATATCCAGGGCTTTGCGTATGTACTCGGGTTTGCTCGACTCGGGCTGGAGGTAGACGAATTCGGCGCGGGCTTCCTCCACGACGTCTTCGTGGAAGGATTTGCCGACCACGTATTTCAGCTCGGTGATACGGCTGAGGCCGCCGGCAATGGTCCTTTTCTTGGGGGAGACCGTCCAGTGCTCGATCAGGTCGTAGAGTTCCGGGTCCGGATCGACCGCGCCGTTGGTTTCGATGTGGATGTGGTAGTTGGCGGCCCGGAGTTGCCGGCAAAGCGGGCCGATGTTCTGGCCGAGGGGTTCTCCGCCGGTCAGGCAGACCCAGGAGGCGGTGTGGCGGCCGACTTCGGCCAGGATGTCGCCAATATCGAGCTCCGTGTATGAATCGAATTCGGTGTCGCAGAAGAAGCAGCGCAGGTTGCATCTGGCGAGGCGTACGAACGTGGTGGGCTGGCCGACGCGCAGACCCTCGCCTTCGATAGAGTAGAAGATCTCGTTTATCTGCAGCGTCCGGCCGTCTTCGCGCCAGAGCGGCATCCGGTCGGCCGGGGCGGAAGGAATTCCTTCCAGCATGTCGGGGTCTCTAGGGGACAGGTCGGGCTCCGGTTGGGCGGGTGTGACGGGATTCCGGCGAACGCAGATGAAATAATGGAAAACAGGGACATGAGACAAGGAAAATCCTTGACATCGTCCACCGCCCCTTCAATATTGTCGACCGCTCGGGGCATCCATCGTGGTACGCTCCGGTTTTTTGTTGTGAAATCGCCGGGTGTTCGCGCTGCCGCGAGCGGTTCGATGAAATTATCATGCAGGCTGCGGTCCACCGCGTTACTGGAGGGTCAACGTGTGGCAGACAGGACCTATGATGCCATCATTTTCGACGTGGACGGTGTGATCGTCGATTCCGAGTCGGTATACTGCGATACGTTCAATACCACGCTGGGAGATTTCGGTGCCGGGATAAGCCGAAGCGACTATACGGTCTGCGTGGGCCACCCCGTGGAAGAGAACAGCGCGTACGCCGTGGAACGATACGGGTTGGACGTGGCGCCCGCCGTATTCCGGGATATCTGGATGGGTCGATTCGAGGAAGCGATCTCAAGCCCCGGCCGGGTGCTGCCGATGCCTGGATTCCAGGAACTGCTGGCGCACGTCCGTGCCGGAGGATATCCGCTCGGGGTGGCGTCGTCCACGCAGCGTGAGCGGATGATGAAAACGCTGCGCAGCGGCCTGCTGTCCGGAATGGATGGCGTCCGTGACCCCGCCGAGGTGTTCGACGTTGTGCTGTCCGGGACCGACGTGGATCGGTTGAAACCGGCTCCGGACATCTATCTGAAGGCGGCCCGGAAACTGAACGTCGCACCGGGTCGGTGTGCGGTCATCGAAGACAGCGAGGCGGGGGTGCGGGCCGGCAAGGCCGCGGGAATGACCGTGTTTGCGGTGCCGAATTTCTTCACCGCCCGTCAACACCACGGCGCCGCCGATTTCGTTCTGGGCGGACTGGCCGATCTGTTGGGGTATCTTTGAATCCGGAAGCGAACCCGCGGCGGGATCGGCTGTTTGCGGTCCGGACGTCAGGCGTGGGTCTCGGCGTCGTCTTCCGGGGCGTATCCGAGCTCCTCGCGGGCGTTTCGGAGGTCCCAGTAGGCGCGGGTATTGTTCGATATGCCATAGTAAATGCCGAAGTGAACGTCCGTTTCGATGCTGCACCGCACGAGTTGAACGGTGTCGCGGTGGCTGAGCCAGGACGCGAGAATCCGGTCGCTCGTTCGATTGATGACCGAATCGGCGGGTTGAAACGATCCGATGCGCAGACAGATCACCGAGAGTCCGAAGGCGTCCGCGTAGTACCGACCGAGATCTTCGCCGTAGGCCTTGCTCGCGCCGTAGAAACTGTCGGGCCGCGCGTTCACCTCGGTCGTGGTACCGATGCCGTTCTTTTCGTAGAATCCGGTAACGTGGTTGCTGCTGGCGAACACGAGGCGGCCGACGCCGGTCCGGCGGGCCGCCTCGTACACGGTGTAGGCGCCCCGGATGTTGGCTTCGAGGATGTCTTCGAAGGAAGCGTTTCCGTTCGGATTTCCGGCCATGTGGACCACGGCGTCCACGCCGTCCACCGCCCGGACCACCTTGTCCAGGTCCGTGATGCCTGAGATATGCACCACTTCGCCGGGTCGGGCCGGCATGACCGTGTTGTGATACAGCAGGCTGAGGCGGTAGTCGTCTTTCAATCCCTCTCGCAGAACGCGTCCGATTCTGCCCGCGGCGCCTGTGATGAGGATTTTCTTTTTCTGCACGCGAAGCCCTTCTTCCGTGATGTGGACGGTGTTCCCGTTTTACTTACAGAGGCTTCACGCCGGCCCAATCGGGAAGGAGCCTGGCCGCATTGTTCCAGAGGATGTCTCTCTTCGTCGCTTCAGAAAGACCGGCGCCGAGGGTCTTTCCCAGGCACTGCCCGAACAGGCGGACCGGCAGGTCGGACGCGAAAACGACGCGCCGGCCTCCCAGGGCATCCACGGCGGTTTCGACGATGCCGGCTTCGGGGTCGCCGCCGCCGGTGTCCACCACCAGGTTCGGGCAGTCCACGACGTGTTCGATGCCCCTGAGCCCGCATCCGTTGAGGTGGGCCATGATGATTTTTGCTGCGGGGTGTTTACGCGCGAGATCGGCCACGTCCTGCGGAAAGGATTCGCCGGGCAGGTTGCCGGTGGTCTTGTCCCACGCGTGCTGCAGCACGGGGACGCCGAGTTCGGCGGCGCGTCGCATAACAGGGTCCAGGCCGGCGTCGGTAGCCCGGCGGGCCACCCAGAGCTTGACCCCGCACATGCGTTCTTCCAGGATGCAGCGGTCCATTTCGTGGACGGACTCCTCGGGAAAGGCGGGATTGACGTAGCAGAATGGCAGGAAAGCCTCCGGCGCCAGATCGCGCATCCGCAGGTTGTAGTCGTTGCCGTCCCTGCAGTGTTGCATGGCAGGTTCGTACAGGGGGCGGCCGGCGCCGGATGCGGGATGCAGCAGAAAGATGCACATCTTCACGATCCCGGCCCGCCCGGCGGCGTCCAGGATCTTCGCGGCGTCGGCCTGGACGGAGGGCGCGCGCGGGCCGAGCGGGTGGACGTGCACGTCAAGCACGGCGCAGGGCGGTTTCAGTGCGTCTCTCAACGTTGTGAGGTCCACCCGGAACTCCTGTTACCAATCGATGATCCGCTCGGCATTCCCGCCCAGGATGGCCGATGCGTCGCCGTCCGGCAGGTCGGTGACCACGCGCGACAGGGCCGAGTAGGGGATGAAGAGCGGCGCGTGAGAGCCGAACAGCAGCTTGTCCCGCAGGCCGTCTTCGACCAGCACCTTTACAGCGTCCATGCCATCCGACTGGGAAACGTCCGCGTACAGGTTGGGCAGGTCCTGGAGTCTGTCCGTGAGCGCCCTGATCTCGCCCGTTCGCGGACCGCCGATGATCACGAGGAGATCGGCGTGGCGTTCCGCGGCGTCCGCGACTTCGGCGGCGGGGACGTCGGGTACCTGCGCGAGAGGATGTTGCCGGCGCGGATCTTCGAGCCGGGTCTGGACGATGACTCCCAGCCCGGCGCCGGCGAGGGACGCGAACAGGTCGGACGCGACGTTCAGGTCGTACCTGGAATAGGCGGGCAGAAGTTTGACCAGCCGGACCCGCGGCTGCGCTTTCGCCCGCTCGAGTTCGTCGCGCCACGTGGCGATCGTCGGGTCCAGGACGGGAACGGGCCAGACGTCGTCGGTTTCGCCCGAGGCGGTGTAGAGGTCGTCGTTGAAACGATGGGGGTTGCGGCACCAGGCGGCATCGAGCGGCGAAACACAGATGCGGTCCACGCCGTATTCTTTAAGCGATGCGCGCACCCGGCTCAGGGCGCCATCGACGGGATGGCTGGGCCAGTTTCCGGTGTAGGCATTGATGTCGATAATCATGCAGGTCCTCTCCTGCGCAGATTCCACATCCCGATCATGCCGTTCGGACCAGCCGAAACGGCCCCCTGGCCGTCGGTCAGATGGCTTCGACGCCGGCCCACGCCGGCAGAAGACGGGCGGTGTTGTTCCACAGGATCTCTTTCTTGACGGCGTCCGGGAGATCGGTTCCCAGCGTCTTGCCCAGCTGCACGCCGAAATGGCGGATCGGTGCGTCTGAGCCGTAGACGATGCGTTCGGTCCCGATGGTCGACGCGGCCGCCTCGACGATTCCGCTGTCCGGGTCTCCTCCGGACGTGTCTACGTGAATGTTCGGACAGTCTGCGACGTCTTCCATGCCGGCCAGCCCGCAGCCGTTCATGTGAGCCATGATGATGTCGGCCTCCGGATGGCGACGCGCCAGGTGCGCCACGTCGGCCGGAAAGGATTCACCCACAAGATTGCCGTCCGTCTTGATCCATGCGTGTTGCAGCACGGGAACGCCGAATTGTACGGCCCGTTCCAGGATGGGGTCCAGTCCCGGATCCGTCGCGCGGCGGGCAACCCACAACTTGATTCCACACATACGCTCGCGTTCGACGCAGCGGTCGATCTCCGCGACGGATTCGACAGGGTACATCGGATTGACGTAGCAGAAGGGGATGAAGATATCCGGTGCGACGTCCCGCATCGCAAGAGCATAGTCGTTCGCCTGCCTGAACGCTTCAACCGACGGCTCTCTCGGGCAGGCGGTGTGCAGGGAAAAGAGGCACATTTTTTCCACTCCCGATCGCCTGGCGGATTCAATGATGAGGCGCGCGTCTTCCCTGACGTCGGCGATCCTGTAGAGTCCGAAGCAGTCCAGCGGATGAACGTGGACGTCCAGGGCCGGGAAGAGCGGCTGCAGGCGGTCCTTCATTTCGGAAGACGTCATTGCTTTCTCCGGGATGGAGCGCAACATTTGTGCCGGACACGATCCGGCGGGCGCTTTTTTCGATAAATCCCTTGCCCCCGCAATTCGTCCCATATATAATTAACTTGTGCGCAAATGTCAGCAGATTTCGGCACGGGAGGAAGATGAAAGCGATTATCATGGCGGCGGGTTACGCCACACGCCTGCACCCGCTCACCCTGAATTTTCCGAAAGGACTCCTCAAGGTGGGCGCGCGCGCGATTGTGGACTATCTGATGGAGCAGATCGAGTCCTTGCCGGGGCTCGACGGGGTCTATCTGATCACCAACCGCCGGTTCGCCGGCCATTTCGAGCGATGGGCCGCGGGGTGGAACGGCCGCCTGGACGTCGACGTGATCGACGACGGGACCACGTCCAACGAGAACCGGCTGGGGGCGGTGGGGGACATCCGGTTCGCCATTCGCGCGCGGGCGGTATCGGACGATGTTCTGGTATGCGGATCGGACAATCTGCTTCAATTTCGCCTGCAGGACCTGGTGGCCGACTTCCGCGCGAATCCGGCGGCGCACATCTGCGTGGGTCACGTGGAAGATCCGGAGGACCGCAGGCGCCGCGGAATCGCGGTGCTGGATGCAGACAACCGGGTGGTGAAGTTTGCCGAAAAACCCGATCATCCGGAGTCGTCCTGGGGCTCGGCGGCCATCTATGTATATCCCGCGTCCACGCTGAAGCGGTTCGACGAATATATCGAGAGCGGCCGGACGCCGGACGCGCCGGGTCACTTTGTGGAGTGGCTCTGCCAGGTGGAACCCGTCTATGCGCACAGGATTCGCGGCACGGCGATCGATATAGGAAATCCGGACACCCTCGCGTGGGCGAGGCGCGAGTACGGGAGTGCGGGGTCACCAATAGAGTGACTCGTGCAATAACCATGTTTCGACAGGGTCGGCGGATGCGATTCATTCGTTCGAAGGTTGAGAAGGTGTTCAGGGGCTCACTCGTCCTGCTTCTGATGCCGGTTGCGGCGTATGCCCACAGCCTCGGGGCGGATTTCGACGGGGACGGCGAAGTCGGCTTTTCGGATTTCCTGCTGTTCGCCGAATCGTTCGGTTCCACGAACGTCCGCTTCGATCTGAATGACGACGGAGATGTGGATTTTAATGATTTTCTGCTGTTTGCGGCGGACTACGGCAAGGTGACGCACGAAGAGGGGGGTACGGACGTCGGCGGCGTCCGCTCCACGTTCGAGGCGGTACAGGACCACGTATTCAATGAAAGCTGCATCAGCAGTTCCTGCCACAGTTCGGCGTGGGCGGCCGCCGGACTTTCGCTCGAACCCGACGTGGCATATGAGCAGTTGGTGGGGCGGGTGCCGCAGAACGCGAAGGCGCGGGAAGAAGGGATGCTGCTGGTCACGGCGGGGGATCCCGGAAAGAGCTTTCTGATCACGAAGCTGACCGGGTCCGGGGTGGGGTACGGCGATCGGATGCCCAGGTCGTATTCCAGTCTGAGCGGTGTCGCGATCGACGCGATCCGCGCGTGGGTCGCGGCCGGTGCGCCCCGGGACAGCGTGGTGGCGGACGCGCCCGACCTGGACAGGGTCCTGCACAGGACGGAGTTCTACTTCCAGCCGCCCGCGCCGCCCCGTCGGGGAATTCAGCTCCACCTGAAACCCTTCGCGATCGCACCGCGTTCGGAGCGTGAGATATTCTCAACGACCCGGCTCGGGGTCGTGGAAGACCTGATGGTGAACAGGATCGAGGTGGCGCAGCCGGAGGGCAGCCATCACTTCATTCTCTACCAGGCGACCGACGAAAACCCGCCCCCGCCTGGCATTCGCGACCTGGATCCGATTGAAGCTCTCGGGATCTTCCGGAAACGGTTTGTCGTGGGCAGCCAGTCTCCGAAGGCGGAATTCGATTTCCCCGAGGGCATTGCAATTCCGATGCCTGCCGACGCGGTCTACGAGCTGAACTCTCATTTCGTGAACACTTCGGGGGAGAACACGATCATCGGCGAGGTCTACGTCAATCTGCACGCCATGCCCGCCGACAGCGTCAGGGAGGTGGCAAAGCCCATCTTCGTGAGCAATTACGGCATATCCATTCCGCCGGGTCGAACGGAGACCACCTCGCGTAACTGGACGCTGGAGCGCGACGTCAACGTGATCATGCTGTCCTCGCACATGCATCGCCATGGCCGCCGTTTCGATATCTTCCTGGGTGAGGAACGTATCTACCGAAGCGAGGAATGGGACGAGCCGGTGACACTCGTATTCAATCCCGCGCTCGAGGTCAAGGCGGGAGAGCGGGTGAGGTTCGAGTGCACGCACGAAAACGACGACAAGGACTTCACCATCCGCTTCGGATTCACCGCCGAGAACGACGAAATGTGCATTATGCTGGGATATTACTATTGAGCGGGCCGGGAACGGCCTGCCAGGGAAGGATGAATGACGGAGGAAGACCAAGGCGGGCCGGGTCCCTACGCGACGTTTCGCATGACTTCGTCGAACAGAGTCCCGTTGGTGGAAATGGCTTCGCCGCCCGCGATGGTCGCGTTTCCACTCCAGTCGGTAAAGGTGCCGCCCGCTTCTTCCAGAATGGGCTGAAGTGCGGCGCAGTCCCACACGGCCATAATGGGGTCCAGCATGATCTCGGCGCGGCCGGTGGCGACCAGGATGTGTCCGTAGCAGTCCCCCCACCCCCTGCAATAGGCGACTCTTCCCGCGAGGTTTCGGTACTCGCCATCCCTGCCGAATTCTGCGAACGACTCAAAGTCGGTGGCGCACAGGAGAGCGTCTTCCAGGCGTGAGACCGTGGAGACGCTCGCCGGGCGGCCGTTCCAGGTGCAGCCCGAGCCCCTGGCCGCGCAAACCATCTCGTTCATGGCGGGAAGGTGGACCACGCCGACGGACGGGACGCCATCGATTTCCACGCAGATCATCACGCCGTAGAACGGAACGCCGTGAACGAACGACTTCGTACCGTCAATCGGGTCGATGATCCAGCGGCGGCCGGTGCGGCCGGCGTGATCTCCAAACTCTTCGCCGACGATGGCGTCGTCCGGAAAACGGTCCTGTATCAGCCCCGCGATCCTTCGTTCCGCGGCACGGTCGGCTTCAGTTACGGGGCTGTCGTCGGATTTCGTGTCGACCTGGACGCCGGTCTGAAAGTATCGCAGGGTAATGCGTCCGGCCTGCCAGGCCGCGTGGGTGCTGAAGGCCAGGAGATCCTGAAGAGACGGCTCTGCCATGGGCGTCTCCTTCCATTCCGGGTGAAACGGATTGTCTCTGTCGGGACGGTTGCCGCCGCCCGACGGTATGGAGGCGGAGTTGCTCCGTACGTGGCTGGAATGTATGCTGGCTGCGGAAGGAAGTCAAGTCTTCGGCGGCAGTGAGAAGAGTTCCGCTTGCATTTTCCGAACGGAATGTCTATATTTGTTCTTGGAGGCTGGATCTTCAGGATTCAACCTTTAAAAGTGCCTTGAATCTACGGAAGGGTGACCCAACCGGAAGTTATTCCACAGGTTTCTGTGGAACTTCGTCAATAATTTTCGGCGCCTGGTAGGTTAGGCGCTTTTTTTATCCCCATGCGGGGTCTTGCCGGGCCGGGGCGCCGAAGGGTCCTGGCGCACGGAGACCCGGCGGACCCGCGACGGGTCCGCCCATCGCGAACCGGAAGGGACGAACAAATGCTGAACGTCGAGATTGTGGAACCCGAGGAAGTACGGAAGGCGGCCCGGATCTTTCACCGGGACGGATTTGTCGTGATGCGAAACGCACTGACGGCCGAACAGCTGGCTTACGCGAGGTCGGGGGCGGAACGCGTTGTCGCGGAACAGACCGCGGTCATTCCGCTCGAGGACGCGAACCGCGGGTACGCGCGTTACTCTTTCGGACCCCAACTCCACCACCCGGAATGGGCCCAACTGATTGATTTACAAACGGTTTTTCCGGTTCTGGAAGCGATATGGGGAAGCAGTGACTTTCACTGCTGGGGCGGTGGAGGAGATTATTCGCTGCCCGGCGCGAAAATCCAGAAACTGCACGCGGATATCACCGACATGCTCCACGACCCCCAGGGACGGGTAAACGTGATGGACCTGCCCACGCCGGTTATCGTGGTGAATTTCCCCATGGTGGATTTCAGGGAGATCAATGGCGCGACGCGCTATGTCCCCGCCACCCACCGCAACCGGGACCCGGCGCCAGGGCTTGAGGAGGAGCCGGATTGGATGAAGCGATCGATTGTATGCGGACCCGCCGGAGGGGCGGTGATTCGTGATATCCGGTGCTGGCACGGCGGAACGGCCAACAGGTCGGACGAGGCGCGCGCGATGACCAGTGTGGGCTATGCGGCGCCGTGGTTTCTGTGGCTCAGAAGGGAGATGCCCCTGCCCCGGTGCGTGTACGACTCCCTCTCGGAACGGGCGAAGGAACTGACGCGATTCATCGTGGAAATCTGATCGGGAGGATTTGGGGACCCGGCCCTGATGAGACGGATCGCAGTACACCGGAACATTGGCCTTCGGATTTCTTCGGTGCCTGTTCCCGTCGAACGAAAGCCAGTCGCAAAAGCGGGGCGCAACTTTGGTTGCGCCCCGCTTGTCTTTCGTCATGCGACGTATCCGATTTCTTGCAGTGAGACCTGTTTGCCGGTGTTGTGCGCTCTGCCGGCCGCCTCGGAAACGGCGACGCTTTCCAGGATTTCAGGGTAGGCAACCGGGGACCGGCGGGTTTCAACCATTTTTCGGATCAGCTTGATGTTTTCGCACGCGCCGTAGGGAAAGACGTAGTCGCCGAGAGGCGCTGAATGGATGTCGCCCATATTGCCGAATGCGCTGGCGTAGAAGGCGCAGTGACAGGTATCTCCCGTGTCGCAGGAAAGCATCGCCCCGCATCGGGGAAAGCGGGTTTCGCCGGGGTAGATGAGGTGCATGAAGCCGCCCGTGTTTTCTCCCATGGATTCCACGGCGCGTACCCCTGGCCCGAACAGGTTCTGAGCCAGGCAGATGGCGTGGATCTGACCGGCCAGCGAG
The DNA here is from genome assembly GCA_965219995.1 of Candidatus Latescibacterota bacterium. GTDB lineage: Bacteria > Latescibacterota > UBA2968 > UBA2968 > JAAXHE01. The sequence goes on from CBDCOX010000002.1 coordinate 147,174, forward strand.
GGGCCGCCCCCACGGATGGAAACGAATTCCAGATTGCCCACTTCCGGCAGACGGGCGGCGAATTGCCTGGCCTGCGGGAGGGTGTTCAGGATCGAACGTGAAAGCATCGGGGCATTGTGCCTGCGCGCCAGGTCGACAATGGCGTTGGCGTTTTCAAGATTGTTCGCGAGCGGTTTGTCGATAAAGGTGGGTACGCCTTTTTCGAGGCCGGGCCGTGCAAGTTCGAGATGGTCGGCGCCGTCGTAGTTGCAGTCCGCGACCAGAACAAGGTCCACGTCGTCCGAAACTTCGTGAACTTCGTCGCATACCCGCGGCCGCGAGGTGAAGACTTCCGCGAAGACCTCTCCCACGCCGGGGTGTTCGTCCCAGACGCGGACGATTTCGAAATCGTGCAGGCGCGGAACGGTCATGCGCGCGGGATCGCTGTAGAACGTATAGAAGTAGAAGTGGGCTCCGCCGGTCATCCAGCTGTAGGGCGCCCCGGCGCTGTCTTCCATGGGTTTCTGCAGGCGCAGGGGATCGTGTTCGGCCATCAGCGCGCTGTAATACATCCCATGCATGTCGCAGCGGATCAGACCGACTCGGATTTTCTCCATGACTGTTCTCCTCGAAACGACACGTCGAACGCGCACGACAAAGGACAAATGACGCCACCGACACCCGGGAGCGCGTAAAGTATGAAAGAAAAATCGGGAAGACAAGGATTTTTCTTCTTGATTACTGAACAAATGTTCAGTATATTTTCGGGTACTGAAGGACAATACGCTCTCCACGCCAAACGGTCCCTTTACAACAGGTCGGGTACCTTCAGTTCACGGAGGTCGGCTCATGTCTGCTGTTCGAACACACGTCGCTCGTCTTGCGTCGGATGAAAAATCGCTGGAAGTTTACTACAGGGAGGTGGATCGCCACCCGCGAATCGATTCGGCCGCGGAGCGGGAGCTTGCGGCAAGGATCGAGGCGGGAGATGACGCGGCGCTCGAGGCGCTTGTCAATGCCAACCTCCGCTTTGTCATTCATATCGCCAGGGGGTACCGGAATCAGGGTCTGTCGATGGGCGATCTCATCAACGAGGGCAATTTCGGACTGCTGCGGGCCGCGCGAAAATTCGACCGCCGCAAGGATTGCAGGTTCATCACCTATGCCGTCTGGTGGATCCGGCAGCACATTCTCAAGGCCCTGGACGTCCAGACTCGCCCTGTCCGCCTTCCTGCCAGCGTGCTGAACGATTTCGGCCGCTTCAGCAAGACCGAGGCGCGCCTCGTGCAGCGCCTGGAGCGGGTCCCCGCGCCGGAAGAGGTCGCTGCCCGGTCCGGTCTGTCGGCCGGGAGGTTGAAACGCTGTCTGGATGCAGGCACAAATGCCATATCAATGGACTCGACCTGCGCCGGCGACGGCCTGAGCCTTGCGGAGACGCTGCCGGACACGTGCGCCTCAATGGCCGACGAAGCTTTCGATGAGCAGCGCAGGGTCCGTGCCCTGATGGAAACGCTGAATGGACTGTCTGAACGGCACCGTAAAATCCTGACGCTCTATTTCGGGATGCTCGGAGAGGAACCTGCTACGTACCAGGAGATCGGCCGCCGGATGGGCATCAGCCGCGAACGGGTGAGGCAGTTGAAAGAGGATGCATTCGGAAAATTGCGGCACCCGTCGATTCGGACGCGCCTGGAGGCGTATCTGTAGTGTGAACGGGTGCGTTTTCCCGTTGCTCTGACTGCGGAGTCGGTGTGTCTGTGAACGGGCCGCGGCAATGCCGCGACCCGTTTTTTCCGTCGGATCATTGCACTGAGACACCTGCTTCACCCTGTCCCCGCCATAAGCTTCAGGACGTTTGCGCTTGACGGAACCCATGAAATGCTCCAACTTATAGTCGTGTAACGCTCACTCCGTTTTCCACGTATCCCCGAGGCCGTTTGCCTGTGCCGGTCGTTATTTCAGCCGTTCTGGGCGCCCTGGTTTTGATATGGGGCGCGGTTTTCGCGCTTATCCGCTGGGTGAAACCGCTGTCGCAAAAGCACCTGCTGGGTTTTGGCGGGTACGTGAGCGTCGTGTCGGGGCTGACGGTTTTCCTCGTGATCCAAACGGCGCTCCAGCAGCAGGACGTGGCGATGAAGGACACCCGCGAACGCTTGGACAGGACGGTGGAGACCTTCCGCGAGAAGCTTGACGAGCAGGGCGCGAAACTCATGGACCGGACCATGGAAAAGGCGGACCTCACCAAGTCGGAGTGGGAAGTGCGCGCGGACCTGCAGGAGGAGCGGTCGCGCCACGCGCGCACGAACTCGGACCTGCGGGATACCCGGGCTCGGCTTCAACGCACGGAGGCGGCGTTAACAGACGAAGCGAACGCCCGGAACGCGTACTCGGACAGCCTGAATACCGAACGCGCGCAGAGGCGGAATACGGAGGCGCTCCTGTCCAGGGAGGGTGCGCGCCTCAAGGCAACGCTCGGAGAGCTCGCTCGTGTACGCGAAAGCCTTGCGGCCGCCGAGGCGCGCGCCCACCGGCAGGAAAACGAACTGGCCATGGTGCGTAATTCCCTGCAGCGCGCCGAGCAGAGGGTCAAGGACGCGCTGAGGAACGCGTCCACGGCACAGAACGACCTCATCGAAACCATGATCAGGCAGGTCAAGGCGGCTGAGACCCTGCAGGCTGCCGTCGACTCCATCTACGGAAAGGTGATGAAACGTCCCCGCAATCCGTAAGCTCTTACGCGCGGGACAGAACACGGATTTCGATACACACCACCGCGGTTCACCCGGCGTGAATCCGCCCAATTCGGAGGCAGACGTGAACAAAGGACCCGATCCATCCGGCGACAGGAAGCGTATCGTTATCGCCGTCGGCTTTCTGGCGGCATTGCTGGTTGTTCTCTTGTTGACGGTCTGGAAGCCCGATACGGTTCCGGAAGTCGACCCCCAGGTTGTGCAACTGGAGAGCGATATTGCGCTGTATACCGGCCAGATCGATTCGCTGAACGCACTCGTGGATGAAATGGATTCGCGTATCGATGCGATGCGCGCCCACGTGGACAGCGCAAAGGTGTCCAACAGGAAACTCCTGACGTCGCTTCACAGGGTCACAAGTGAAATGAAGGAGTACCAGGCGCTCTACCGCAGACAGAAGGAGATGAACGAAAAGCTGGTTGCCGAGCTCAAACAGATGAGGGGGGAGAAAGACGCGGCAACGGCGGCAGTCCGGGAGTTGAAGATCGAGGTTGACACGCTGAACAAATTGCTGCACGACAAGACGACCCGCCTGATCAGGCTGGAGTCCAGCCTCAGGGAGGCCGTTGAGCAGGCGCAGACCATGCAGGAGACCGCCACGTCCGTGCTGGTCTACGCCGGCACGGAAGACGCGCTGAAAGAGGCAGGATATCTGAAGACGTCGCGTGGGTTTACCATCAGGAAGAATTACAGACTCGTCGGCTTTCCCGACGTGACCGACGAACAGAGCCTGGATACGGTCAAGAGGGTGTCCATCGGCGCGACAATCGCGGTTCCGGGCGAACTCGCGGCGCTGTGCGACCGGCACGGCAAGCTGAGCAAACGAAAGGAATACCGGGCCAGCAAGGGGCCCGAGGGGCAGACGATGGTCACGTTCTGGGACTCAACGTTGATTGGGCAGCGCGTGCTGGCAGTGATCAAGAAAGAATAGGCCGCGGATTCCAGGGACGCGAAAACCGGCCGTCGTGTTCGACGGTCGTTTTTTTTACGTGTGCCAGGCCGGAACAGGCGAGTACCTGGCGCACCTGGCAATGGAGCGAGCGGCGGAGGACTACCACATGTGGACAAACACCGCGGGTCGGACCTTTTCTCCGGTGGGTGCCGTGGAGAGCAGCGAGTCGGCGTAGGCCGCGTGTCTGACCATGTAGTCCCGGCTGCCGCCGCGCAGGAAGAGGTGGAGATTGCGGTCGGGCTGGGCGATGAGCCCTGCGGTGAGGCGCTCGAACTCACCGGGTCGAAGCAGCCGTTCGACGGATTTTCCGTCGCTGGAAAGACCGGCGCCCCTTGCCGTGTAGATGAGCACCAGGTCCTCGGACCTGGGGTCGTGGTGGTGGACCCGCCAGACAGGCTGCGCGACGTTCAGGATCATAATGCCGAGGGTGAGCATAAGCATCATGATTCCAAGGAACAGCTCCTTGCTGACGTCGTGTTCCTCCGCCTGCGTCGCGGCGCGCTGTAAGAATCGGCCTCTCAACGGATATTGTCCTCCTGGTCGTCTCTCAGCGCCAGCCAGGCCCGTTCAATAGCGCCGATGCGCCCCAACAGAATGTCGATGCATTTTCTCAACGGCAGATAGGCCAGCAGGGCAATCAGGGTGGTCTTGAAGGCCAGGGTCAGCCCGTCGGCCATATCGCGGAGCACTTTGAACGTCTCGGTGGCTTCGTCCAGGCGACTGAGTTCCTGCGCCATGAGCAGGATTCCGCACACCGTTCCGAGATATCCGTAAAAGGGGATGCGGCTCAGTGCGCGATGTCCGAGGAGCAGCCGTTCGCCGATAACGCCGATGAGGTCGGTTACCAGCTCGTCGTCCCGGGCTTTCAGATCCGTATATGCGTGCGTTTCTTCCCTGAGGTCTTTCAGGCCAGCCCGTCGTCGTGAAAGCAGGGTGGGTGGCCGCGGGGCGGACGGCGCGCCGCGTAGCGCCTCCTCTTCAACGCGAATCCGCAACCATATATGGACAATGACGGAAAGGTGCGCCGTCGAGGCGGCAAGAATGAGCGCGTATGCCGAGCGGCCGACCCATTCGATCCAGCTCTCCGGCAACGCGACATACATGTAGTAATAGATGCCCAGTGCGGCGATGCCGAACCCCGCAAGGCCCCCCAGCACTCCGCTGGTCAGTCTGGCGTTGTATGCCGGAAGTCCATACCGCAGTTCTTCGCGGCAGATGGAAACCATCTCCTGGATCAGCGTGAGCGCGCCTGCCATGGCGCATACGGAGACGAAGACCACCGTGATCAGGATCTCAAACCAGGCTAAACTTTCCACGACCCGTACTCTCCCTGTAGAAAATCAACCTCAATTCGAAAAAAGAAGACCGAAAAAATGGCCACAAAAAGCACAAAAGGCACAAAAAGCATCCGTGCAAAGCGGCGTGTGTCGTAACGCGGTGACCCTGCAGTTATATCCTCACCGGGCCGAAAAGGTCGTCCGGAAGCACATTTTTTCCGTTCACGTCCAGTGGCCTGAAGGATTCTGGAAATCCGATGTTAAATCGCCTTTATCAACTTGCGTATATTCGAATTAACGTCCCCCAAAAATGATAAATCCTGGTCAAATTCGGTATGCATCCGTACCTTTCGAAACGACGTACCAGATATATGCGGCCATGATGATGGTCGGAAATAACAACCCTGCCCGCGACCCTCGCCCGCCACCGCTGCCGCCGGACGCTGCTGTGGCGCGACTTGCATCCCCGGCCTTCCTTCCGGTAACCGATTGATCGCCCGGAGACCGTTCCTCGGGCGGGCGATACGCGTCCTTGCGATCGCCCGTTTCCGTTGCTCGCGCCGCCGAACCAGCCGCCTCAATCGCGGCGTCCTCACCCTTCAGGGTGCGTTTTCGGGGGTAAAGGAGGCGCTTTTCCGACTGGGCCAGCTTCTCCGCCCACGATTCGACTTCCTTCGCGAAAGTCAGCGACGTCTCTTCCTTGAGCGGTCCGGCCTTGCCCAGCGTGAAGCTGACTTCAGGATTCCGATGCCCGGTATAGGCAGTTTGAAGGACCGGATCTACGGACTTCTGGAGCTGGCGTTTGAGTCCTGCGCGCGTTTTCTGCAGGGATAACAGGCGCTGTAGAAATCCGTGGTAGTCCATTCGCTTCCGATGCGTCTTTGGCGCTCGCGCCCGGGACGACTTCGCCAGGGCCTGTTCAATTTCGCGCCGGCCGAAGCGCTTCGCGAATTCCGCGTGGCCGAAGATCCTCGAATGCCAGATCACCCAAGCATCCGGGATGTCGGGAACCGGATGCGCATACGTGATTTCGAGTGCCGGGCCGTTTTCGGTCTGCCAGGTCTCGTCTGAGACCAGAATCGGATGTAGTGCGCCCCTTGCATCCTTCAGATAGAGGCCGAAGAGGAATCCGCTTTCCACCTGGTCGGTGTCCCAGCAACGGGCGCGGATACCGTTTCTGGCTCTCAGATAGACGTGGGGGATTTCGATTTCCACGGGTGTGAGGCGGGTTTCGCCGACGAGGAAGTCGTTGAACCACACGCGGGCCTCGTCGTCGGCCCAAAAGATGCAGACGACGGATGTACCCTTCGGAAGACGAATGACGTCGGCGGCCCCGGGCAATCGCTTGATGTCGATGGCTTCGGGGTCTGCCGCACTCATCACGCGAACGAGGCTGTCGATTTGCGCGGAGACCGCATTGAACTCTTGGCGAATGGCAAGCGGGTTGCGGCGGGTTGCGACGGTCGGGTCGGTCACACTGCCGGACACGTTGGGAGGCGCCAGCGACAGACCGGCCAACACGAGCGCGGCCAGCCATCGGTCTCGCGACAGGGTCATCAGGAAGTTCTCCTGGGAATCTCTAAAAATCCGCGAAGGACCCGTCTTCTTCAGATCGCCACATACCGCGGAAGCGAAAGCGCTCGTCCCGCATGGCCTCGAGGGCGTCGTCGTCGATTTCGAATCCAAGGCCGGGCCCGGTAGGCAACTCGACAAAGCCGTCCCTGAAAGCAAGCGGCGGCAGCAGAAGCCCGTCGCCGCGAGCGGTGCCGCCCTCGCAGATCAGGAAATTCGGGACCGTGGCCATGGTGTGGATGGACGCCACGACGCCTATTGGACCGGCGGCGTTGTGCGGCGCGATAGCAATGTCCCGGATTTCGGCCAGGGTGGCGATTTTCTTCATCTCCGAGATGCCTCCCACGTGCCGGATGTCCGGTTGCAGAACGGCGCAGGCCTGCTTTTCCACAACATCCCAGAAACTCCAGCGCGTAAGGTGGCGTTCGCCGGTTGCGATGGGTGTGGCGGTCGAACGGGAGAGGGTCAGCAGGGCGTCGTTGTTTTCGGGGTGGCAGGGCTCTTCCGCGAAGAGCAGATGATAGGGTTCGAGCGCTTTGACGGTGATTACGGCCATTTGCGGGCTGAGGCGGCGGTGCAGATCGACAGCGATGTCCACGTCGTCGCCCACGGCCTCGCGGACGGCGGCGACACGGGCGACCATTTCGTCGACCGCCCGCACCGTATCCACAAACCGAACGGGCCTGACTGCGCCGCCCATCTTGATGGCGGTAAACCCGTCCGCGACCCGGGCGCGGGCCTGTTCCGCGCAGGCTTCGGGCGTATCGCCGCCCGCGTGAGCGTAAACGCGCACCCGGTCCCGGACCGAGCCGCCAAGGAGCCGCCAGACGGGTACGTCCAGGACTTTGCCCATGATGTCCCACATGGCCATGTCCGCGCCGCTGAGCGCGCCCAGGATGATGGGCATGCTCCGGCTGTACGTGGAGCGAAAAAAGGTCTGCCAGTGGTCTTCGATCTGGAGGGGGTCCTTGCCGATGAGGTATTCGGACAGGTCGTCCATGGCGCGCGCGACGATTCGCCAGTGCGTATAGTCAAGCGGTTCGCCGTAGCCGACGACGCCCTCGTCGGTGTGCATTTTCAGCACGAGGAACCGCTGTGCGACGGGGATGGTCTCAAGGCGCGTGATCTTCATGGGCATTGACCCCTGCTGAAAATACAGCGTCTGTGCGATCGGGACTGTCGGGCGCGCGGGAACCCCGGGGACTCAACGCTCGGTTTCTTCGCCTTCGTAGTGACTCCGGTTCGCGGCGGCGATTACGGGTGCGATTTTGTCTGCGAACCGGATCTGGCTGTTGTCTTCGGGCTCGTAGCCGATAACCTTCCGGGCGTTGGCGATGCTCCAGAAGTTGTGGCTGTTTCCACTGATGCCGTAGAAGATCTGAAACGGGATGCCGTTCTCGTCTTCGATGTTCTCCGTCTCGATGCTCTTGATCAGGAGCTGGGTCTGGTCCCGCGCGCTCAGGTAGGCCCCGAGGCTGCGGTGCATGCCCTTCGGGTTTTCCGGACTGAGTCTGTCCGCCACGTTCTCGCGGGGCCCGCCGATGCGAAGCTGTACATTCTGAAGTTTCCGTCCGTTTCCGATCTTTCCCGCGGCAAAGGCGAAGCCCAGCAGTTCGTACGCGGCCTTGGCCCACCCGTAGAAGTTGTCGGAAAGCGGGAGCATGTCCGGCGTGACGAAGTCCATGCGTCCGGACCAGATGAGCGTCTCGTAGAAGTCCGTCGCATGGTTGGAGCTGATGACCACGACGCGTCGAACGTCCTCTTCCAGGCAGGTCTGATACACGTTATGGGCCATGGCGACGTTGTCGGCTTCCGCCCAGTACTGATCCATCGGATCTGTCGCACGCGTGAATCCGCAATGAATCACGGCGTCGGCGTTGGCGAAATGCTTCCGGTACTCGTCCCTGTCTCGCGTGAGGAGGTCGGCGATGGCGATACCTTCGACTTCTTCGCCGCTTCTGTCCGTTTTTCGAACGTCGAGGAGGCCGAGGTCATAGCGCTCCCTGAGGACGGGCAGGCTTCGCCCCGCGATATATCCGGCCGCACCGGTGACGACAACCCTTCGTTTTGCCATCTGAATGCTCTCTACGGGAGTGGAAAAGGCATGGGTACGTCGGGGTGGTACGTGAATCGGTTTCTGCCCCTGAGCAGGACAGGCCGCCAGTCCCGGCCGATTGAGTTGACTTCGACCTGCCTGGCTTCCGGCGGAATGAAACGGACGGTAAGGCCGCAGCGCCGGCGGTTCGAGGTATTCGGCATGCTGGCGTGGAAGAGCTGGCCGTGATGGACGGAAATCTGGCCTGCCGTGAGCTCCAGGTCGATTGCGTGGCTGGTGTCGACGAGCTCGTCCGGGATTTCCTGGTTGATGCTCAGGAGATTCCCCGCCTGTTTCGACGTCCCGTGTGTGACGATCCCTTCCTTGTGAGAGCCCGGGATGACGCGCATGCAGCCATTCTCCGCGTCGCTGTCGTCGATGGCGATCCAGGCCGTATGCGCCAGCGGAGGCTTCAGGCCCCAGTAGGTGACATCCTGGTGCCACGCCACGAAGTGTTTTTGGTCTTTGGCGGGGTATTTGCAGAAAAAGTGCGTGGCCAGCAGAAGGATATCCTTTCCCATGGCATGTTCCATGACGTCCAGAAGACGCGCGTCGGTGGACAGCCTCCAGATGAATTCCTCGTCGAAGTGCCGGGACTGGAGGCCCACCTGGCAGACGTCTCTGCCCTCTCTGGCTTCGAGATCGTCGAACTGCGCCCGGAACGCGTCGATCTCGTTTTTGGAGAACACGTCGATCCGGGGCAGCACGCCATCGGTTTCGTAGGTCTCCCGTATGTACTCGACGACAGGCACTTCCGATCCCCCGTTAATGATCTGCGCAGGTGGCGGATAATCTACGGCGATCGGTGCGGCCGTGCAACCCGTTTCTGGTAGAGGCGGCCGAGTCCGCGCGAGGATTGACAGACCTATCGCGGGTGGGTATCATGCGAATCCGGGAACGGCCGGAAACGCCGGGCCCTGGCGCCGCGGCGCAGACCGTTTTGTGTGAATGGAGGGTTGAAATGAGGATTACCCGTGTATCCGCTATGGTATTGCGGCTGCCCGTTGTTACCGATGCCTGCGACGGAACGCAGGATACCTGTCTGATCAAGGTCGAAACCGACGCCGGAATCACCGGCTGGGGAGAGGTGGACTCATGCCCGACGGCCGTCAAGGCAATTGTGGATGCGCCCCTGTCGCATCAGATCTGCAACGGACTGGCCAACGCCCTCTGCAATGAGGACCCGCTGGCGGTGGAAGCGTGTATGCATCGCATGACGGAAGCGGCGAACTATTACGGCGGAGGGGGCGTGGGGGTACACGCGATGGCGGGCGTCAACCTCGCATTGTGGGATATCGCGGGCAAGGCCCTCGACACGCCCGTCTACCGGCTGCTCGGCGGTCCCTTCAACAAGCGGTTCAGAGCGTATTGTTCAATCCTGTTCGGAGAAACGCCTGCGCAGACCGGAGAGCTGGGGCGGAGGTTCGCGGGGGAGGGCTTCACGGCCGTCAAATTCGGTTGGGGACCGATGGGGAGGGACGAGAAGACGGACGTCGACCTCGTAAAGGAGGCGCGGCGAGGCGTGGGAGACGGTGTAGACGTGCTGATCGACGCGGGACAGGTCTGGGACTGGAAAACAGCCCTGAAGCGAGCGCGCCAGTTTGCGGAGTTCCAGCCGTTCTGGCTCGAGGAACCGCTTCAGCCGGGCGATCTGCGAGGTTACGCCAGACTGACGGCGGAGAGTCCGTTGCCCATCGCGGCGGGGGAAGCGGAAGCGCGGCTCGACGCCTTCGAGCGGCTGGTATCCGACGGCGGACTCGACTGGGTTCAGCCCGATCCTGGAAGGTGCGGCGTTTCTACGATGGTTGAGGTGGGCAGGATGGCGCACCGCCGGCATGCCAGAGTGGTGAACCACAGTTTCAAGAGCGGGATTACGATCGCGGCGTCGCTGCATGCGCTCGCAGCGGTACCTGGCGGTGAGATGTTCGAGTACTGTATGTCGGAGTCACCGCTGCGCCATGATCTGACGCACGAACGGTTCGACGTCGTCGACGGGTTCGTGACGGTGCCGGAGGGCCCCGGCCTGGGCGTGACGATCAACGCCGAGACCGTGGCTAAGTACCGCGTGGCGTGAGAGGCATCCGTTCATCCGTCCGCCGGGCCCGGGTTTTCGTCCTGGAGCTCCCTTACGAATGCCGGGCTCAGGGCGCCCTGCGCGACCTCGGCCACGGGTCCCTTCATGGTCAGGCGGAAGTCGGGGTCGATCGCGACGTCGAGGGCGCCGCCCTGAGCGCAGACGGTTACCGGCGAATTCACCAGCCCCAGACGGACGGCCGCGCATGCGGCCGCGCAGGACGACGATCCGGATGCCAGCGTTTCTCCCGCGCCGCGCTCCCAGATGAGAATGAAGATCTCGTTCGGGCCCGTGGGTACGGCCAATTGCACGTTGATTCGGTTTGGGAAGAGATCGTGATTCTCCAGGGCCGGTCCGAGTTCGAGCAGGTCGTCACGGGTCCACGTCTCGCTTGCGGGTCTGAAGATGACGCAGTGGGGGTTGCCCACGCTGACGCCGGTGAATCTCAGATCGCGCCCCGCCGCTGCGATGGGACGTTGGATCAGCTCGTCCGCGTCCAGAGTGCAGGGCAGCGCATCGGGATTGAAACTTGCCCGGCCCATTTCCACGGTTGCGAGGCTCGCGTCCCCGTGACGGTCCGGGTGGACCTCAATCTCCACGAGACCGCCCAGGGTATCAACCGTGAAGATGATTTGCCGTGTTCTGTGCGTGGCATGCAGGAAGCGCGCGAAAATGCGCAGGCCGTTGCCCGATTTTTCGGCTTCGCTACCATCGGGATTGAAAATGCGAAGTCCGAAGTCCGCGCCGTTTCCGCGTTCCACGGTAAGGATGCCGTCCCCGCCGATGCCCAGGTTTCGGTTGCAGATCAGGCGGATATTCTTCGGGGTGAGCCTGAAGTCCAGGTCGGCCGGATCCATGACGATATAGTCGTTGCCGAGACCGTGGCCCTTATAGAATCCGTTCTTCACGGTACCCCCTGTAAACGTGACGGCGGGGCCGGGCTGCGGGGCAGAAGACCGGCGATTCCGCAAACCGGCGCAGGCTGTTTTCACTTCCAGACGAGTACGACGCCCATCGTCTCCCCCAGACGGGTATACAGCAAGTCGAACGCCTCCGCCGCCTCCTGGAAGGGAAAGCGGTGGGTGATCATGGCTTCGGCGTTGATCTTCTTCTCGCCAAGAAGCTTAAGGGCGCGGTCGGAGCCCTGCGATCGTTTGCCGCCGTCCGAATAACCGCCCACGATTCGACGTCCCTGGATCTTCCCCGAGTCGAGCGGCAATGGCTGGTCCTCGTACAAGCCGATCACCTGGATGAGGCCCTTTCGTTTCACCATATCCTGTGCCTGCGCGAAGGCGCCCGCGCCAGCGCGCCCGCCGACCGCTTCCACGACGATATCCGCGCCCGCGCCGTCTGTCAGCCCTTTAACCGCCTTGACGGGGTCTTCGCTCGACGCGTCCACCACGTGGTCCGCCCCGAGACGTCCCGCCAGATCGCACCGGAGGGGCAGCGCGTCGACCGCGATCACGCGGGGGTTCGCCTCCGCGTTGAGCGCCTGCATACAGATGGAGCCCACGAGCCCCTGGCCCAGAATGGCCACCGTATCTTCCTCGCGGGCCTCGATTTCCCACATCCAGAGAACGGAACTGGTGCTCAGCGGCCAGAATGTCGCGGCTTCGGACGAAACCGCGTCCGGGAGATGCACGACCGGATCCTGGTGGCGTGAGCTCACGATTTCGACGGCCACGTATTCCGCGTGCGGCGCAATGGCCGCCACGCGGTCTCCGATAGAAAAGCCGTCCACCCGCGCGCCGACCGCCACGACGTCTCCCACGAACGAGTATCCCATGCTCTGATGGTCGATGGCTTCGGGTCGGATGTAGCGCCGCCAGATCTCGGAACCGCGGCTGATCAGACTGCATTCAGCGCGGATCAGCACCTCGGTGGGCGCGATTTCAGGTATCGGAACGTCTTCGATGACGATATTGTACTCGCCTTCCGGCTTTGCAACACGTTTCATAACGGGATTCCCGAATTTGGAAAATTGAAGACTTCAGGCGCGGACGTTCAGTTCGCCGGCGTGAGGTCCTGGATATCGCGTCGATAGACCCATGTGCCCGCGCGGACGTAGTGAACGGCGAACGCCAGGCGGGGTCTGCCCCGGGACCGGTTCGCGTAAGACCCGTGGATGGTTCTGCCGGTAAAGAAGACCCCCGAGCCTCGCGGCACCGTAAGGAACGTGAGGTCATCCGGGCTTACGCCGGCGACTTCGTGCGAATGCATGGTTTCGGTCCACTCCATTCCGTCCGGCCCGCGCATGGCGTAGTCCTTCTCCCAGGAGGCGTGTTCCCTGCTGTCTTTCGGGGGCCGGGTTTCCCGGAGGGGGGCGAGGTGGCTGCCGGCGGCGACGCAGAGACCGCCGTTGTCTCTGTCCGTATCGTTCAACGCGAGCCAGCATGCCATGAGGGTGCCCGGTTCGTGCCGGATGTAGTGGGCGTCCTGGTGAAGCGCGATGCCGGTTCCGCCGGCCGGCGCCTTTGCCATGTACATGGTCTGGACGATCATCGGCCGTCCGCCCAGCAGCCGGGCCGCGACGCCGGCGATGCGGGGATGCGACGCCAGGTAACGCCATTGCGGGTCCGCGGTGTGCCTGCGCAGGCCGAGTTCCAGGACCTCCGGAGGCTTCGCTTCCGCCTGCGCCTGCAGGAAGGCGTCGATTTCACGCGGCGTCAGCAGACCGGGAACCTGAACGAAACCGTCCGTACGGTACGCTGCTTCCTGCTTCGGTGTCAGGGCGAGTCCCATCGCGGCTTTCGATTCAGGTGAGGTCGCAGGGATTGGACCAGGCTTTCGTCCCGTCCGCTCCGATGACTTCGAATCGGACCCACCGTGCGCCCGGACGCAGGGTGAGCGTGGCGCTCGTAAAGGGTTTTTCCGAACTCCTGTACTCGGTACCGAACGTATCGCAGATGGCCAGGATACAACGGGATTCGGAGCATTCAACCGTGGCTTCCACCGGCCGTTTCCCGTCTTCGCTTCTGCGCAGGGTGATGTTTCGGATCTCGACGCCGGTGCTCGAATAGCTCGCGCCCCTTTCCAGCGCCTCGAGAATGGCCCCCGGTGAACGGTCCTTCACACGCACCATCGTCCAGCCGCCGTAGGTGTCGCGGTTTTCCGACTCGAGAGCGTGGGAGTCGTCGTTGGCCAGGGCGGGATACAGCCTGTTGCCCAGGTCCATCCAGTCATCCCAGTGAACGCCGGACTCACCCCGCCCCGCGCGCTGGCACGTTGTGTTGAAGACTTCCACGCCGGCAAATCCCTCGAGCGGCAGGGTGTCTCTGAGAATGTTCACCGAACTCCAGTACGGGTGGGCCAGCCACGTGCTGCCGCCCTGGTCCCGGACGGCGTCGATGACGTGCTGGGGCGGCATGGCCTCCGAGTCCAGGTCTTCGTGAATGTTCAGACAGAGAAAATGGTGTTTCTGCCCGCCGAAGGGATTGTCGGGATGCAGTTCGGCGCCCTGGATGAGCACAAAGTCTTCCGGACAGTCCACGGAGTCGATCCGGGTGATTCTGTAGTGGTCCGACAGACAGAGAAAGTCATATCCCCGATTCACGTATCCGTCGAGGCGTTGCTGGGGCGATGCTCTGCCGTCGGAATTCGTCGTGTGGGAGTGGAGGTTGCCTTTCAGCCAGACGGAACCGTCGCCGGCATCCGGGCTGAAAGGATTTACGAGGTTGTGTTGCGGCGAATTGTCAGCCATGGAGACTCTCCGTAAGAATGTTGAAGGGTGTCGTCGAGGAGGAGTCCGCAATCCGTCCTGCCGACCCGCAACCCGCGTTACGTCCGGTCGACGATCGGCGGCAGGCCGGTTACGGGGCATGCCCGGGCGCCCCGGACCTCGTAACCCATGTCTTTGAGGATGCAGCTGATCTGGGATTCGAGCTTCAACAGATAGTCTTTTTCCTCGGCGCTCATGGTCTGCCGGGGCGGCCCTACGTCGAAACCGCGCACGGCCACACCGGTCTTGAAGCCCTCCGGGAAGTTCACGCCCAGCAGCATGAGGTTGATGAGGTCCAGTATGCGGTACTGCATGGTCTGTGCGTTCTTCAAATCGCCCGCAAGCGTCTTTTCGTAGATGTCCACGATGACTTCGGGAATGATGCCGGACGTCGCGATCGTGCCGCCGCTGGCGCCCATCATAACGGAAGGGCAGAGGATTTCTTCGCAGCCGACCAGGACCACGTACTCCGGACGCTGTTCGCGCAACCGGTGCATGGTGTTGATCAGCCTCGGCATGTCCCGGCTGGAGTCTTTGGTTCCCATGATGCGTTCGAACGGCAGCAGGCGTTCCATGACGTCCAGCGTGAGTTCCTGTGTGAATTGCGGAATATTGTAGAGGAGGACGTCCAGAGGCGTCTGCCTGGCGATTTCCGCGAAGTATTCGAAGAGGCTGGTTTCCGAGATCTCGTAATAGTAGGGGGGGACCAGCGAAATGGCGTCGACGTCAATGCCCGCGTAGTATTCGCTCATTCTGAGCACGTCGCGCAGGTTGGCCTCGCTGGCGCCCGCAAGAACGGGCACGCGCCCCTGGTTGACGTTCGTGACAAGACGCACGACTTCCTTGCGCTCGTCGCTGGACAGGCGCACGAATTCGCCTGTGCTGCCATTGGGATACAACCCGTGGATGCCGGCTTCGATGAGCCAGTTGACGTAGCGCTCCATCTCGCCGTAATTGATGCGGGCATCGCTGTCGAAAATGACGATGTTGGGGCAGAAAATTCCCCTGAATTCCCTCCGGGCGCCGGGGTTTCGGCGGTGGGGCGGCGCCGAAGTCCGCGAGCCGCCGGCTTCCGGCTCCTTTCTGGATACCTGCACCCGGTTGGCCGCAAGATAGTCCAGCGCCAGCGGCGTGAGCTTCGCCCGCGGGCAGATTTCGACCTCTCGCTCCGTGCCCAGTTTATCCTTGAGGAGCTGTTCGGTAACCACCGGATCGTCGATGCGTATCATGGCTTTCCCCGGGAGACGGACAGGGCATTCGGCGGCGGATCAGTGGATCAGCCGCTCTTCCAGTGCGGGAAAGGGGTGCGGAATGAGATGGGCCGACACGAGTTCACCGTACCTCTCCGCTTCCTCGGCCCCGACTTGCAGGGCGGTGCGCACCGCGCCGACGTCTCCCCGGACAACGCTTGCCGTGAGAAAGTACCCGACCTTGTATCGACCCTCGAATTCCACGTCCGCGGACTTCAGCATCTGATCCACGGCTTTGACCAGGGCCACGGTACTGCGCGTCTCGATCAGACCCATGGCCTGATTCCCGCTCGTGGCTCTTACGGCCTCGCTTCGGCCGAAACAGGCCATGATTTCGGAAGACGGACGGGAAACGACACAGGATGCATTCAATTCTCCGGCCTCCTGCGCGCCGTCGACACCGGCGTCGACGGCCGCCTGGACGGCGTCCAGGCGGCCTTTCACCAGTGCGTCCACCCGGCCTCCGCTGGCGATGACAAGGCGCACGAGGTCGACGTCCGCCGCTTTGACCATGGCGTCGGAACCGCCGACCGCGCTGGCGTAACCCGTTGTTTCAAGCACACCGAGCGCACCGGCGTCCGCCCGGGGTCCGTTTGAAACCGGTGGTCCCGGAAGCAGCGGCTCGACGCCCGCCTCCGGCCTCGGAATCATAAGGGTCGCGTAAACTTCCCCGACCTCATCGGCACACGCTTTGCCGGCCTGCAGGGCAGTCTGGACCGATGAAATGTCGCCCCGGACCACGAGATGAACCAGCGCGCCGCCAACGGACGTCCAACCGGCGACGCGAACGGGCGCGCTTTTGACCATCGCGTCGGCGCCGCGGATGAGGGGTACCATGCCCCGCGTTTCGAGGATGCCCATCGCCCCCGCGCCGAACGGGCCTGTCGTGACCGCGTCCGTCCTGTGCGGCATGGACTCGAGGGCGCCCGGGACCGGTCCCGCGATAACGTCGGCGGTGATCAGGTCGCCGTGGTTTACGGCTTCGGATCGTCCGGCTCGAATGGCGGCCTCAACTTCCGATACGACGCCTTCGATTACAACCGTCAACCAGCCCGATCCCACGCCGTGACGTCCCAGAACCCGAACGTCCACGGTCTTCAGCATGGCGTCCACGGCCGCGACAAGCGCGGTCATGCCGCGGGTTTCCAGAATGCCCAGGGCGTGATTTCGCGGGGGCGCCACGGCGCTCAGGGACCGAATGCCCGCAGGACGTCGGGCAATGGTCTGGTGATGAGGGCGGCGCCCAGGAAGTTCTCGCCGGCCTCGACGCTCGTGCGGCCCACGGGCAGGGCTTCGGTCACGGAAGCCACGTCGCCAAGTATCAGGGAGCAGACCACCCGGTTGTGTACGGTGAGCACGTTGTAGACCTGGACGTCGGCCGCCTTCACCATTTTGTCGTTGGCGGTGACGTGGGCGCCATATCCTCTCGTTTCGATCATACCCAGCGCTCCGGACGGTGTCCGCCGTGGGGATGCGACTGCATTCGAGACGTATTCCCTGCAAACGGGTTCAGGATGCGTCATTGGCGCCGCCACGACGTGGTCCGCCACCTCTTTGGCCGCCTGTTCCCCGCTCCTGAGCGCCGTTGCCACGCGGCTGATGGATCCGCCGAAGAAAACGGTGGTGAATCCACCGATGGACTCCCAACCCAGAAGATCCACGCCAGCGGCTTTGCAGGCCGCGTCCGACGCCAGAATAATCCCGGCGACGCCTTCGACTTCGATCATGCCGATCGCTGCTGACATGCTTCCATCCAGGTGCAGTTAGACCAAACGGCCCGGATCGATCGAATCAATCCGCCAAACGGGATACCGGTCCGGCCAACGTCAAGGGCCATCGCCGGACGGCGCTCAGAACAACAGTACCGAGACGGCCTTCTGGATCATGGCAATAGACACGGAGGCCATGCCCACCAGGGACATTCCCACCGAGAATCCGACGTACAACACGGCGGCATAGAGTCGCCACTGCTGTCTGCCGAAGCGCTTCCAGAAATAGTACCGCGCCAGGAGCGCGCCGATGATCTCCGTGACCATGATGTGGGGGATGTTGGTCAGACTCCGTATGTACCCGAAGATCAGCAGCACCGGCAGGCCCAGGACGGACAGAACCACGAACGAGACCAGGCCGACGGCGAGTCCGATGGCGATCACGACCGGCTTGATGGCCTCGAACAGGATCGGCTCGTCGTCCGAACTCTGCAGAAAGGAACCGTCGAAGGAGGGCACCTGGTCCACTTCGAACTGATAGACGAGGTCCCGCCCCTCAGGATCCCGTGCGGCGAGTACGACCAGGTTGGGGTTGGGGTTGTCCGCATGGCTTCCGTCATCGGGACTCCGCAACGCCGGCGCCGAAGGCAGGCCCAGCCGCAACGCTTCGGAAATGTCCGGCGCCGACCGGTCCACCGGAAGCGGCGGCACGAGCGGCTTTTCGGTGCTCTTGAAGTTCGTATAAAAATACCCAACGCGGGACCACGGTCCGTAAGTGCGTTGTTCATGTTCTGCAATTTGCGCGTCGGCCGACGCTCGGGCACGCCAGTACCACCAGTTGCCGTCGGGCAGATTGCTCGGCTGGAAGGACACCGTTCCGGAGGACGGGTCGTGCTCGACCTCGCCCTGCATGGTGCCGGTGTACCAGACGCTGCTCTGGAGCGCCCGCAGCGGCCACATCATCTGGACGTAGGGGTAGGAGGAAGAGGGAATGGGCGCCAGCTTCCAGATATAGGACCAGTACATGAAACTGGTCAGAAGGATCAGCGGGATCATGAAGATCTCCGCCTTCAGGATCCCCGTGAATTTCGAGCCTGTGAGTTCAATCTGACGGAAAGTTTCAGCCTGCGCGCCCCAGTTGGCCAGGGGAAACGGCACAAACCAGATTTCGATCCCCTTGAACCCGCTCAGAAAGATCGTGGCTTCCCTGATATAGGGAATATTGACGTTCTGTCCGACCAGCCCGTCCAGCCGCGCGTTGACGAAGGAGATCAACGGCGTATAGATAAACGCGAAGACGAAAAAGAAGATGAGCAGCACGGTGCTCACGAGGTCAGGGAAGAGGACCTTGGCGAGGATTATAGTGTACAGGCTGGCAAGACTGAAGAGTACGACGCAGATCCAGATCCGGAAGTCTCCGCGACCGCGCGGCGGCGTCCAGCTTCCCTTTTCTTTTTTCTCCACCCGGGCGGTACGAACCCCGGTCCAGACCTGGTAGAATCCGATAATTGCGATGGCGAAGGTGATGCCGATCCCGAAGCTCATCCAGAAATCGATGCCCGTGACGAAGTGGGTCATGATGGTATCCATGCCCATATACCAGTTCGGCATGTACCCGTAGGAATACAGGATGGGGCCCGCCGCGGTGTGGATGGCGACGCCGATGAATGCGCCCATGACGGCCCAGAAGGGCGCCAGCAGCCCTGCAAAGATGGGGGCCAGGTGCAGCGTGAAGCCCAGCGGCGTGGCCGGCAGAAAATATCCCGTGTACTGGGTGAAATCCACCCACGGGATGGGGATGAGCTGAAGCGGCTGTTCCATGAACGCGCCGGAAATGGCGGGTACGGCCACGTAGACCGACCCGAAAACGACGCCGATCACGGCCCCGATGCTGAATACCCGCCAGCGCCAACTGTACTGACCGCTGCTTTCTTCGGCAAGCGCCATGGCGCCCTGGGCATTGATGGGCGCGAACGGAAAGGGCAGGCGTTCGTAGTCGGACGTGATGCGGAAGAGCACGTAACTGGCCGTGAACCACTGGATACGCCCCATGATCATTCCCAGGACGAGCAGGGAGATGGGGAGCAGCCAGTCCTGATGAAGGAAGGTGCGGTCGATCAGTGCGGGAGAGTCGGGAGGAGGCGCCCACCAGCGGGGAATGAGGTGGGAGATGCCGAACTGCTTGGCGGCCGGAGACTGAACGTAATATTGCTGCCATAGCAGGCCTTCGAACATCCCGGTTTCGCGGGCGACCAGTGCGCTGGTGACGTAGTAGAGCAGGTAAAGTTCCTGCTTCTTAAGCACCGTGAACGAGCGCTTGGCCAGTTCCAGGAACAGAATGATCGTCACCCACTGGGCCGCGGCGCCGACGGAATGTCCCACCATGAGTTCCAGGTAGATGTTGCCCGGAACCATAATGACGGAAACGAAGAGAGCACCGAGAATGGTCTTGGAGTTGAATCCCTCTTCGAATTCCTCGGGGACTTCGAGCAGATCCCGATATTCTTCGATTTCCTGGTAAGGATTGGTTTTCCGCCTGCGAATTCGATCGAGAAAGGCCATAAAGGGTCAATACGATTTAAAGTTTAAGGGCCTGAAAAATACACACAAAGAGGAATTATGCAAAGGCTATTTCCGCATTGCAATACCGGGAGAACGAAACGGTTCATCGGCGTCGCGTCGTCTTTCAGACCGGTTTCGAGTCCTGTTCGTCCGATACGAGTATCCGCAGGCCCTTCTCCCTGTACGCCGCCTTCTCGGCGGGGTCGACGGTCCTCCAGATGAGAAACTGTTTGCGCAGGGCGTTCATGAAGCCCTGGTTGACCCGTCGCCATGAGGCGACTTCCCCCGAACGTCGCCTGAGGGTGAGCGTCAGTGTGTAGATGTCGAACTGGCCGGTGGGTTCCGCCTCGAAGCGCAACTCCTCGCTCACGCCCAGGTCGAAGGGCGCAAGCCACAGGGTCGTGCGGATCGCGTATCCCCTCTCGCCGTCGCTCCCCTTCCCGTACAGTTGGGCGCCGTCCGTATAAAACGCCCCCATCGCTTCGCCACTGTGAGAGTCGAAGTAGTCTGTGAGAAATACACAGAGCCCGAATACATCGTTTCCACCGACGGTAAAGGGGAATTCGAAACGCCAGTCATCGCCGTCGGGCTCCGGAATTTTCCACCGGCGGGACACGTCCGGTACAGCCATCAGCGACGCCTGCCTGGCGGGATAGAGGGTGGACAGGATGACCACGGCCATGACCAGGGCGGACGAGGCAACCGCGGACCGGGCGGAGTAGTTGAGCGAGACGCCGGAGAGCAGGTCCTGCCAGAGCAGCAGCTTGGCAACGCCCTGGCCCATCAGATAACCGCTTACCGTGCCGAGGACCGCATAGACGCAGGCTTCGGCGATAAAGAGAAAGGCGACGTGGACCGGCGCAAGGCCCACCGCGGAATAGACGCCGATTTCCCGAAACCGTTCGTACACGGATCCCATCATTGTATTCAGCACGATGAGCGAAGCGATGAGGATAGGAATAAAGAGATGGCTCAACCCGCGACTCGACGTGTCTCCGAGCGAGCTGAAAACCGAGACGTTGATGCGCCCTTCCGGATCCGGAAGGCCTGCAAAGAGCACGACCGACAGCCTGGAGAGGAGTTCCTTTACATAGCTCTCCACGTCTGATCCGGCATCGAATCGGAGTGCGACCGACTGGAGCGGGCTGCCCACCTGACGCAGGAACCTGTACGGTACGATCAGGATATCGTCGGGGTTGATGTGCTCGAAGGGCATGATTTCGACTTCCGGCTGTTCCAGGCCCTGTTTCTCCCGCGTTTCCTGTGTGGTCATCTGTTCGATGGCTTCCTCGTCGGTAAGCTTGAAGTCAGCGGGACTGAGGGGTTCCTCGTCAAGGTCCTTGAGCTCGCTGAATGCCCCGGCGTCGATCAGTCCGATCACCGGCAGCGATTCCCCGAACACCCGGACGCTGGACGCCTCCGGTCGCCCGGGGTCAACGCCGAGGAGTACCGCGATCTTTTCCGGCAGGATGCACGCGGATTCGCCCGGACGGAACCACCGACCGGCCTTGAGGGTCCGGTGGACGCCGGTCACGTCCGGCTCCCGGGGCGTCATTCCCAGGACGCCGAGTACGTGTGCTGAGCCGTTTTCGGACTCCACGGGGATAATCTTCTTTTCCCGGGTATAGTACCAGCTTCTCGGTGCGGCTATTGCGGATTCTCCGAAGTGGGTGACGGCGTAATCGTAGACCACGTCTTCCAGCGGGCCCCAGAACTTGCTCCGGATGAGCATTCCGGGGTACGGACCCTCCGTGCCTATGGGAATCCGGCGGAATTCGAGAGCCGACTTGATGGATGTGAACGACAGTACGGTAAACGTGAGGAGCAGGAGCGTGGTGAACGTAAGCACCGTGCGAAGTTTGCGGCGTTTCATGTTTGCGATGCCGAGTTGGAAGGCGGCCAGAGAGGCGGAGATTCGCCCGACGTCGGTCTCGTGCAGCAGGACGTCCGGGACCCGTAACCGGCGCATGGTTTCATTGAAACGATTGAATACAAGGGAGATCACGAAGGCCGCCAGCGCCAGAATCACGAACGCGAGCAAAACCACCAGGGGGTTGGAGATTTCGAATGCCGGATGCACGTTTGAAAGAAAAAGCCAGATGAGCACAAAGATGCCGATAAATCCAGCGATCTGTCTTCGGATATCCACGGCGGTAATGATGAGGCGTTCGGTGAAGAACGCACACGGAATGACCAGGGCCATGAAGAAGACGACGCCGCGTACCACGTCATTCTGCGTATCTTTGACGTCGGGATAGGCGCGCGATTCGATGCCGAGCGCCGCGCGGGTGTGCTTCATGAAGACGTCCCAGCGCTTTTCCGACATGGCGTCCTCTGCCCTGTGCAGGTGGTGGCGGGTGCGGCTGTGCAGCATGTTCAGACGCTGGTTCTCGATGGCGTATTTCTGCATCTCCTGCTTCCGTGCCTCGTTCAGCGTCCACATATCCCTTGCGGCCAGAAACGAGGTGCGCGCAAACGACCCGTGCGTCAGCGTGGGGTAACCCGTGCCCCGTGCGATTTCTTCATTCTCGGCGCTCTGTGCGTTCAGCAGCAGGAACCGGATGCCGATGTCGCCGGAGCCCGCGGCGACGCCGCCGGCCCTCATGGCGACTTTGACCCTCTCTCCCGGACGCGTGAACAGGGTGCCCACGGGTTCAGTGGGGCCGAAGCCGATCGCGTAACCGTATTCCTGCGGCGTGACGTTGCCGCTGCCGTAGACGCTTATCTGGGAGAGCTTCGTCAGATAACGCGGATCGACGGTATCGTAAAAGTCGGTGGCGATGCACGGGAACAGAATGATATTTCGTTTCGAGATCCACCAGTCCATGTCGAAGTCGCCCCGATAGATACGCGCCTGCTGCCCGTAATTGGGGGCGTAGGTAATCTCTCCGGTCTCCGGATCCTGAAAGTAGGCGCTGACGGAGACGCGGCGTTCGGCAATCCCGGGCATGTAGAATTCACCGTTCTCGTCGGCCAGGTCGTAATAGATGCGCCGGACGCCCTTGACCGATTTGTCGATGCCCATCCGGAGCGCGGCGATGGCCCCGGCCTTGGGCCGGTCCGGGACGATACTGCGCCTGGGAAAGGTACGTACGAACCCCTTCAGGCCGCGCATGCGGTCATCGGGATTGAGTCGATAGTCGGGGATGAGCGTCGGGTCGTTCAGGGCAATGTCGAGTACGCCCGTAATCAGGCGGACCTGTTTTGCGAGGTTTTCAAAGTTCATCCCGTCCGGTGTGTCCAGGGGCGTATCGACCCGGAAGCGTGCGTCGTTCAATGTGACCAGGGACAGGGCGAGGGTGCCGGCTTCGAGGACGACTTCTCCGTCGGTCTTCAGGTTTGCGCCGGGGATGAACATATCCCAGGTCATTCCACCGGTGGGGTTGATGCCGTCCAGCAGCGCCTGGTTCGGATCGAGACCGAAAGCCGGTGCGATCGCCTGCGAGATGCGGACGAATTCCTTGCCGAACGGTGTGAAGAACCGGTTGTAGTAGAAGTTGCGCGTGCTGTTCCAGACACCGATCTGAGCGGTCTGGCTCGACAGGTCCAGGCCGATGAAGAGACGAATATCTATGGGGTCGGTCATCAGGGCGGCGAAGTGCCTTTCCTTTCTGGCGTGGCGGCCCAGAAAATCGCAGATGCCGCGAAAGCCCAGGTGGTGGGCCGAAGTGGCCAGAAAGAGTACCGTGCGCCCCGGGGGATATCGCTTGAAGTAGTTGACCAGTTCCAGAAGGGCGACGGCGCCGCCTGCCATCTCGGCGCCGGGGGCAAGCGCGGGGACGACGGACATGGCGTCGTAGTACGCGTTGATCACGACGATCTGTTCCTTCAGGTCCGGATCCGTACCCGGAAGGAAACCCAGGATGTTGTGGGCGGTGTGTTTCTCCCACTCCATTCTCGCCTTCAGTTCGATTTCAAGTTCGCCGCGACGTTCAAGCAGCGTCTTCAGAGCCTGTCCCGACTCTTTGTCGATCCAGAATCGTTCCACGCTGTTCGGCACTTGCAGAAATTTCTGCTCGGCTTCGGTATAGAACGTCGAATCGGGTTCAATGAAGATGATCTGCCCCGCCCCCAGGGTGGCCGCGTTCAGCCAGTTGTTCCGGGTGTTGAATTCCATGAGAACGGCCGCGCCTTCGAGCGCATGACCGTTGAAGTCGGCGAATTCCCCGGTTGCCCCGTAGATCAATCGCGTGCGGACCCCTTCCCGCGGCAGTGTGGAGGTCTTGACGAGGTTCGGCCAGATCGCGTGGATGGGAAGCGTGACATTGTCCCGCAAAAGCGTCAGGCTGCCGCCCAGGTCGACGGGCGAGGTGACGTCGAACGGCTCGGCGCGGACGTCCTGGAGACCGGCGTTTTCGAAACTTCGCCGGATGTACCCGGCGGCGGCCGCGTGTCCGGAGTAGCCGGGAACTCGTGACCGGTGCTCCGTAAAGCGCGCAACGTGCGCCCTCACGCCGGCGTCCGATACGGTATCGAGCACGCGAGCCGAAGTCGCGCTCGCTTCGGGAACAGACGCGGGGGGCGCGGAAGCGGGCACTTTCAGACCCAGCAGGGCGGCGAGGTAGGGGTTGACGCGGTCCGGTCCAACCGCCAGGCAGAAGAATGCGGCAGCGGTGAGCAAGAGCGTCAGGACGAGTCCGATGTTTCGGACGTTGTTCATAGGGAGTTCACGTCGGGATCTACCGAATCCCGGCATCCTGTCGGCGGCGGCGATTCAATCCGTACAACGGGCCCGATGAAGCGGGAACCGCCCGTCGCCGTCGTTCAGAAGCGATGAACGCTGTGGCCGCGTTCGGGGAACCAGACGACGTCGATGAACGCGGAGAGGGCTACGCCCAGTATGTAACCGGCGAGCAGGCCGATAAAAAGCGGGCGGGACTTTCGGTACACGGAGGGCCCGCCCATTTTCAACATCACAAGTTTGACAAGCCAGGCCAGCATGATGGTCATGCTGGTTCGCCGTGCGAGATACGAACCGGAGATGGCCAGTCCGACCGGATGCAGCGGCCACCAGACGAAGCGATGCCGCATGAAGATCAGCAGAAGCGTGGCCAGGCCGCCCAGGCCGAAGAACACCATGTAGTCCGGATGTTCCCGGTAAACTGGCAAATCGGGTTTTTTCGTAAGGTAGTTCTTGACGGACGTCGCGGTGCCTTCGAAATGTTTGGGGCCCGCCCGCACGATTTCCCAGGAGTTGAAATTGTAGGCGCCGTCCCGGTATCCCAGTTGGATCGTGAGCAGAACGCTCGCGACAAAACTGACCAGAAAGGCCAGTACAACGGCATACATGAGACGCCGGCGGCCGCCTCGTACGCCCTCCGCAACGCGTCCGGCGTGTGCAAGTGCGGGCAGGAAGAGGCCTTTGAAGTGGGACGTGATTCTGGACGCGAACCGGAGGGCGACCCGCGTACCTTCGTTGACGTTCGATGACCCGATGAAAGGCGATACGAGACCCCACGGGCCCGCGGGCACATTGGTGTACGGCATGCCGGTCTCCGCGAGAATCTTGGCCAGGCCGACGTATGTGAAGATGACCGCCGGAAGGAGCAAGGCCGCGAGAAGCGGGTCGAAGCCGATGCGTGAAAGCCAGAGCCACATGAAAGCGAGACCCACGAGCATGGCCACAACCGCCGTACGGCAGGAGAGCGGTTCGTCACGGTCGTCCATCGGATGGTCCCTGTTCCAGGCCTTGCGGAATACATCCCTGATGTGGCGTCTGGCAACCCAGAAAACAGAAGCGGCCAGCATGGCAAAAGCGCCCTTGGTCTGCCAGTAGTAGACCCCACGGTAATAGTATGGCGATATGGCCGTAAACCCCCGGCGGTGCAGCCAGCCGCCTTCGACGATGAACAGCAGGTCGAAGAACCATATACTGAACAAAACGTCCAGGCTGGCGAAATATGAGAAAAAGATAGTAAACAGACCCAGGAATCCAAAGGCAGGCGGATGTTGACGGTCGATCCAGTACCACCTGCCGCGATAGACCGGAAACCGCGGAAAGCCGGGCAGGAAATAATTGATGCAGTTCCAGGCGATCATCCCGAAAGCCAGACCGAAGCCGATCCAGAACAGGTAATTCTTCGTGAAATCGGGCAGCGCGAATCTGCCGCTGCCGGGTTCTTCCGCCATGTGAATCAGCGGCGCCATGGCCGGAAAGGCCAGTCGTTCGTTCTGCACCCATTGTCTGCGAAATACGACGGCGACACAGGCCAGGACCACGAATGCCGCCATGATAAACGTCGTCCACCAGAGCAGGGGCAGCAGCCACGCGTCCCATGGGATCTGCGCGCCTTTGGGTGCGCCCTCGAAAAACCAGGTGACCGCCTTGTTTTCGTCGGACGGGATCAGCCACGGATTGATGTACGGATGCAGGTAGGTGTTCCATTCGTTGACTTCGGTTGCAAAATAGTACGGGGTCGCAATATATCCGAGCAGATATCCGCTCAGGCCGAAACCCGGTACGGCCGCGCCGACGATGCCCATGGCCAGAATGGTGTGCCACTCCGGCGATGAAAGCTTCCACGGGGAGAATCGTGCGATCAATGCGCCGATGACGATCATCAGCACATACACAATGAGCATGGCCATCGGGACATGGCTGTAGGTCATCAACGAGCCATGTACCACGTACCTGAGGTGGATCGCCAGGGCGTCCAGGCCCACGACCAGAACCAGTCCCGAAAGCACGGATCGGACGGTAACGCCGCGGGTTGGTTCGGCGGACGCCGCAGTTGTCTCAAAGGTGTCGGCTGTAGTTTCCGGATTGGCCATGGTTCGGCCTCGGGAATCGGAGGGTGGGCGATTTCAACGGGACGTGGCGTTCCGGCCGCGTGTACGGATTCGACCGGTACGCGAGGCCTGACGGAATGGTACGCCGATTCATCGTTACCCGGATTCGCGGATCCGGCGCGCCGCTTCTGTACGCCTCGAGCAATTGCAACTGTCTTGACAACCCGGGGTCGTTTTGTTAGATTTGCGCGTTTGTCGTTCAGCTGGAAAGACGCGATCTTCCGTGTTTCGGGGGCGCCCTAGCTCAGTTGGTAGAGCAGAGGACTGAAAATCCTTGTGTCGCTGGTTCGATTCCGGCGGGCGCCACCATTTTTTCTGCGGGATTACCCCGAGGTCGACAATGGCCGTTCCCGAAATCATCGTGAACCGCGACCGGTTGATTGAACTGGTGCAGAAAGGCCGTACGCCCGAGCAGATTGCCGAAATGTTCCGCGTCGACGCCGCCGTTATTCGGGAGATGATCCGCCGACTGGTGCAGAACGGGTATTACGACCTGCTTCATGGATCACAAGCGCGTTAGCAGTCCGTGATTCCTGTTGCGGAACGGCGCGCGAACCGGACTGCTGTGGAAACGCCTGAAGTCTCCGGAATATACGAAAAGGCGTTCGTCGTTCAAGACGGACGCCTCGTTTTTTCGTACGCTGCCTTCTGTCAATTGCTCAGTTCTTCGATATCCAGTCCTTCGATCCGCCCTTCCTGAATGTCGATTTCGTCACGCCTGCGAACCAGCTCCACCTGCCCGTCACGAAGGTCCACGACCCGGTCGGACGCGACCAGCATCTTGTGGTCGTGCGTGTTCGTGACGATGGTGACGCCGCTCTCCGACTGGAGTCTTTGCAGCAGTTCGATAATCTCCTGCCCGGTTTTCAGGTCCAGGTTTCCGGTGGGTTCGTCCGCGAGAACCAGGTCGGGGTCGTTGGCAATGGCCCGGGCGATGGCCACGCGCTGCTGCTGGCCTCCCGAGAGTTCGTACGGGTTGTGGCGAAGGCGCTCCCCCAGACCCACCAGTGACAGCTTGTGAGCGGCCTTCTCCTCGTATTCCGACTTCTTCATTCCCGAAAAAACCATGGGCAGCGCGACATTTTCCAGCGCGGTCATCACGGGGATGAGATTGAAACTCTGGAATATATAGCCGATATTGTGGCACCGGAGGTAGGCAATTTGCGACTGGCTGAGGCTTCCCATTTCGATCGCGTTGACCACGACCGTGCCCTTGGTGGGTCGGTCCAGGGCGCCGACCATATTGAATAGCGTCGTCTTTCCGGAGCCGGACGGTCCCATGATGGAGAGGTATTCGCCACGGATGACGTCGAGAGAGACGCCGCGAAGCGCGTGGACTTCCTGGTCTCCCATCGCGTAGGTCTTCCAGACGTCGTGCACCTCGATGATATGATCTTCATTTTCCGGCTGGTCGGATGGGGCATTGGGCGCCGACGCCATAGCGGCTTCTCCTTGAAGACGGCTTCCTTACGTTTTTCTTGGAATTTGAAGATAGCCCGCGTATGTTAGAGAAAATGAGCGCGTCTGTCAAGAATTTTGTCGAACCCGGGATGATTCGTGATCAGGTAGGCGGCGGGTCGCCGATTGTGTCGCGTGCGCGCCCTGACGGTTCGGACGCCAGGAGGTGTCGCCAATGAAGCTTGCGGTGTGTAATGAGTTTTTCGAAGACTGGGAGATCGAGCGGGTTTTTGACTACGCTGCGCGGATCGGTTGCGACGGGGTCGAGATTGCGCCGTTCACCCTGGCGGAGACGGTCCACGACATTTCAACCGGCAGCAGGCGGGACATTCGCCGGGCCGCGGAAGCGGCGGGCGTGGAAATCGTGGGTCTGCATTGGCTGCTGGTGAAACCCGCCGGTCTGTACATCAACCACCCGGACAGGCGGGTCCGGCAGCGCACGCAGGATTATGTGAAGGCGTTGATCGACTTCTGCGGAGATCTCGGGGGCGAAGTGATGATTCACGGCTCGCCCCAGCAGCGGAATATCCAGGAGGGATGGGACCCCGGCGACTGCTTCGACCGGGCCGTCGATCTGTTCGCCGGGTGCTCGGACGTGATGTCGGATCGCGGCGTTACCTATTGCATCGAGCCGCTGACGGATCAGGAGACCAATTTCGTAACCGGTGTGGACGAGGCCCTTAAGCTGGTCGACGCCGTGGGGCACCCGAATTTTCAGACGATGGTGGATTGTCGTGCGGCGGCCACGGAGGCAGCGTCCCATGCGGAGGTGATTGCCCGGGCCGGAAACGCCATGCGGCACGTCCACGTCAACGACCCCAATCTGCGCGGGCCCGGGTTCGGCGAACTTCAGTTCACGCCAATTCTGAAGGCGCTCAGGGATCTGAGATACAACGGATATGTATCGGTTGAAGTCTTCGACTTCGAACCGGACCCGGAAACGATCGCCGCGCGCAGCATCGGCTATCTGAAGGGGATTCTCGAAGCGCTTGCAGTGGAATGAGAGTTCGTACGTTAATTCCGGTCCCGACTCCGCACGGGATCAGAAGGCTCCCGCGTCGTCATCGGCGACCGGCGTGAGCCGCAGGACGGTCCCCGGGTTGTTCAGGACGACGTAGATGGCGCCGTCCGGTCCGCTCGCCACGTCACGCACGCGACCGGCGTTCTTGAGGATGGTTTCCTGGTAGATCACGCGGTCGTTTTCGATCGCGAGGAGGCGGACCTCCTCAAACGCGAGGGCGCCCACGAGCAGTCGGTTCTTCCAGCGCGCGAAGAGGTCGCCGCGGTAGAAGTCGATGCCGCACACGGCGATGGAGGGACGCCAGAACAGGACCGGCTGTTCGAGGCCGGGCTTTCGCTCGAACTCCGAGACAGGGGTCCCGTTGTAGTTCCGGCCGTACGTAATTGCCGGCCAGCCGTAATTGACCCCTGCCCGTATGAGGTTGATTTCGTCCCCGCCCATGGGCCCGTGCTCGCTCTCCCAGAGGGCGCCCGTCACCGGATGCACGGCCAGGCCCTGCGGGTTGCGCTGGCCGAAGCTGAATACGGTCGGAAGGGCGCCTTCCGTCTCCAGGAAGGGGTTGTCTGCGGGTATCCGGCCGTCCCTGTGGATGCGGTGAATTTTCCCGCCGGGCCTGCCCAAATCCTGCGCGTGCCGGGGTATGCCCCGGTCGCCAACCGGAAAGTAGAGATAGCCGGCCGGATCGAATGCAATGCGGCAGCCGTAGTGGTACCGGGTTCGGCCATAGGTCTCGTGCGGTGCTTCGTATATGACCTGCTGATCGGTCCAGGCGTTATTCCTGAGACGACCCCTGACGAGGCGCGTCATCGCGGGTGGTCGGTCGGCGCCGGCGGTGTCCGCGAGCGCGTGGCTGTACGCGAGATAGATCCATCCGTTTTCATTGTAATCGGGGTCGACGGCCACGTCCATCAGCCCGCCCTGTCCCTGATGCAGGACCCGGGGCGTATCCGATACGGGATCGGGACGCAGCACGCCGTTCCTCACCACGCGAAGCCTGCCGGGTCGCTCGGTGATGAGTGCGGTGTCGTTATCGGGGAAGTCTATCGACCAGGGAATCCGCAGACCCTCCACCCAGCGTTCAACACGAATACGATAGTCGTACGTGTCGAGGGTGTCCGGAATGGGCGGTTTCTTTCCGCCTGCGGATTCTTCGGCCTCCCGGATGTATTTCGAGATGGCGTTGATCTGGTTCCGCGCAAGCACGTGTCCGAACGCGGGCATTCCCTGCTGGACGATGCCGAACATGATGTTTCGGGCGATGTTCCCGCGTCCGCCGTAGATCCAGACACCGTCGGTCAGACTGGGCGCGGTAACGCCCTCCAGGTTCTGACCGTGACAGGTCGCGCAATACTGGCGATAGAGCGCCCGACCGTCTGTCGATGGTTCGCCGGCCGCAAAGGAAGGGCTGCAGATGGCGGATATGACGCCCAGTAGAAGACTGGCCGGCACACGTTTCATAATTCCTCCTCGTGGCTTGTCGATGCGCGCGATTCGCGTCTGTTTCGCAGTGGTCCGATGAACACTCCCGGGAATCCTGTGACAGAACCGGTCCAACCCGTAGACGTCGCCGTTATCGGCCCGGGCAGGATGGGCGGACTCTACGCTCGACTCCTCCGGCAATCGGCGCTGACCAGGCTGGTTGCCGTGTGCGGCCGGGGGGAGGCCGCCGTCAGGAACGTTGCCACGGAATTGGACGTTCCGTTCTACACCGGCGCCCGTTACCGCGACATGCTCTCCGACCATCCGCAGATCGAAGCGGTGATCGTTGCCACGTCCGAATGGGCGCACGCCGATCCCGTCGGGGCCTGCCTGAATTCCGGAAAGCACGTGCTTGTAGAAAAACCGATGGCGACGTCCCCTTCCGATGCCGCCCGGATGGTCCGGGACGCGGACCGGAACGGCGTGCGCCTGATGGTTTGTCACAGTCTGCGTTTCGATCCCCGGTTCGCCGCCATGCGGGAAGCGGTCGCGGGCGGCGAAATCGGCGACGTCCTTCATCTCTACAGCCGGAGATCCTCCCAACCCGCCGCCGTCGATCGGGTGCTGGGCCGGTTTCCGCTGGCCTATTGGCTGCTGCCGCACGATATCGATCTCGCGCTCTGGACGTCGCGAAGCGGGGTCGCCCGGGTCATGGCGTACGCCCGGTCCGGCGGGCAGCGCCGGCAGGATCTGATCGTCGTCGTTCTGACCTTTGACTGCGGTGCCGTTGCCGTTCTGGAAAATGTCTGGGGTTCGCCCACGCGGGCCGGACGGCCGCAGAACCAGCTCTTCACCGTACGCGGCACGGACGGGGCCGTCGAGGTCCTTCCGTACGAAACCGGTCTTGCGGTCTATCGCGCCGACGACGTGGAATATCCCGATACCTCCGCCGCACCGGAGGTACACGGGCAGACCGAGGGCATGTCACGTTCGCTGATCCGGCACTTCGCGGGCGTGGTACGGAACTTGTGGAAACCTCAGATTACACCCCGGGACGGGCAGGCGGTTGTCCGGGTGGCATCCGCGGTAGACGCGTCGCTGAAGGAGGGCCGTGAAATCATCCTGTCACCAACGGAGGACGCATGATCCGATCGATCGAGCATATCGCAATTGTCGCGGCCGATTCCAAAGCGCTCGCCCGTTGGTACTGCGACATTCTTGAATTCGAGATGATCCTTGAGAACGAAGAGAGCCGGACCTGGTTCGTGCGCCTCCCGGGAGGCGGAATCCTGGAGTTCCTGCCGTCAAACGACCGGACGCGCACGCCCGGCGCCGCCGACGACGCGGGCATCCGGCATATTGCGCTCTCGGTGGATGACTTCGATTCGGCGTGCCGGGTACTGGAGAGCCGCGGCGCCGCGTTTGTTGGGCCGTACCGGGAGACTTCCGCGGGGACCCGGTTCAACTTTCTGGCGGATCCCGAAGGCAATCTGCTGCAGATTGTGTACCGGCCCGAGTCTTTGTAACCCGGAGTCTCTCCGTATTGGCGCATCCGCCCGTACCGTCGATGTAACGATCCGGCCTCAACGCTGATATTTCGGCTCTCGGGGCGCCCTTTCTCTTTGCAGACGGAACCTGCTGCCGCTCATCGGCAACTCGACCCTTGCCCCGCCGCGCACGTGAGATTCGACGAACGCGAAAATGAGCTCGGTATTGGCGTGCGCCGTTCTGACGCCGCCGCGCGGCGGTTCTCCGGTGTCCAGCGAACGGACGAGGTCTTGGATCAGCCGGACCGTTGAACTCGCCGGTTTGAAGGCCGGAAATTCCTGCGGCACCAGCACGGGCCGGCCGCGATGGTCCTCGGCGCCGTGCGCGCGCAATTCCCACGCCTTGCCGTTGTGCGTTCCCGTGACCACGCCCCGGTCGCCCACCGCCTCCACTTCCATGCCCCGTCCTGAATTCAGCGCGTATGCGGTGACTCCGTTTTCGAATTGCAGGATGCCGTGCCCCACCGGGTCCTCGGTCAGGCGTTCGCCGTCAATCACCTGGTCTCCGTTCGGCAGGTGGGCCTGAACCCACGACACCGGGTGGTCGCCATTGAGCCGCATCAGCAGGTCGAAGCTGTGGCTGGCGCCGTTGAAGAGAGGGCCGGTCTGATGGACGATCAGCGTGCGCAGGCGGCCGATCCGCCCGCCGTCGATCACCTCCTTCATCGCGTCGTAACCAGGATCCCAGCGGCGGTTTGTGCCCATATTGAAAACGGCCCCGTTACGCTCAACCGCATCCACCATCGCGTCGGCTTCGTCGAGAGACGCGGCCATGGCTTTTTCGCCATAGACCGCGCGGACCCCCCGTTCGACCGCATCGATGACGATACCCGCGCGCTGCTCGGGCTGCGTGGCGACGCTGACGATGTCCGGGCGCTCGCGTTCGATCATCTCCCGGTAGTCGAAGTACTGCCTGTCTTCCGGCACGCCATAGCGGAGTCCGACCTGTTTCATGGCTTCTCCGCGCAAATCTGAACATGCGGTCATTTCCGTTCGTTCGCACGCCTCGTATCCCGCCGCGTGCGAGTAAGCGCCCCAGGATTCAGGCACTTCGTTGTCGATGAAGGCGCCCATTCTGCTGCACCCGATCAGCGCGGCCTTGTAGGTTTTCATGAAGATTCTCTTCCGTTAATGGATCTGTCGCTGCCGGGAAGAACGCTTCCAGGTTGACCGGACCGATACCCGCGCCACCCGCCCTGACGACGTGGAACCGCTAATATTCGGCCTCTGGTGCTGGATGTCAAGCGCAAACGACCGAAAACCGAAGTCGCAGCAAGAAAATAAACGGATCGTACAACCGCCGATCGCCATCGGATCGGGCGCCGACCAGGCCGGCAGTACGGTCATACATTCCGCTTGACTTCGACCCCTGTTTCGTATAGATTTCCGTCCGGATCGGACGTTTGGTTCGCGCATTAAATTACGAAAAGGCGGTCAGTCTTCACGGCGCCGTTCATCGGGAACCACGAACCCGCTGTCGCCGGCTTCAAGGCGCCATGAAGAACCGGTTCAAATTGGATGGGCGATTAGCTCAGGTGGTTAGAGTGCTTGCTTGACATGCAAGAGGTCACTGGTTCGAGTCCAGTATCGCCCACCATCTTTATTCACTGAAAAAAAAGGGCCTGCGACGGTACACCGCAGGCCCTTTTTTTACGTTCATTGCAGGATTGCCGGCGAGGGATGCCTGTACTTGTTGTTCTTGCCAGGAATCTTGCTTTTCAGTACCATTCCGCCGGAATGTCGCAATCTCGTCGCCTTTTTGCGACGGGCATCCGGTCCCGGGTCGCCTCATCAAGGATTCCGGACCCCTTCTGGATACGATTAAATGTCAGGCGTCACCCGAAAACTGCCGTAACGTGTCTGCACTCGCAAAAGGAAAGAGATGATTCCGAACCCCACGGCGGCAACCTCCGGCCGGGCCTCCCCGTCGTCCGGCCGGGGACACGGATTCGGCACGGCGCCGGTCTTTCTCGCGTCGATCAGCACGATTCTCGGGGCCATCCTGTTCCTTCGTTTCGGGTACGCCGTCGCGCATACGGGACTCTGGGGCAGCCTGATGATTATCGTACTCGGACACCTGGTGACCATACCCACGGTCCTGGCGGTGTCCGAGATCGCGACCAACCGCCGAGTGGCGGGAGGCGGTGCGTACTACATTATCAGCCGGTCGTTCGGCACCAGCATCGGCGGTTCGATCGGGATCGCGCTCTACCTTTCTCAGGCGATATCGGTGGCGTTCTACCTGGTCGCGTTCGCGGAGGCGTTCCAGCCGGTCTATGCGTGGGCTTACGAACAGTACCAGGTGGATGCCGACCCGCGCTGGGTGAGTCTGGGCTGCACCGTATTTCTCGTCGTGCTGATGCTCCTCAAGGGCGCCGGCGTCGGCGTCGGCGCCCTTTGGGTCGTCAGCGTGATTCTCGGCGTGTCCATTGTTTCATTTCTGTTCGGAACGGGTCCCGAGTCCATCCGCCCCGACGCGCTTCATCTGACCGACAAGATCGAATCGCCGGACGCGTTCGGCGTCGTCTTTGCGACCTGCTTCCCGGCCTTTACCGGTATGATTGCCGGGCTGGGACTCTCGGGGGACCTGAAGAATCCACAGCGGAGTATCCCTCTAGGAATTATCGCCGCGACGTTTGCGGGCATGGTCGTGTACGCACTGGTGGCGATCAAACTCGCAGAGAGCGCGACTCCGCAAGCGCTGAACGGCGATCAGTTCATCATGTCGCAGATCGCCATCTGGGGTCCTGCAATCCATATTGGTCTGGGCGCCGCCGCACTGTCGTCCGCCCTCGGCTCGATCCTCGTCGCGCCGAGAACCCTGCAGGCACTCGCCAGGGACAAGGTTCTTCCCATTCCGAAATTGAACCAGCTGCTGGCCAGGGGTTGGGGGAAGGCGCAGGAGCCCGTCTACTCGACATGCGTATCAAGTGCCATAGCGGTGGTTTTTGTCGTTTTGGGCGACATCGACTTCATTGCGAAGATTCTCAGCATGTTTTTCATGGTCACGTACGGCGCCCTGTGTTCCGTTTCGTTCCTCGAATATTTCGCAGGGAATCCGTCGTACCGCCCCACGTTTCATTCGCGCTGGTACGTGTCGCTGATCGGCGCGGTCATGTGCGCGCTGATGATGCTCCAGATGAGTTTTCAGTATACGCTGATCGCCATCGCGCTCATGGCCGCGATATATTTCGGGCTGCGGCGTTCGCGAAAAGGAGAACGCGACCTCACGGCGATCTTTCAGGGCACGATGTTCCAGCTCACCCGCCGGCTTCAGATCACGCTGCAGAAGAACCAGGTGGAAAAATACGACGGCGGCTGGCGCCCCTCGATTGTTGCCGTGACGCGTTTCGGCGACCGCCGTTTGGGGCACTTCGATCTGTTGCGCTGGATCAGCCACAGGCACGGGTTCGGCCATTTCGTCCAGTACTATCAAGGTGAATACTCGATCGACGACGAGGCGAAAGCCCGCATCCAGGTGGACAAACTCATCGAGCGGGCGAACGTCAGCGGCGCCGGGATTTTCGTCGATTCTCTGATCTGCCCTTCGTTCAGCCAGGCGCTGGCGCAGACACTCCAGATGCCCGGCATCTCCGGCCTGCCCAACAACTGCATTCTTCTTGAGTTCGACAAGGACCGTCCGGAGGAAATCGATGAAACGGCCGAGGGCGTGCGACTTGCGGCCGCGGCGATGTTCAATGTCATGGTCCTGCGTTCCACGAACTACCGGTTCGGTTACCGGTCTTCGATTCATCTGTGGGTGACGGAGGATAATCTGACCAATGCGCCGCTGATGCTGCTTCTTGCGTATATCGTCGTGGGCCACCGCGACTGGCGGCGGGCGGAGATCAGGCTCTTCGCCTGCCATGAGTCCGCAGACGCGGAACGCGAGACACGCAGGCTGTCCAGTCTGATGACGGAGGGTCGGCTGCCCATTTCCCTGCAGAACGTCACCTCCGTCGAATGCACGACGGATGAGTCCGTCGAGGAAGAGGTCTCCCGTCGCTCTTCCGAGGCCGACCTGGTCATCGCCGGCATTACTGAAGACGAGGTACGATCCGATGCGGGGGAGGACGTACTCCGGCGCTACAACGGCGCAAACGACGTTCTGTTCGTACACGCGAGGGAGAATATCGTAATCGAATGACCGGCCGTTGCCGGTGAAGGTTCCGGCGTCTGATTTCGGGGATGTAATCCGGCCGTCCCTGAGAAGGAGCATTTGCAATGAAAACCGCGAACGCACACACGGATGCAGGCGAACCCGTCGAATCCGCGCCGATACAGCCCATGACGGAATACGAAAAATTCCTCTTCGACCTGAAGGGTTTTCTCGTTATTCCCGGCGTGCTCACGGACGATGCAATACAAAGCGTTCGGGAGCACATCGATGTCTACATGAAAGATCCCGGGAGTCTGCCGGAGCACCAGAGGGCGCCCATCGCCGGCCCCGCGGAATTTCTCATCGATCATCCGAGGGTCATGGGTGTCCTGCAGGAGGTGATTCATCCGGAACGCGATCGCATCCGCCTGGAGAGCGTCTTCGTTTCCGCCCGATCGACCGGGACGACCGGGAATCAATGGCGGCCTCACGTGGGCGGGACGAATCTCGATCCGTCCACTTCCTACCGCTTTCACAACGGTCGAATCTACAGCGGGATGACACGCATTGTCTGGGAATTGAATGAAGTGAAGAAGGGGCAGGGCGGCACGTGCCTCGTGCCCGGCTCGCACAAGGCCAATACGGTTTCGGCCCAGGACGGGACCTGGCCGGAGCAGGCCGACGATCCGGACTCGGGACTCTGGGAGACCTACGGGTGTCCGCCGGGGAGTCTTGTCGTATTCTCAGAGGGGGTGCGGCATACCGGATCGGCCTGGACGAATCATGACAATCCCCGCCGGGCCATTCTGATCGCTTACAACTACGTGACCGTCCGGTTCCACGAACCCAAACCCTGCATGAATTCCGTGGTGATCGGCGGGTTGAACGAAGCGCGTCAGAGGTTTTTCAGGGACGTCTGGATCCTGCCAAACAAGAGGTAGTCGGCAAGTCATCCGCAACTCGCGATCAGAAAAGCCCGGCCAATCGAATGGCTTCGGGCTTTTTCGGTTTCTGAGTTTCGACTCGTATTTCGGTTCGGGTCAGGGTTTCCACCGGCCGGGATCGATGGCGGCTGCGTCGGATTTCATGCCTTTGGGTTTGTGGGGCTGATTCCAGTCCAGGCCGGTCGTGTTGGGGCTTTGCAGATAGCGACGGGTTTCAGGCGGCGCGCCGGCAACGAGTTCCGGGTCCCACTCGGGCATCGGTTGTATGGGGCCTGCCCACGCCGGTCGGTACCCCAATTGAACCAGCGTCCGTTGGTTTCGCGACCTGTTCGGATGGGTGCCGTGGAACAGGTTGATGGGGATAACCAGCGCCGTACCCGCCTTCACGCAGAGTGTGACCTCGCCCGGGTGGTATTTGTAACGCACGTAGGGGTTCGCTTCGGCATGGTACGAAAGGTGGGATCGTGGTACCAGGCGAAACGGCGCCCGCTCGGGTGTCAGGTCGTCGAGGTAGTACAGAACGCGCAGCAGTCGCGGACAGCTTCCTTCGTATCCGAAGATGGACGACCCGAACGGCTGGCCGTCGGTGTGCAGCGAAATGGGCGGGGAGCCCGAGAGCGTCCTGGTGAAGAGCCCCCGGGTGAACACGATGTCTTCACCGAGCAGCGTCTCCAGGAAGCCGATCATCGGCGGATGCGCGATCAGTTCGGCCAGTGCCCGGCTGCGCCATTGCGGCTCGAGGCAAAAGGTCTGCGCGTCGCTGTAATCCTTCGTCTGCATCGGCGCATCCGCCATTTCGCGCTTGATCCGGTCCATGTGTTCCGCGTCGAGGATGTCCGGGAGAACGACGTATCCCTCCACCTCGAGGCGACGGACCTGTTCCCCCGTCGTAAGGCTGCTGTAGTCGGTTTCGTCCAGGTTCATGAAACCGATCTCTTCGTTCGGATCGATTCGCACGTCCGCTTGCATGACGGTTCTCCTTACTTGCGGCCGGCGCCGCGGCGGTGGAAACCCTGTTCGGAGAGCCCCCGTTTCCGGTGGGTTCTGATATCGGGAGCCGTGGCGGCACGTCTCATCCTGAGTTGGCGGACCAAAGATAAACACAGCGACTGGATAGGGCAATGGATGGATTGGGTGTGTTGATCGGCATTCTTCTCCTATGCTGGTTCCGGCCCGGCAAGTCTGCGGCCGCGGGAGCGCCGGTCCCGGTCTACAGCGAGACGCCGTCGCCCGAATCGCTGGAGAAACTCCGGAAGGCGGTCGCGCCGCTGATGGCGATGTCCGAGGACAGGCTTGTCGCCGTGGTGCCGGACCGCACCGGGTTCCGGTATGTGGCCTGCGCCCGTTGCGGTGAAGGCGTCAGGGAGCGGCAGCTTGACTGGTCCATTGAGGATCCGCTGCGGGTGCGTTGCCGGCACTGCGCAACGGGATTTCCCGGAGGCGAATTTGCGGAGAACCGCACCCTGCGCGTCTTGAACCCTCTGGGCATCGAAGTCGATTACCCCTTTTTCGAAGACATTCGGGGACGACGATTCTTCTTCCGCGCCAGGGCCTGGTGGTGCGCCAGGTTCTATCTTGCGGAACGTGCGCGGGACCTCGGGCGATTGTACGCGGCGACCGGTCATCGGCAGTATGCCCGCCGGGCGGCATTGATCCTGGACGCCATTGCGCGGCATTATCCCGGATTTCTCGTCTGGATCGACGTGGCGAATTCGCCAAAGCGGGTTTGCATGGACCCGCCGTTTCCGCGGCGGGGTGGAAAATGGGGGGAGTGGCGCTACGCCGAAATCCCGACGGAGCTGATCTACGCGTACGATTCGATTCGGTACAGCGGCGAACTGGATCGGCTTGCGCGGGAACGGGGTGAAGATGTCAGCCGCCGCATCGAAGACGGCTTCTTCAGGGGTGGCATCCGGCAGGACGCCTTCCATGGCATCCTGTATACTAATGCGAGCCCGGAGACCTACGAGGGATATGCGGTCGCCGGCCGCGTGATGGACGAGCCGGCGCTGGTCCACCGGGCGGTGCGTTGCGCGCACGGGCTGTTTCGTCGGTTCTCCGTGGACGGCTTCTGGTGCCAGGGCAGCCCCGCGTATCATCGATATACGCTGTCAGGCCTGATGCGCGTGCTCGAAGCCCTGGCCGGATACTCCGATCCTCCCGGCTATCTTGACGCGGAAGACGGCCGGCGCTTTGTCGATCTGGACCCGCTTCGCGAATTCACCGACGTTGAACGCTGCACACGGGTTCTCGATGTCTTCAGGTATCCCGATGGACGGCTGATTCCGGTACACGATTCCTGGGCAAGATTCGAGGACCTGAAACCCTCGGACCGGTCGCGTTCGGCGCTGTTTGCCGGGATGGGTCATGCGTGGCTCGGGCTGGGCGAAGACGAACGCCAGACGCAGGCGCACCTTCATTTCTCGGAAGGCGGCCACGGACACGACCACGCGGACATGTTGAACTTGATGCTGTATGTGTTTGGAGAAGAGTTGGTGTCGGACCTTGGATACACCCATACGCGGTACCGGCCCTGGACCGTGAGTACGCTGGCGCACAATACAGTGGTGATCGACGGGCAGGATCAGTACCGGAGTGGAGACAAGGGGGCGTCCGGCGGCAGACTCCTGGCATTCGAGACCACGCACAAAACGGTACAGTGGATGGAAGCAAGCGGTGAGCGCGCGTACCCGGAGTTGGCTCGGGAGTACCGGCGAACGGTCATGCTGGTTGCCGCGGGCGATCGGAATGTGTACGCGGTGGATATCTTCCGGGTGCGCGGAGGCGCCACGCATGACTGGACCCTGCACGGGAGCGCCGATCGCGACGGATGGGCCCGCCTGGATGTGCCATTGAAGCCCGTCGGGCGGCATCTGTTGGGTGGAGTTGAAGTTCGGCTTCCCGAATTCGAAGGGGATTCAGGCGACGCCGGGGGGCGTAACATCAGCTACGGATTCGTACAGAATGTGTCCCGAGGTCGGGCGGTAGATGGACTGACGGTGCGTTTTGGCCTGGCAGGGGCGAGCGCCGGGCTCCGGTGCCATTTGCCCGGACTCTACGGCGCCGAGGTCTATCTGGGCGACGCCCCGTCGGTCCGGCGCGCAGATGAGAATGAAGTCGAATTGGACAGGTACAGGATGCCGGTCTTCGTGGCGCGGCGCCGCGGGAGTGCGCCGCTTTCGAGCGTCTTCGCGGCGGTCCACGAGCCCTTCGACGGGTCTCCGTTCATCAAGTGTGTCCGGCAGGTCTACATGGACGATCGGTCCGTCGTCCTGGAGGTGCGGCACGGAGGCTGTGTGGACCGGATCGCGCATCGCGCGGTATGGCGCGACGAACCGCTGGTGGTCGGCGATCTCACGTTGAACGGCGAGTTCGGCTTCGTGCGGGAACGGGATGGCGACGCCACGTGCCTTGGGCTGTGGGGCGGGAACGAATTGAGATGGAAAGAGGACGCGATTACGGGCGGGGGTGTCTACGACCTGAAGGTGGAGCGTGTTCTCAGAAAGGCCGGCGGCGACCCGTTCGACGGACTGGACGTATCGGGTGAGGCACTCGACCGCGCGGGCGTTGCGGGAACGACGGCAATCATACGGTTCGGGGACGGCTCAACGACGGGATGCACCGTGGAACGCGTCGTCAGGGACGGTCGAAGGCTTATCCTGGTTACCGCTGAAGACCCGGGGTTTTCAATCGAGAACGGCTCGATGCGCCACCTGTACTTTCCGCTTTGCAAAATCTCAGGGCCGGTTACCTGTCACGTCCGGACCTCGGCTTT
This sequence comes from Candidatus Latescibacterota bacterium, assembly GCA_965219995.1. Taxonomy (GTDB): domain Bacteria; phylum Latescibacterota; class UBA2968; order UBA2968; genus JAAXHE01. The sequence goes on from CBDCOX010000002.1 coordinate 188,164, forward strand.
CGAGTGTCTGTAGACTCGCCGCGAGGTCATCAGTTCCCGGCCGCGGCCGCGGCGGCGCGATAGACATCCAGAACGGGGACGTCGCGTTCCACCGCAATACGGGCGCAATCTTCGTATTCGGGCGCGATACGCGTCCTTCCACCGTAGTCGGCCACCTTTACGGTCACGGGTCCGAACGACGTTTCAACGACCTCGGATCGCCTGGAAACGGTCTGGCGATCGACGCGGCGGATCCGGACGCCAAGCGTTGTGGTTTCACGGAAGATCCGGTCCGTGACAGACTGTGTGCAGTCCGGATCGGCGAGGACGCTGAGCATCACTCCAGGGCGTCCCTTTTTCATGATAACGGGCGTGAGATATGCGTCTCTTGCACCGTCGGCGATCAGACGGTCGATAAGGTAGCCGTAGATTTCAGGCGTCATGTCGTCAATGTTGGTTTCAATGAGGGTGACGGTGTCCGTCTGCGGGAAGGACCCGGAATCTCCGATTTCCAGACGGAGCAGGTTCGGCAGCTGATCCAGGTCGCGGCTGCCTGCCCCGTAGCCGATGCGTCGGGCGCGAAAGGGAGGGGTGACGCCGATCTGTTCTGCGAGGGTGGTGAGAATAGCGGCGCCGGTCGGTGTGACCAGTTCAAACGGGACGTCGGTCCGCTGGACCGGCACGTCTCTGCACAGGGCGACCACGGCGGGAACCGGAACCGGCAGTACGCCGTGGCAACTTCGGGTGGTTCCGTGACCGAATCGAAGGGGAGAGGCGTAGACCCGTTCGACGCCGAGATGTTCCAGGCCGATAACGGCGCCGGCGATGTCCGCAATGGCGTCCGCTGCGCCGACTTCGTGAAATTGGACGCGGTCGACGGAAATCCCGTGAACTTCGGCTTCGGCTTCGGCGAGGCGGCGGAAGATGTCGGCGGCCTGTTGTCTGGATCGGCTTGAGATTTCCGCGCCGTCGAGTATGCGCAGCACGTCGTTCAATCCTCGATGCGCGTGTCCTTCTTTCGCGACGACGTCGATCTTTGTGGCTGCGATCCCGTGCCGATGGACCCTCGTGGCCTGGAGGCGGACGCCATCCAGGCGGAGTTTGTCGAGTTCCGCCTGCAACACCTCGATACTCAGGCCCGCGTCCACAAGCGCGCCGAGAATCATATCGCCGCTTATGCCCGCGTGGCAGTCGAAGTGTGCAAGTCTCAAGTTGAACCCCCTGTGAGGGCCTGCAGACGGCAGGCACGGGCGATGCCGGTCGACTGCTTCAGGCAGGTATACTCTTCCGGATAACCCTGGGCGTCGATCGAATGGAAACGGGACTCATCGGCGCCGCGGATTCGGTGCGCCGCGGGCTGCTCGCTCGCGAGTTCAATTCGTGCGGGGTTGGCTGCTGCTGGACGAGGAAGGGGGGTGGGGCGATCCGTGTCGGGCCTGCAGGTTGGTCACGAGCGACGCCGTCGGGTCGTCGAACAACGCCAGCAGGCGGTCGCGCTGTTGCCTGAAGCCGGCCAGCAATTCCGCGGACAGCGGCCTGGCCCTGGATCCATTGACGACTCCGGCAGGGTTGGTGAGGCGATAACCCTTGCCGCTTCTGACGTAGAAATTGTAATGAAGGTGCGGCCCCGTCGAGCGACCGGTCGATCCGACAAAACCGATGGTCTGCTTCTGTTTGACGTACATGCCCTTCTTCAACCCGCGCGGGAATTTGCTCAGGTGGCCATAGCCGGTCTTGTAGCCGTTTGGATGCCGGATTTCGACGTAGTTGCCGAGAGCGCCTTTCCAACCCTTGTAGACAACCTTCCCCGGGGCGGTCGCCCAGACTCGCGTGCCGTACGCCGCGGCATAATCGATGCCGTGGTGCGGCAGGTACTTTTTCAGGATGGGGTGGAAGCGGCGGTTGGTATAACCCGAACTGATCCGGCGGTAGTTGAGGGGAGATTTGAGAAACAGGCCCCGCAACGACTTGCCGTCCGCATCGTAGTAGGCCACCCGGCCGTCCGGCGATTCAAACCGAAAAGCCTGATGGTTTTTTCGCGCCGTCCGGTATTCGGACGAAAGGATGTCCCCATACCGAAGGAATCGGCCGTCCTTGTAGAACTTCTCCAGTGCCAGGGCAAAACGGTCGCCGGCGCGACAATCGACCATGAAGTCGATTTCGAATTCGAAGATGCCGGACATCTTTCCGGTCAGCACATCGGCTTCTTCTCCGGTTTCAGACAGGGCGTTCCACAGGGTCGTCCGGACTTCACCTGTTACGATGGCAACCCGGCGTTCAAGGGGCATGCGTTCTCTGTGCGCGCTCAGGCTACCGTTCTTTCGTGCGGCGACATACCGTGTTTCTACAGCGCTTTTCTTAATGAACTCAAAGGCCTGAATCGCGCCCAGGCTGTCTATACTCAATGCGTAACGGTCTCCGGTCTGGACGATTCTGGGATCGAATTCCTTCCGGGGAATCCCCGTTTTCAAGGCGCTGAGCAACTCGTGGATCCGGGACGGCGCGACGTCCTCACGGTACAGCGCGTCCCAGAATGTCTCTCTATGCCGGATGCGCCCGACGATTCCCGCGAATTGCGGCTCAGGGTGAGCGGCGATTGACGCGGCAACAGGGGCCGTTTCCGGGACGAGGGCGGGATTTTGCAGGGTCTGGATCTCGGGCGTCCGGGAAGCCTCGAGCCAGATCAATGCCGCGGGAGCCAGGAAAATCGGAACAAACTTCGCCGGCCTGAACCGCCGACCGAATCGTAAAGGCCGGTTCGTGCGGTCAGGATTACGTATTCGCATATGGCTTCGATGCCTGGAAAGCCGGAGGGGATCCGGGGACTTAAGGACAGATCCGGCGGATACAAGCGGAAAAGTGACGTAACTCGTTGTTCTGAGGGAAGAACGGAGTTTGAAGATAGGCCAAAACGCACATTCTGTCAACCCAATTTTTCCTTGCCTCGGGAAGGCCGGGCCATTACCCTCATGTGGGCGACGCAAAAGGAGAGAGGGCAGATGAAGGGTGTTCCGGACAAAGGCAAACGGGTTGAACTGAAGGGATTCTATCCGGACGAACTCGAGGAATTCGCGGCTTCGCTCGGTCTGGAGCCCTATCGCGCCCGGCAGATCGCGGCGTGGATCTACAATCGCGGCGCAACCGAATTCGCGAAGATGACAGACCTCGCCAGGGCGGTTCGCGCCATGCTGGCGAAGCGCGCGTCGATATTGAATCTGAGCGTGGCGGCGAGGGCGGGCGCCGGTGGCGGCGACACCGTGAAATACCTGTTTGAACTTCCGGACGGGAAGCGCGTGGAAAGCGTTCTGATGCGCGACGGCAGGCGCCGTACGCTGTGCGTTTCGTCGCAGGCAGGATGCCCGCTGGATTGTACGTTCTGTGCCACCGGTCGGATGGGGCTGCTCCGCAACCTCTCCGCCGGCGAAATTCTGGATCAGGTGATTTGCGTCCGCCGCGAACTGAGAGCGTGCGGAGACGACCTGACCAACGTGGTGATGATGGGAATGGGGGAGCCGCTGTTGAACTACGGGAACGTCGTACGCGCGATCCGGCTGATGAATCTGGATTACGGGCTCGCGATCGGAATCCGCAGGATCACGCTCTCCACTGTCGGCTACGTGCCCGGCATATTGAGGTTGGCCGGGGAGGGACTGAAAGTCGGTCTTGCGGTTTCCCTGAACGCGACCCACGATGAACAGCGCTCGCGAATCATGTCGATCAACCGGCGCTGGCCGATTTCCGAACTCCTGGCCGCCGTCAGGACCTATCGGCAGCGAGTCGAGCGGCGGGTGACGTTCGAGTATGTTCTTCTGCACGGGTTCAACGATTCGATGGAAGATGCCGGACGCCTGGCCGCACTGGTTCGGGATATCGGGTGCAAAATCAACGTCATTCCCTGGAATCCTGTCGATGGCGCGCCATTTGCGCGGCCGCCCGAGGTAGCGGTAGACCGGTTTGTACGGGTCCTCAGGAATGCGCATCTGACAACCACGGTACGGCACAGCAAAGGGGTGGACATCGCAGCCGGATGCGGTCAACTCTATATCCATCCCGAGGCCGCGGAAACCGCTTCGGACCTCTGAATTGCCCGGCATGCCGGAGCCGGCGCGTACCGGCGCCGCCAGACCGGCCGGTCGAGTGGGACAATTTGCTTGATTTTTTATAAAGATATGTTATATTGTAACTTACCACGATTTATGCAGAGTGTGGGTTCGATGGACCGAACATCGCCGGAGCACGTGTACTTATGGAACAGTTCGTAATCGAAGGCGGATTTCCACTTTCCGGAGCCATCACGCCAATCGGAAACAAGAATGCCGCACTGACACTCCTCGCGGCGACGCTGTTGACGGACGAGACGGTGGTGTTGAAGAACGCCCCGCCGATTGGAGACGTACTCACGCTGGTCAAGCTCCTCCGCGATCTGGGTGTCTCGGTCCGGCAGACTGGCCGGACCGAACTGACCGCGTGCGCCGCCTCGCTGCGTAACACCGCTCTGAATCCCGATCTGTGCAGCAAAGCCCGCGGGAGTATTCTGCTGGCAGGCCCGCTGCTTGCCAGACACGGTCGTGCCACAACGCCCCGTCCGGGCGGCGACAAGATCGGCCGCCGCCGCCTGGATACCCATCTGCGTGCGCTGGAGGCCCTGGGCGCGTGTATCCGTACCAACCACGTCTACGAAATGCGGGCGCCGGGCGGATTGACGGGCGCCGACATTTTTCTGGATGAGCGAAGCGTCACCGGCACGGAGAACGTGATCATGGCATCCACGCTGGCCGAGGGCACGACCGTCGTCCGCAACGCCGCGTGTGAACCGCACGTGCAGGAGTTGTGTCATCTGCTCAACGCCATGGGCGCACGGATTTCGGGCGTGGGAACGAATGAACTGACCATTGAAGGCGTAAAAACGCTCAGCGGCGGCGAACATACCATCGGACCCGATTATATGGAAGTCGGAAGCTTCATCGGCCTCGCAGCCGTCACCAGCGGAGAGATACGGATAAGAGACGCCGCGCCGCACCAGATGCGCCGGAGTCTGATGGTATTCGAACGGCTCGGTGTCGAGGTGGAGATTGACGGAGCCGATATTCTTGTTTCCGATCGACAGAAGCTCGAGATCGTCCGGGACGTCGGAGACGCGATTCCGAAGATTTCCGACGATCCCTGGCCCGGTTTTCCAGCTGATCTGATGAGCATCGCGCTTGTGGTGGCCACGCAGGCGCGGGGAACCGTCCTGTTCTTCGAAAAAATGTACGAAAGCCGCCTCTTCTGGCTGGATCGGCTGATCGAGATGGGCGCCGAGATCATCATCTGCGATCCCCACCGGGCGGTTGTCGTCGGACCGTCGAAGCTATATGGTGAGCGGATTACAAGTCCCGATATCAGGGCTGGAATGGCGCTGCTGATCGCGAGTCTGTGCGCCGAAGGCCGGAGCGTGATCCGGAACATCGAACAGATCGATCGCGGGTACGACGCCATCGACGGGCGTCTTCGCGCGCTGGGCGCCCGGATCGAACGCGTCTCCGTACCGCTGGAATGAGTCCCATGGCGTCTGCTCGCGACATGGCAATCGAAGTGGTCCGGCGCCTCCACGCACACGGGTTCCGGGCGTTGTTGGCCGGCGGGTGCGTACGGGATGTCCTGCTCGGGTTGGAACCCCGGGATTACGACGTTGCAACCGATGCCGATCCCAATCAGGTGATCGGCATTTTTCCACGCGCCCGGCCCGTGGGCGCGCACTTCGGCGTGGTGGAGGTGCGGCTTGGGGGGCACGCCTTCGAGGTCGCGCGTTTTCGACGTGATCTGGGCTACAGCGACGGGCGCCACCCCGACGCGGTGGAATTTTCGGACGAAACCGAAGACGCCCGGCGCCGGGATTTCACCGTAAACGGGATGTTTCTGGATCCCCTGGCGGATCGGGTGCTGGATTACGTGGGCGGACAGGAGGACCTGAAGGAGAAAGTAATCCGAACCATCGGCGCCGCCGACGATCGGTTTGCGGAAGACCGCCTGCGGATGATGAGGGCCGTGCGATTCGGATGCCGTTTCCACTGGAGGATCGACGGCGCCACGTTTTCGGCGATACGGCGTCTGAGCGGGAGCGTCACGGAGGTCAGCAGAGAACGCATCCGGGACGAATTCGTCAGAATACTGATCGAGGGGGGCGCGCCCCAAGGGGTTAGATGGCTGATCGACTCCGGTCTGATCACCGGCATCGTCCCGGAGTTGCCGGCGCTCGACGGCGTCGCCCAACCACCGGAGTTTCACCCGGAAGGGGACGTGCTGACCCACACCCTGATCATGCTGGGGTTGATGCGCAATCCGTCGCCGGAATTGGCCATGGCGGTGCTGTTACACGACGTGGGCAAGCCCGGCACGTTCGAATCCGCCGACCGTATTCGATTCGACAATCACGCCCGCGTGGGCGCACAGATGACGGAAGCGATATGCCGCCGGCTTCGGTTTTCCGGGGAGGCGACGCGCCACGTCGTTCGACTGGTGGCGGACCATCACCGCTTTATGCACGTACGTCAGATGCGCAAAAGCAAGCTGAAGCGGTTCTTGCGGATGGAGCGATTCGAAGAACACCTGGAACTGCACAGGGTCGACTGTCTGTCCAGCCACGGGAATCTGGATAATTACATATTCTGCCGGCAGGCCCTTGAAACTCTGGAACCCGACGAAATCCGACCCGATCCGCTGATTACGGGCAGGGACCTTATCGAACTCGGCTACACGCCGGGGCCGGCTTTTAAAGCGGCGCTCCAGGCAGTGGAGGACGGGCAGCTCGAAGGCCGGGTGAAAGACCGTGAAAGCGCGCTGCTCGTCGCACGGGGTCAGATCGACAGCGCGGCGCAGTCCGTGCGCACGGGTCCGGCCGAGTGCCGGTCCGGCAGGGAAACCCCGGCTTAGCCTCAATGCGAAAAAAAGAACATCGAAAAATTGGCCACAAAAAGCACAAAAGGCACAATAAGCATCCGTGAAAAGCGGCGCCGGGGCGCATTGTTGGAACCATCGCCGTACAGCGGCGTTTCCAATTGGAGAAGCCCGCTTTACATGAGGAGCTGTCTTAAAATCCCCAGCGGTCTTCGCGCGGCTGCAAAAGCGCCGTTCGGCGTTGGTCAAATCCACCCGTATAATCAAATATGGGCGGATTTTCCCGTCTTGACCGCCGCTTTTTCGCTCGCGCTCGGGACTCACCAGGAATTTTAAAACAGCTCCTTACCGATTCACTCCTGCTTCGCGACGGGTGTCCGATGTCCGGCCTGATTCGACTCTCGATGACCATCGCTGTTCTTGCCATCTGGGCTCCGCGGCCCGGCGCGACGACCGTTGTACGGTTCGCGTTCGAATCGCTGTGTGAAAAAGCGGAGACGATCGCCCACGTTCAGTGCGTGTCGCGCAGAAGTTTCGTGGATGAAGGCCGCGGTGAAATCGTAACGGAGTACCGGTTCCGGGTGATGACGCCGGTCAAGGGAAATCCCGGCGGCGAAATCGTCCTCACGCTGCCGGGGGGTACCGCCGAAGGCCACAGGCTTTACATACCCGGCATTCCCGAGTTCGGCGTCGACGAAGAGGCCGTTCTTTTCCTCACGGGCCCGGACATGCACGGATCGCCGTGGCCTCTCGGTCTCGGACAGGGCTGTTACCGCGTACCCGAAGCCCGGGAGGGCCGCGCGCAGGTCAGGATGCAACCCGGCGCCACGCCTCTGCCTGCGGGAGCGCTCTTCAAGCCCGCTCTCAACCGACCCTTCCGGCCCTTCAATGTGCCGCTGCAGCATTTTCTTCATCAGATTCGACTGACGATTCCCGAAGGGTCCGACGAGAGGTGAGATGCCGGCGAAACTCCTGCGCCGGTGAGCGGATGGTTGAAATGTCCGCCGGCTTTTGCATAGCAACAGGCGGTTACGGGATCAACGGATGCATGCTCGCCTTCATCCATTGATCCTTTTTATTTTGCTTGACTTTGATCCGACATTGTTGCATCATATCGGCGCGGTATTATTGATCCCTTATGTGCGTGTAAAGTTCTGAATTTAAGTGACTTTGGCACATTCGGCATGCTTCGAGGGCGGCGTTGTGCCCTTTTTTTGTTGGCTTCGAACCGGGAAGGAGGCGCAGTAATGTACAAACTGCATTTTGACATTCGGGACATCTTTCGGGTGGTTCGGCTCGGATGGTCCGGAAAGAAGATCTGGGTGGGTTTGTGCGGCACGCTGATTGCCTACGCAGGATACTCCATCCTGGCCATTGTCGACCACCTTCTGGCAGGGGCCGCGCTCCGGGAGATCTGGCACAAGTACGGCCTCTTTCCCGGTACTGCTCCCTTTCCGGCCACACTGGCCGGCACGGCGATCGACGTCGTCGCAATGCTGTACGTCTGGATCGTCGTTCTTTTGATGGTATGCGCGATCTGCAAGATCACCTACCAGCAACTGAAGGGGGATGATTTTTATTCCTCTGGCGACGCATGGAGATTCATCATTCAGAACTGGGGGGGTGTGGTCTGGGGGCCGGTGGCCACGTTGGCGCTGTTCATCTTCTTCATTGTCGCCGGGATCGTCATCGGATGGCTGGCGGGGATGATTCCCTGGGCAGGTGAACTGGCATTCGGGATTCTCTTCATTCCGATCTTCTTCGCCGCGCTGGTCGCTGTCTTCATTTCAATCGCGTTTGTCGTGTCCATCACCATGGCTCCGGCCGTCGTGGGGACGGTCGGCGAAGATGCGCTCGAGGTGGCGATCCAGTCTTTTTCGTTGGCCTGGAGCCAGCCCTGGCGGTTGGTACTTTATATGGTCTGGATGAAGATTTCCGTCTCAATAGGGGCCATCTTGCTGGGAATCTTCATGGCCTCCGCAATGGGCCTGGTCAGCTGGGCCTGCGGCCTGTTCATGAAGGAGAAACTGGCCAATCTGGTGTACGTCGCGGGTCTGTATGTTCCTTATGACTTCACCCGAAGCGAATGGCTGTCGATGGACATTACGGCGTTTCTCCCTGCTGCCGGCAACCCGACTGGATCCGAACTGCTGGCTGGCGGCATTCTGGGGGTGATGTTGATTCTGCTCACGGCCATCTTCGGCTCTTACGTCCTGTCCGCGTACGCTTCGGGCATCAGCCTGATCTACGTGATTCTCAGGAAGCGCAAGGACGACGAGAATCTTCTCGAATGGGAAGACGAAGCGTCGGAGCAGGATGAGGAACAGCCCGGGGATGTGGAGGCGACCGGGAGCAGCGGGGAGGACACGGTTGACGACACGTCCGCAGCATCGGAGAACGGAGACGGTGAGGCGTCGGACACCGAATCGGAACGGGACTGAAAACCGGCATTCAGGAAACGTGCTCGCGGACGTGGCGGCGGACGCGCGCCTGGCGGAAGGACCGGAAGGCGTTCGACGGATTCTGAGAGCCGTCTATCGGGCAGGTACGCTGCCGGTTCGGGACCTGTCGCGGGAGACGGGTCTGCCGGTGCCGGTGGTGGCGGCGGTTCGCGGCGAGTTGGAAAAAAGGGGATGGGTGGAGAGGCGAGGGGGAGTCGTCCTTTCTTCAGCCGGTCGGAGTGCGGTTGAAAAACGCCTGGGTCTGGGTTGCCGCCGCCGGTTTCGAAGGCCGGCTTTTCCCGTGCTGGACGACGAGATGCGTGCAATGCGCGCACGGATGGAGGCGTTCGCGGAGCGCAGGCCGGTTGTCGACGTGCGGCTGGATCAATCCCATGCGACGGTGGAAACCGCGTTGCGGCGCGCCGTGTATCTGTTTGAGAACGACGGGCTCGAAGGACGGGACATCCTGATCCTGGGAGACGACGACCTGACCTCCCTGGCGATCGGCCTCCTGGCGGAATTTCTGGGGGTTTCGGTGCGCCGGCTGGTCGTGCTTGAATGCGACTCGCGCCTGGTGGCCTTTCTGAACGCCGCGTCGGGTGAAACACAGCAGACCATCGAGGCCGTCGAACACGACTTGAGAGCCGATCTGCCTGGTGAACTGGTCTCCGGTTTCGATGTGTTCCTTACAGATCCGCCATACACACTTGCCGGGTTGGCGTTGTTCATCTCCCGGGGCGCAGCCGGGCTTCGGAAGGAGGCGGGCAAGCAGGGCTATATCTGTTTCGGCAGCCGAAGGCCGGAGGAAACGGTAGCCGCCATGGCTGAAATTACGGAAACCGGGCTTGCCCCGGTCGAAATTATACCGGATTTCAATCGGTACGCGGGCGCCCAGATGCTGGCCGGTGTCAGTCATCTGATTCGCACGGTCTCGACGGCGCGGCTGACGCCACAGGTCCAGGGGTTCTATGAAGGCGCCCTCTACACGGCCGACCGGACGCGGACGACGGGATGAAACTGCCGTTCACAGCCGAACCCGTTCACCCCGGGCATACGCGCCGGTTGCAGGGAATATTCGCGTCCGCCCTGAAGAACGCCTGGTGTTACTACGCTCCGTTTATCTGCTGTTTCAGCCTGCCTCCGGCGCGGGAAGTGTTCGTGGCCGAACACGATGGCGCACTCTGGCTTCCCGTGCGCCGCGCCGCGAGGAACGGCCGCGTCTGGTTCGATTTCGTGGTACCACCGATTCCGCTTTGCGCACCGTCTCTCGTTGCGACGCTGAACGAGGTCCGTGCGATCAACGGCGGCCGCTGTCCTCGTATTCTGTGGTTGGATGAGGAGGACAGGCGGCGCATGCCGCCTGATGGACTGGAAGTAAGGACCAGGTCTCGCGAATATTTGTACGAACCGTCTAAGGTCGTGGCGGCGGCGGGGCGGCCGTACCGCGACGTGCGGAAGAAACTCAGGCGCATTCGGAGATACGCGGATCCGCATTTTCGGGAAATGACGCCTGCCGACGTCCCGGCCTGCCACGCGCTGCTGCGAACCTGGAGGAAACGGCAGGGTCGCAAACGGGAATTCCTGCTTGACTGGGGATATACGCGGTCTGCGCTGTCAAGGTACGGACATTGGAATTCGGAAGAGCTCCAGGGGTGGTGCGTGGAACTGGATGGCCGGGTCGCGGCTTTCGCGTTCGCCGGACGCATGCACACGGGGCTGGCGAATTTTTTCGTGGCGAAAACGGACCCCGACGTCCGGGGACTGTCGGAGTATCTTCGGACAGAGGTCTACCGGGCGCTGATGGACTACGATCTTGTCAATGACGCCGGAGACCTGGGGTTGCCGGGATTGCGGCAGCACAAGCGGAAGTTCAGGCCCGTCGGGCGGATTCCCGTATACAGCGCATCGTATTCGGTCCCAACACAAGGAGGCGGCACTTGACGGCAGCGAAAGCAACCAATATTGTCTGGCATGAAGGACACGTGAGCCGTGCCGAGCGGGAGCGGCTGTTGACGCAGGCGGGGTGTCTGGTGTGGTTGACGGGTCTGCCTTCCTCCGGGAAGAGCACCATTGCGTTCACCGCGGAGCACGCGCTGGTTGCGCGGGGTCACATGGCCTATGTACTGGATGGAGACAATATCCGCCACGGACTGAACAGAAACCTGGGGTTTTCGGCTGAAGACAGGGCTGAGAATATACGCCGGATCGGGGAGGTGGGAAAGCTGTTCGTGGATGCCGGAATCCTTGCGATCAGCAGCTTCGTGAGCCCGTACAGGGCCGACAGGGACGGCGTCCGGGGAATGCTGGACCCGGGCGACTTTCTGGAGATCTATGTGGACACGCCGCTTTCCGTGTGCGAGGAGAGGGACCCGAAGGGACTGTACAAGAAGGCGCGCGCGGGAGAGATACGTGACTTTACCGGGGTCTCGGATCCCTACGAGCCGCCGGAGGACCCGGAGCTCGTGATCAAGGCAGCCGAATGTTCGCCCGAGGAGGCCGCACGGCAGATCCTCGATCTGCTGGAGTCACGGGGAAAGATTCCGATGCTGGAAGGCGTTGAACCGTGATGCCGCTGGACGGGCGGCGGGTGCTCGTGATGGGTCTTGGCCTGTTCGGCGGAGGCGCGGGCGCGGTGCGGTTTCTGTGCAGGGAAGGAGCGCGCGTTACCGTTACCGACCTGCGGCCGGCGGACGCGCTTCGGGAGTCGTTGCGGACGCTCGAGTCGTTGCCCGTCGCCTACAGGCTGGGCGGACACGAGGCGTCGGATTTCCGGGCGGCGGACCTTGTCGTGGCCAATCCCGCGGTGCCCCGGTCTTCTCCGTTCCTGAAGGATGCCGAAAAACGGGGTATCCCGGTAACGACGGAAATCTGCCTGTTTGCAGAGCGCTGCAGGGCCCCGGTCGTGGGGATTACCGGCACCAGCGGGAAGACGACGACCGCGTCTCTGTTGGCCGAGATGATGCGGCGCAATTCACCCCGGACGCTGGTGGGCGGAAACATCGGGGGGTCTTTGCTTGAGCGTCTCGAGGAGATCACGCCGGAAACGCGCGTGGTCCTCGAGTTGTCGAGCTTTCAGCTCGAGCGGCTGACCGGGTTGAAATGGCGCCCGGAGACCGCCGTCGTTACGAATTTCGCCCCCAATCACCTGGACATGCACGGCTCACTGGAGGCATATAAGCGGGCGAAACAACAGATCATCGCCCATCAGGGCGAAGGCGACTTCGAGGTTCTGAACGGCGACGACCCTGAAGTCCGGCAGTGGCGAGCGCGCGGACGCCGCGTCGTATTCGGCACGCAACGGACGTCGGATTGCGACGTGTATCTGAAAGACGGAGAGATAAGACACCGGATCGGCCGATCCGAAAGAGCCGTCTGTCCGGCTGGCTCGGTCGCTCTGCCCGGACGGCATAACCTCGCAAACGCGCTGGCCGCGTGCGGGGCGGCGCTCTGCAACGACGTGTCCGAAACGGACATCGCGGGAGTGCTTCGCGCGTTCAAGGGCGTGCCGCACCGGTTGGAGCGGGTGGCCGAGATCGCAGGCGTTACGTATTACAACGATTCGATCGCCACCAGCCCGGATCGGACGCTCGTGGCGCTTGAAGCCGTGCCGCCCGGGGTGGTGCTGATCGCAGGGGGCTACGACAAGGGTCTGTCATACGGCGCGCTTGGTCGACATATCGGGAGCAGGGTGTCGCATCTGATCCTGACGGGCGACACGGCGGACGCGATTGCGGCTTCGGTCCCGTCCGGATCTCCCACACGTATTTCACGCGTGGATTCGCTGGACGATGCCGTGTCCGCCGCAACGCGGCGGGCAGAAATCGGCGGTACCGTATTGTTTTCTCCGGCATCGGCCAGTTACGATCGCTTTCGCAATTACGTGGAGCGCGGAAACCGGTTCAAGACACTCGTTCTGGATACGGGGGGTTGTGATGGCTGAATCCATCGACTTGCGGGCGATCGCTCCGACCGTTGCCCGCGTTCTCAACGTGCCCGCGCCCCGTGGCGCCGAGGCGGCGCCGATCGCCGCCGTCATCGAGACCCTGGATGCGACCGACCGGCTGGCGCTGGTGGTGGTGGACGGTTTCGGCTCGTCGCTGTGGGCATACGTTCGCGATGCCGTGCCGGTATTCAACCGGATCGCTGCGCTGCGGCACCTCGAAATCCAATCCGTGCTGCCGTCCATGACGTATATCTGCATCTCGACGATGCTGACCGGCATTTCTCCGGCCTCCCACGGCGTGACGGATTTACAGACGATGATCCGCGCGACGCGGTCCCCTGATATGGATTCGGTTTTCAGTCGTGTCAGGGCCGCGGGCGGACAGACGTTGATGGCCGTGCACAAACGGGACGTGGCGGGTCTGGATATCGAACGGTTTGCCGACAGGACCGTCCTGGCCGAGGAACGAAACGATCTGGAAATCTACAGCCGGGTGCCCGGTTTGATCGTCGAAGACTCGCCAGGATTCGCGTTTGTGCATCTGCTCGATATAGACGAAGCCGGTCACAGGTACGGTCCCTATACGGAGGAAGTCCGCGAGGCCGCCGTGAACACGGACCGGCGCATGAAAGGCCTTCTGGCCTCTCTCGCGACCTCCGGATATGCCGTCGTAATCGTTGCGGATCACGGGATGCACGAGTCACCGCGCGGCGTTGCGGACGAAGACGGGAACCTCGGTACGCACGACGGTTCGGTTCAGGAGGACCTGCTCGTTCCGCTGCTGTGGGCGACGGCGGAGGAAGTGGGCGAAATCGCCGGCGAAGACGAATAAAAAAAGCCGAGGCCGGACGTCCGGCCTCGGCCTGGAATGTTGTCATGTTCCGGTTCAGGCGCCGTCGGAATAGGGCATGAGTTTTCGCCCCCGGGTCGGGTGGCGAAGCTTCCTGAGTGCCTTTTCCTTGATCTGCCGGACGCGTTCGCGCGTGAGTCTGAACCGGATGCCGATTTCTTCAAGGGTCATTTCGGTATCGCCGCCCAGGCCGAAATAGAGTCGAATGACTTCCCGTTCCCTTTCTTCCAGTGTATCCAGTGCCGCGAATATTTCATCTTCAAGTGAATTCCGCATGAGCAAATGGTCTGGAGATTCCTGGTTTTCGTCCGTCATGATTTCCAGAAGGCTGTTCTCCTCGTCTTCGCCGAAGGTCATGTCGAGTGAGAGGATGCGCTGCCCGCTGGCAAGGGTATCGACCACCTGTTCGACCGTGATGCCCAGCTCCTTCGCGATTTCTTCTTCCGGGGGGCGCCCGGACGTCTCCTGTTGCCTGTTGTTCACGTAGCGGGAAATGCGGCGCAAGAGGTCCACCCGGTTCAGCGGAAGGCGCACGACCCTGGAATGTTCCGCCAGGGTTTGCAGGATGGACTGGCGAATCCACCAGACCGCGTAGGAGATGAACTTGAACCCCCTGGTTTCGTCGAACCGCTCCGCCGCGGTGATGAGCCCGAGGTTGCCGGCGCTGATCAGATCCGCCAGCGGCACGCCCTGGTTCTGATACTCGCGCGCCACGGTTATGACGAATCGAAGATTGGCCTCGACGAGTTTCCTGCGGGCATCGAGGTCTCCCTTCCTGATGCGGCGCGCAAGGTTGACTTCCTCCTGGGCCGACAGCGGTTCGGACGTGGCAACGTCTTCCAGGTAGCGGTGCAATGAGTCTTTCACGTCATCGCGGTAGATTCCGCTCTTTCTGGCCACGAAGGTCACCTCGAATGGAACTGCGGATGTCGGATGGGAGCGGGCAACCGGCGGGAGGGCGCCAAGGATAGAAATCAAATGTGAATATTCGGCGTACTTTCCTGGATGTCAAGCGAAATCTCCGGCGAAGACCGCGGGTGTCCGTGACCGGAATTCCCGGTAACTTCCGCCGGCGCGGACAACGGAATTACCGGTCGTTCCGTTGCGACTTCATCCGGTCGTGCGCTCGACGTCGGCCGCAAGGCCGGATCTCCGACCGGCCCCGACTTGACCGTGTCGCGGAATTGACATAAATTACGCATCATTCATTCCTGTGGGCGTTCCTTACACGTCCGATCCGGCGCCGCGACGGCGTGCCGGACGAGGGCGAATGGAGGTATCTCCGTGGATGTGCGGATTGACCGTGTACGTCTCCTGAAATTGCTGGAAAAACTCCTGACCGCGCATGCCCCGCCGGGGGCCGAAGGGGAAGTCGACGCCATTGTATTGGACGAGGCGCAACCGTTCGCGGCGTCGGTCTGGCAGGATGCCGCGGAGAGCATCGTGATCCATTTCGAGGGCCGCGGGGACGGCGCGCCGGTTGCCGTCACGGCGCACAAAGACGAGATCGCGCTGATGGTCAAGCGTGTCCAGGACGACGGTCGACTGCGCGTCCGGCCACTGGGCGGTCTCCATCCCTGGGCCGTGGGCGAGGGGCCGGTAGACGTACTGACGGAAGGTGAACCGGTAACGGGCATTCTGTCCGTCGGGTCGAAACATGTTTCCGACGAGAGTCCGGCGGGCCCTCTGAAATCCGGCAACCCGATAAAATGGGAGACGTTCTGGATCGAGACCAAGCGCTCCGCCGGCGAACTGAGTGAACTCGGCGTGCATCGCGGCAGCAAGGCCGTCGTGGCAAGGTCCCGAAAAACACCCGTGTACATGGGTGATTTCATCTGCGGTTACAATCTGGACTGCAGGGCCGGACTGGCCGTGTTGCTTGAGGCGGCCAGGCATCTGGCGGAAACACCCCCGCCGCGCGACGTTTATCTCATCGCCAGTTCGGAGGAGGAGATCGGCGCGCAGGGCGCCGCGTTTTCAATCGGACAACTGCCCGCCCAGACCGCGATCGCGCTGGATATCGCCCCGGTGGCCGAGGAGTACCAGATCGAGAACTGCGGCAATCCGGTTCTGCTCTGGGGCGACGCGTCGGGCGTTTACCATGAACGTACGTTGCGCCATCTGAACCGGCTGGCAGACCGGATGGGGTTCCAGACCCAGCCGGCCGTGGTGACTTCCTACGGGAGCGACGCCAGCATTTCAAAGCGCGTCGGGTCGGCCGGCAGGTCGGCCTGTATCGCGTATCCGGGAGAGAATACACACGGGTACGAGATCTGTTCGGTGGAAGGGATACTGAATACGGCGCGGCTGCTGATGGCGTATCTCGGCGCCTGACGATCCAATTATGCTATTCGAGAACAAAAAAGGACAATTTCGATTCCTGAAAGGAATTGATCCCTATTCCTGCGGCGTTATTGCGGCGCCCGGATACGAGGTCGTTCACGCGACGTTTATGGACCCGCCTCCGTGGCGAGAGGGGTTCCGGAAGGCGGACGGGCATCTTCGTGAATCGGGCCGGGGCCGGCACGCGCTTTGCGGGGTAGAACTGCGCTGTCCGGAACCGCGTCCGATGGACGGGTTCATCAGGTTCAACGTGGACTATTGCGACCTTCTGGCGTCCTGGGACCTGCACGTGGACGGGATGAATCCGGTTGCGCGAACGAATGTTGCTCCGGTTCACGGTCCGCCGGGTGAGACGGTGATGCACGCATTCTCGTACACCGTGCCCTGTCGTGAACAGGAAAACGGGACATTCGTCATCGCGGGTGCGGGTGAATTGCGTGAGGGCGTGCTCACCGACGACGCCATCGTGAGGCGTGGCGAGACAGGCTCCGGCGCATTGCGGGAAAAAGCGGCGTACGTGGTGCGGGTGATGGCGGATCGGCTGGCGGGCCTGGGCGCGGACTGGGACCGGGTCACGACGGTGGACGTCTACACGGATCACCCGCTTGAGGGCATTCTGGACGAGGTCGTGCTTCCCGGCGTCGGAGGGGCGCAACGTCAGGGATTCCGGCTGTACCGGGCGCGGCCGCCGGTGATCGAGATCGAATTCGAGATGGATGTCCGGGGCATCAGGCGGGAAATCCGCATCTGAGGTCATCCGCCGCCTGCAAAGGCGCCCAGCGGTTGCCACACCCGCGGCGCGGCGGCATCCGGAAACCGGGACGAACGAACCGTTCGTCCCGGTTTTATTTTTATTCTACGGGATCAGGAGTACTTTTCCCGTTGTCTGTCTGCCTTCAAGGAGTCGATGGGCTTCCGAGGCGTCCGACAGCGGAAGCGTGCGGTCGATGCGGAGACGGAGTTTGCCGGTCTGTATCCAGCCAAGCACGTCGTTGGCGCGACGTTGCAGCTCCTCCCGGGTCGCAGTGTAGTCGACAAGGGTGGGGCGCGTCAGGAAGATTGAGCCGAGACGGCTGAGCAGCAGCGGGTCGACCGGCGGCACCGGGCCGCTGGCATTGCCGAACAGCACGAGGTAGCCCCTGGGGCGCAGGCAATTCATGCTCTTTTCCCACGTGGTCTTCCCCACTGAGTCGTATGCGACGTGAACGCCCTGGCCGTCCGTGAGACGTTTGACTTCGGCTTCGAAATCCTGTTCGGTATATCGTATGACTTCATCCGCTCCGGCGCCCAGGGCCAGTTGCGCTTTCTCCTCCGTCGACACCGTCCCGATGACGCGCGCGCCCCGCATTTTCGCCATCTGAACCAGAATGAGTCCTACGCCTCCCGCGGCCGCGTGAATGAGTACGGTGTCGTCTTCCAGGACGTTGCACGTACTGTGAACGAGGTAATGGGACGTCATCCCCTGGAGCATGGCGGCCGCGCCTGCGGCGGCGTCCACGCCATCGGGGAGTCTGACGAGTCTCTCCTGAGGCGCTGAGACGGTTTCGGCGTAGGAGGCGGGAACTCCCGCGTACGCCACGGCGTCCCCGGGTTGGAATTCGGTGGCGTCCGGGCCAAGAGCCGCCACCGTACCCGCGGCTTCGAGTCCCGGGATGAAGGGCAGGTCCAGCGGATAGAGGCCCGTGCGATGGTAGGCGTCAATATAGTTCAGACCGATGGCATCGATTCTCACCAATACCTCGCCAGGGCCGGGTTCGGGATTCGGTACGTCTTTGAACAGGAGGACCTCGGGTCCGCCGGTGCGGGAAACCTGGATCGCCTTCATGGAAATCTCCTTGCCGGGTTCAGTACCGTGCGTTAATGCCGAGTGAAATGCGTCTGGGCGACCCCAGATTGCGTTCCACAACGGCGTAGTTGTACGCCAGCGCATTATGTGCCTTGAGAACGATCTGGACGTTGCCGATGGCGTACGCGGTTGAGAGGTCGAGCAGGTAGACCGGAATCAGATCGCGGTTCCCTTCCGGCAGGAGTCCGGATGCACGCAGGATCCGGCTCCTGAACCTGAATCGGCATTCCAGCGTCAGGCGGCCCGACGTGGTTCGCGCGCCGGCCGAGGCAATGTGCCTTGGGCGATACGGCAGCGGCAGGTCGCCGCCGGGCAGATTCTCGATCGCGCTTATAAAGGTGTAGTTACCTTCCAGACGAACCGGCCCCATCGCTGCGGCCAGACTCGTCTCGATACCGGCCGTCCTGCCCATGGCGACGTTCCTGAAACTGACGCGCCCTGTCGCGTCCGGACGGGCTTCGACAAGGTCCTCATAGCGGCTCCAGAACGCCGCGGCGTTGACGTGGGACCACGACGTGGGCCGGTGGTCCAGGGCGACTTCGGTGGAGATGCTTCGTTCCGCCACGAGGCCGGTATTGGGCACGATGGGAATCGCGGAGAAGGTGGCGTTGGTGTAGATCTCGGCGATCGAAGGGCCTCTGAAGCCCCATCCCAGGGTCGCGCGCAACGTGGTGCGCCTGGAGGGTCGATACGAGAAGCCCAGCTTGGGGCTGATGCGGTTCTCGGCGCCGCGGTCGTCGGTGCGGTACCGATCGTAGCGGCTGCCGCCTGACAGCGTCATCCGATCCGTGGCTTCGATTTCGGCCTGCGCATAGGCGGCAAGGTTGAGCCCGGTGTGATTGCCGAAGAGGTGATCCGATGAATGCACGATGTCGTGAATCCACTGAGTTCCAACGGTAAGTGCCACCTTCCCGGAAGGCTGGAGGTCCAACTGGAGTTCCTGCCCGACCTTGTAGGCTTCCGACGAGGTCCGACCGCCGATTTCGTTGTCGAATTGCGTGCGGTACACAAACGATTTGAGTCTATAGCCCGTCTGCGGGCCGAGCAGGTGATAGAAATCGACGTTCAGGTTCAGCTTCTGGGATACGGTCTTGTCGTTCTTGGCGCTGTCGGGCACTTCCAGGGGCTCGTTTCGGTCCTTCCACAGGACGAAGGTACCGTGATCGTCCAGGGCCCAGTTTGAGGTCGCGGTGATCGATGCCGCGGCCTTGAATCGATGTCTGAGCTTGCCGAAGAGTTTGTATCTCCGGTGCCAGGCGTTTTCTCGGAATCCGTTGGTCCATTTTTGTCCGGCCCCCAGAATGAACCCGGTATTGCCGGACTGCCGGGAATGGCTGATGTCCGTTCCCTCGAAATACCGCCCGCTGGACGACCATTGCCACTCCTGATGGCCGGGTTCGCTGTATCGACCGCCCAGAAACCGGATGTGCGTCTCCGGCTCGGTCGACGGATCCCGGGTAATGACATTGATGATGCCGCCGAGCGCGCCGGTGCCGTAAAGCGCGGATCCGGCGCCCTTGATGACTTCCACGCGTGCAATCTGGTCGATGGGGATGGCGTCCCACTTGACCTCGCCGTTGTCCGCGGACAGCGCCGGAAAGCCGTCGATCAGCATCAGCACGCGGCTTCCCGTTCCCCTGGAATAACCGCTTGACCCCCTGATGTTGACCTGACCTCCCACCATATTCACGCCGGGCACATATTCCAGCGACTCGTTCAGGGTGACGGAATTGTCGGACTGGATTTCCTCAGAGCCGATCAGCGAGACGCTTGTTGGCGCGTCGACGACATTTCGCGCACGTTTGCTGGCGGAAACCACAATTGCGGGCATGTGGATCGGCGCGGACGAGAGTCCTACGGACAGCCGGAGGGTATCGTTCGCGGCAACCCTAACGTCTTTCGACATATGAGGCGCGAAACCCAGCAGGGAGACGGAGACGGTATAGACGCCCGGCGGCAATCCGGTCAGGCCGAATTCTCCGTCGACGTCGGATTCGGTTCCGATGCCGGTACCCAGCAATACGACGCTGGCGCCGGGCAGCGGTTCACCTGTCGCCTCGTCGGTTATTCGTCCCGACATCGCGCCGGAGGTCTCCGCCTGCAGCGTTGAGCCCCGACAGAGAGGGCAGAGGAGGCAGAAAACCAGTGCAAATATGCCGATCCGGCCGGTCGGCGCCCTGCACGAGGTCGAAGTAGGACTGAATGTCGACATTCTTCGTGGTTTCACCTGTGTGAACCTGCACCGGTGTGGGCAGGGTATCGTTTCCAACGTGGTAACACCCGAGCAACGAGTCGAAGTTCCAGAACCCGCCCCGGGGCCGCCAGGCCACCACAATCCACTCATAGGTGCCCGGCTCTTCCAGGGGGACGAAATATTCGTACCGGACCGCCCCGATCGTCACGGTGGTGTCCCATCCGGCAATATTGAAGAAATCGGCCAGGGTTTGCGGGCGACGGCGATAGACCGCCACGGCGACGTCGTCGGTTTCCGGCGGCCACTCGCCGTTGAATATGAGGGTACCCTTGATGCCGGTACCGTCGGGCGGCCCCGGACCCAGGCCGCCGCCGCAGGCAATGAGCACGAGAAGGACCGTTGGCAGGAAGCGTTTCATGACGGATACGCGGCGCGCAGGCGGGGATCCGAAGGGTCATCCGAAATCCGCGTCGCCGCCCCGGTTTTGCTTGACACGCCCGGGGGTAAGAAATAAGTTCCAACAGGTCGAAACGGTGCGTGTTCTGCATTCATTCCGGAGGTCGCTCAATGACTGTTTCATCGTTGCGGGAAGCCAAACGGGCGGCGGGCGCGGTTTTCGAACGAATCGACGGTATCGAGGCGGCTGCGCATTACGGCGATACCGCGTCCGAATACGCTTCCGTTCGAGAGGCCGTGGGGCTGGTCGATCGGAGCAGCCGGGGCCACCTGCTGGTTACCGGCTCGGACCGCACGCGGTTCTTGCACGGGATGCTGAGCAATACGGTCGAGGGGCTGGAAACCGGGGCGGGCAACTATTCGACGATGACCACGCCACGGGGACAGACGCTGACGGATGTATGGGTTTATCACCGCGCGGAAGGGTTCCTGCTTGAGACGGAGCCGGGATTGCAGGAAAAACTGATGGCGTCCCTGGACAGATACCTGATCGCGGACGACGTCGATATCAAGGATGTCACCGGGGCGCAGGCCACGTTGGGCGTACACGGACCGGGCTCCCGCGCCCTGATCGCGCGTTTCCTGGGCGAGGTGCCCGTCGATCTCGCGGATTGCCATACCGTTTTCCGGACCCTGGGACGCGCGGATGTGTCCGTGACCGCGCGCGGCTATACCGGAGAACCCGGCTACGATCTCCGGATAGCGGCGGCCCTGGCCTCGCGCCTCTGGAGTGCGTTGACTTCCGCGGGCGCGCGGCCCGTGGGCGCCCGGGCACTGGAAGCATTGCGTATAGAAGCCGGCATTCCACGCTATGGCGTGGACGTGGACGAACGGGTCGTGCCCCTGGAAGCGGGCCTCTATCACGCGGTCGATTTCGCGAAAGGATGTTTTATCGGACAGGAAACGATCGCCAAAATGCACAATCTGGGCAAGCCCAGGCGGTATCTGGTTGGTCTCCGACTGGACTCGGAAATCGTCCCGCCCGCTGAAACACCGCTTCGAGACGGCGAACGACAGATCGGGTGGATCACGAGCGGCCTGCACTCCCCGGCCCTGCGGCGGGTGGTTTCGCTGGCCTCCGTCCGCCGGGGTTTCGAACGGCCCGGCCGGATGCTGTCCGTAGATGGCGGGGGCCGCGCCGAGGTTGTCGAACTGCCGTTCATACGGCGATAGGGGGGCGACCCGGCAACGGCGCATCCTCCAACGATAACGGCGAAAATCGGCGATGTCAAGGGCTTTTTGTCTCAGGAGCACGCGGTTGCAGGCAAGGTCCCCCCAGGCCTGAATCGAGAGGGTTGTTGACTCTGCACATTTGTTCATTTATATTGATAAACCAATGAAGGGTCGGGCATCGGACGGCCACCGCGCCGCAGGCCGGATCACAAGGGGCTGGCTAGGGTTCCGACATCGTCTGGAGGCGGCTGAAACAGGCAATGGGAAACGACGTGTTGCGCCTGAGAAACATGAAGTTCTTTGCCTACCATGGGCTGATTCCCGAAGAGGCGAAACTGGGGCAGTGGTTCGAAGTGGACGTGGAAATCTTCTCGGACTTCCGGGGCTATGCCCGTGGCGGGGAGACCGGCGCCGTCGACTATTCACAGGTTTACGAAACGACGAAGGCGATCGTCACCGAAGAGCGATTCGGTCTGGTGGAAGCGCTCGCGGACCGGATCGCGGAGGTGCTGCAGTCGAGCCACCAAATTGAGCGACTGCGCGTTCGGGTGCGCAAACCCAATCCGCCCATCCAGGCGATGTTCGACGGCGTCGAGGCCGAAGTGGAGCGAGGATGACCCATGGCGCTCTCCTACATCGGTATGGGGGCGAACCAGAACGACCGGGCGGCAGCGTTGCGCCGGGCCGCGTCCACGATCCACGAACACAACAGACTCGACGTTAAGCATGCCTCGCCGGTTTATGAAACCGCGCCGATCGGGGTCACCGGGCAGCCGATGTATCTGAATGCGGTGCTTGCGGTGGAAACGGATCTCGAACCTCGTGCGCTGCTGGCGTGTCTGTTGGCTGTCGAAAGGAGGTTCGGGAGAGTCCGGAAACAGAGGTGGGGCCCCCGTTCCCTCGATCTGGACATCCTCCTGTACGGGAATGAGATAATCCGTGTTCGGGGTCTTCAAATCCCCCATCCCAGGTTGCACGAGCGGGCATTTGTGCTGATTCCGCTGCGCGAGCTGGCGCCGCGCGGCCGCCATCCCGTGTTCAACAGGACCTTTTCGGAATTGGCCGAATCGATCGTTCCGACGCAGGAAGTGAGAAAGCTCGACGGGGTCTCGCTGCTGTCGGTTTGCACGTAAAGGCGTCATTTGTGGCGGTACGATATCTCGCAATCGAAGGGCCCCCCTGCGTGGGCAAGACCGATCTCGCACGGCTCCTCGGTAGATCGATGAAAGCGCGCCTGGTCCTTGAAGAGGCTGAAGAGAATCCGTTTCTGCCCCTGTTTTACGAGAATCCGGAGCACTACGGGTTTCAGACGCAGGTCTTTTTCATGTTGCACAGGTACAGGCAGCAGCAGGATCTGCATCAGATGGACCTGTTCGAGTCCACGGTGGTCAGCAACTACCTGTTGGCACGGAGCGGCATATACGCCCACGTCTGCCTGAACGACGCCGAACTTTCGCTCTACGAACGCGTGGCCGAGACGATCCGGGAAGAGGCGCCGAAGCCCGATCTGGTCATCTACCTCCACAATTCAACGGAGAGCCTCCTTCAACGAGTTCGCCGGCAGACGCCCTCTTACGAGCGGCTGATGACCGAATCTTACCTTGAAAGGCTCGTTGAGGCGTACACCCATTTCTTCTTTCACTATACGGAAACGCCGTTGCTCATCATCAATGTGTCGCAGGTCGACTTCGTTCGGAATCCTGAGGGTCTGGAGGAACTGCTGCAGCAGGTGAAGGCGCCGCCTGCCGGCACCCGCTACTATCGTCCGTCTCGCAATGAGGCCTGATCGCGGAATACCGTCATGGAATATGCAGATACAGTCAAGGGAGTCCGGGAGGCGCCCGACGGGGATTTGCGTACTGCACCCGGTTTTCTGACCGGGATGAAGCAGCGGGGTGAACCCATCGCCATGCTCACCTGCTACGATTTCCCCTCCGCCATCCTTCAGGACGCGTCGGACGTGGACGTCATCCTGGTGGGCGATTCGGTGGGGATAAATATCCTGGGGTACGAAAGTCCGCAGCAGGTCACGATGGCGGATATGCTTCACCATACCCGCGCGGTCAGGCGTGGCGTGCAGAAGGCAGTCCTGTTGGCAGATCTGCCATACCGGTCGTACGAAACGGATTCCAATGCCGTTGAAAATGCACGGATGCTGGCGGATGCGGGGGCCGATATGGTAAAGCTCGAAGGCGCGGAGGAAGTGGCGGGGAGGATCGGAGCGATAACCGCCGAGGGCATACCGGTCGTTGGCCACGTGGGTCATATGCCGCAGACGTGGAAGGGAAACCGGCATGTCTACGGAGACCGCGCCGATGAAGCGGCCCTGGTTCTTGCAGGTGCACTCGCGCTGGAGGCTGCGGGTGCGGTCGCCGTGGTGCTCGAATGCGTTCCCGAACAGGTGGCCGGCGTTGTTTCGCGGGCGCTGGGTATTCCCACAATCGGGATCGGGTCGGGTCGACGGTGCGACGGTCAGGTGCTTGTGACGCCGGACCTTTTGGGCCTCAACGACTTTTCGTTTCGGTATTCCAAGCGCTACGCGGAGTTGGGAACCACCATTTGCGACGCGTTTTCGGCCTACGTCAAGGATGTAAAGGCGAAGCGGTATCCAGCCGAAGAGCATCGATATCGAATCAGAAACGAAGAATTGAGGAAGTTCAAGGCCCTCGCAGGGGAATGAACGCAACGTCGATACGTCGGGCGACACCACCGAGGGGCGGGGATCTCCCGCCCCTTGTTTCTTGTCTGGAGACAGGCGGCTCGCGAAGCATGGAAACGGTAAGGGTCATACGTACCGCGAGAGAGATGCACCGCATCGCCGACCGGATGCGCGGAGACGGATTCCGGATCGGGCTGGTTCCCACGATGGGATCTCTGCACCCGGGCCATTCGAGCCTGATTCGCATGGTGGATCGGGTGGCCGACCGGACGGTCGTGAGTGTCTTCGTCAACCCCGCGCAGTTCGGGCCCCAGGAGGATTTCGATACGTATCCGCGCGATTTCGAGCGCGACCGGGCCGTGGTTCGCGCCCAGGGAGGCGACCTGATCTACGCGCCGTCCGTGGAAGAGATGTATCCGCAAGGTTATGCGACCTACCTCGAGGTGGAACGACTGACGGACCATCTGTGCGGCGCTTCCCGTCCCGGTCATTTCAGAGGGGTGGCCACGGTGGTGACCAAACTTTTCGCGGCCGTGAAGCCGCACGTGGCCGTTTTCGGGCAGAAAGACGCCCAGCAGGCGGGTGTTGTCCGCCGGTTGACGAGAGACTTGAACCTCGACGTGGAAATCCTGATCGCGCCGACGGTGAGAGAGGCGGACGGGCTGGCGAAGAGTTCCCGCAACCGCAACCTTTCACCCCGGCATCGGCGGCGCGCCGCGGTAATCTACATGGCCTTGCAGGAAGGGAGGGACCTGGTGCTGGCGGGCGAAAAGCGCGCGTGCGCGGTAATCGACGCCATGGATCGACGCGTACGCCGGAAACCGGGCGCGGAGGTCGATTACATCGCGGCGGTCGATGTTCGGGATTTCCGGCCGCTGGACGTGATCGAGGGCCGGGTCCTTCTGGCGGCGGCCGTCCGTTTCGGCCAATCCCGGCTTATCGACAATATCGTCGTGGAAACCGACGGGCGGGCAGTTCAGGAAATACGATAAGTGTAAGTTTTTGTTATATGTAAGGGGGCCTGGAAATCGCTTGACGATAAGCCCGGACTTCGTTATATTTTGTGTTATTCTCATTCGATAGTTATGTCAGGTTCAGTCGATCATCCTCATCCAATCAAGGAGTGTACACAATGGCACATTCACTACCCGATCTGCCGTACGGTTTCGATGCTCTTGAGCCCCATATAGACGCACGCACCATGGAGATTCACCATGGCAGGCACCATAACACCTATGTCACCAACCTGAACAACGCACTCGAGGGGCACGACGACCTTGCCGCCCTGAGTGTGGAAGATCTGATCAGCAATCTGGATGGTGTTCCCGAGGCGATTCGCACGGCGGTTCGGAACAACGGCGGCGGTCATGCCAATCACAGTCTGTTCTGGACAATCATGTCGCCCGGTGGAGGCGGAGAACCCTCCGGAGATCTGGCCGACGCCATCAACGCCGCGTTCGGCAGCCTGGACGCGGCACGGGACGAGTTCGTCCAGGCTGCAACCACCCGCTTCGGCAGCGGATGGGCATGGGTGGTCGTGAAGGACGGCAAGCTGGAGATTCTCAGTACCGCGAATCAGGACAGCCCGCTGATGACGGGCGACGGCACGCCCATCCTCGGACTGGACGTCTGGGAGCACGCCTATTATCTGAATTATCAGAACCGGCGTCCGGATTATATCGAGGCCTGGGGAAACGTGATTGACTGGGACGCGGTGGCGGCCCGGTTCACGGAAGCAGCCGCGTAACCACAGGACGGAACAATGTTGACGGTTGTGCAGTCAGTTTGAGTGTACGGCCGGTATTCCGGAATCACACGAAAGGATCATGACCATGGGGATCAACGTAGGCGACCAGGCGCCCGACTTCACGCTAACAAGCAAACGCGGCGACCTGGAAGACGTTGCATTGAGCAGTTTCAGGGGAAACAGAAACGTCGTGCTGCTTTTTTTTCCGCTGGCGTATACGTCGGTCTGCACCGACGAAATGTGTTCGGTGAGCGGCGGTCTTTCCGAATACGACAACCTGAACGCGCAGGTGCTGGCCATCAGCGTGGACAGTCCGTTCGCTCAGGAGGCCTGGGCGGATCAGAACAACATATCCATCCCGTTGCTGAGTGATTTCAACAAGGAAGTGAGCGCCGCCTACGGAGCCCAATATCAGGATCTGTTGGGTTTCAGGGGTGTCGCAAAACGAGCGGCGTTCGTTGTCGACAAGGAAGGGATCGTCCGGTACGCGGAGGTCTCGGAGGACGCCACCGTATTGCCGGACTTCGACGCCGTAAAACGCTGTCTTTCCGAAATCGGATGAGCGGAAGTGGTTCTAGTGTCCAGTCCCAAAAATACCTCACCGTTCTTCCGTCGATTCATCCCGACTCGACGGCCGAATTCAGGCAACTTATTTCCGGGACAGAACACCAGGTCGCCGGGAAGGTCGAGGGTAAAATGGTAACGGTCACCGAAGCTGCCGCGGTAAAGATCAAGGATCTGCTGGAACGCGAAGGCGTTCCGGATGCGGGTCTCCGGATGAAGGTGGTGGGAGGCGGGTGCTCCGGACTGCAGTACCAGTTGGGCTTCGAAGATGGCCCCGGCGAAGACGACGACACCATAGAGTGCAAGGGCGTCAGGGTGTTTGTGGACATGAAAAGCGCACTCTATCTCGCCGGGTCCGAACTGGATTATGACGATGGGCTGATGGGGGTCGGCTTTAAGGTACTCAATCCCAACGCCACGAATCAGTGCGGCTGCGGGGAATCGTTTGGCGTATGATGGAATGAACCGGTTCGGCCTGCTGTGGCGGCCGATGGACTGTCAAGGGAGGGAGGGGTCCGGTTCGGATGCCTCCCTTTGTTATCCGATCGAACTGTTGAACCGGAGTCTTATGTTGTTCTTGCTGCACATTGCACGTCTGCTCCCGCAAGGGTCGCGGCGGCAATTGGCTCTGTTCGGGAATTCCGGAGAACCGGCGTCGCATTGTTGCAGGGACCGAGAGCGACAATTCACGGCGGGGCCAAATGTGCGTAAATCGATTGACCTGGACCTCAATTCTTACGAAAACGGGAGGCTTCAATGGCGCTGGATGCAACCTCAGTCAGTCTTGCCATTGCATGCGCGATTCTCCTCTTCGTTGCCGGTTGGTTCTTGTGCGCGAGGCTCAAGGCCCGCAAGATTCAGGAAATTGAACACCACACTGAGCGTCGCATTTCGAAAATGGTCGAGAAGGCGGGCAGGGAGCGCAGAGCCACATTTCTTGAAGAGAAGAACAGATGGTACGACGCCAAGAACACGTTCGAGCACGAACTGGATACCAAGAGGCGAGAACTGGAACGCCGGGACGAGGACCTCAATGAAAAAGAGAGCGGCATACTGGAGCAGCGCGAGAACCTCAAACAGCGAGCCAGGGAGTTGAATCGCCGGGAGCGCGACGTTCGGCAGCGCGCGGTACGAATGGATCAGAATCAGCAGGAACTCGAACAGGTGCTGACCGAACAGCGCGGACTGCTGGAACGCATATCCGGCATGAATGTCGACCGCGCCCGGGAGATGCTCCTGGAGAATATCGAGACCGATCTCCAGCATACGGCAACCGCCATGGGTATGGAGATCATCGATCAGGCCAGGGAGCGGTCCGAAAGGGAATCCAAAAAGATCATTGCGCAGGCGATTGAACGCTGTTCCACCGATCAGACCGTGCAATCGTCGATTTCTGTCGTGGCGCTGCCCGACGACGATATCAAGGGGCGAATCGTCGGCAAGGAGGGGCGGAATATCATCTCGTTCGAGGCCGCAACCGGCGTGAAGGTGATCGTTAACGATACGCCGGAAGCCGTGGTTCTCTCCAGCTTCGATCCGGTAAAGCGGGACGTGGCCAGGCTGGCGATGGAACAACTGGTGAAGGAGGGGCGAATCAATCCCGGCAGGGTGGAGGAAGTCGTGGCCGAATGCGAAAGCCGAATCGAGACCCTGATCGAAGAGGAGGGGCGGCGGGCGGTCAAGGAAGTCGGCATCGACGACATGCACTCCGAACTGGTAACGATGCTGGGACGCTTGAAATACCGGACCAGTTACGGACAGAGCGTATTGGGACATTCCAAGGAGGTTGCCTTCCTGTCGGGCGCGATGGCGGCGGAGCTCCGGATGGACGAGAATCTGGCGCGTCGTGCCGGTCTGTTGCACGACATTGGCAAGGCGGTCGATCAGGAACAGGAAGGAACGCATACCGACATTGGCGTCGCGATGGTGCGCCGGCTCGGCGAAGGACCGGAGGTGGGGAACGCCATTCTCTACCATCACGGAGACGCCGAAGCCAGTTCTCCCATTTCCTTCCTGGTAAAGGCAGCCGACGCCATTTCATCGTCCCGCCCCGGCGCCCGGCGTGACGATGCGGAAGGGTACATTCGCAGAGTTCGGGATCTCGAGGATATCGCGCGGGGTTTCCAAGGGGTTCGTGACGCGTATGCCATCAATGCGGGCCGCGAGATCCGTGTGATGGTGAATGCCGGCCGGGTGGACGACGAGCACGCCAGGGGGCTTTCTTTCGAAATCGCGCAGCGTATCCGTGAGGGGATGACCTATCCCGGCGAGATTCAGGTTACGATAATCCGGCAGACGGTCGCCACCCAGTGGGCGGGCCGTTCAAACAAGCGGCGCAAGGGCAGGTCCCGGAACAGGAGAGGAGAACGCCGTTATGAAAAAGGTCGGTCACGAAATGACACTGACCGAAAAAATGTATCTTCCGGCAATCACAAAGGGTCTGTCGTTGACCTTCAGGCATCTGCTCGGCAAAAAGATCACGATGCAGTATCCGGAGGAAACCTGGACAAAACCCGGCGGATACCGGGGGCTGCACAAGCTAACGAAGGACGATAAGGGCCGCCCCAAATGTGTCGCGTGCTACATGTGCGCCACGGCGTGTCCCGCCGAATGCATCGCCATCGAAGCCGAAGAAGCGCCCTGGGAGGACCGGGAGAAGCATCCCAGGCGATTTGACATCGATATGCTGCGTTGTATTTTCTGCGGCATGTGCGTCGAAGCCTGTCCCGAAGACGCGATCGTCATGACGGAGCGAACCGAACTGGCGGCGGAAACCCGGGCTGAGCTGATTTATACCAAAGAGCGGCTGCTGGCCGTTGAAGACCGGGTGACCCTTACGCCGCCTAGAAGGCCGCTGGAAGATACACGGTGAGCCGGCGGGTGGTTGGGCTCCATGGCAGAGATTTATAGTGAAATCGCCCTCGATCACTTCAGGAATCCTCGCAATGCCGGAACCATGCGCGACGCGGACGGCGTCGGCTCGGTGGAAAATCCGGCATCCGGCGCGGTGGTCTCGCTTCAACTGAAAGTTGTCGATGAACGGGTCGTCGGGGCGATGTTTCAGGCCCAGGGCTGCACGGCAACCATCGCCGCGGCTTCCATATTAACGGAGATGGTGGCGGGCCTGCCGGTTGCGGCGGCGGCGGCGGTTACGCGTGCGGATGTCGAGGCCGGATTGGGCGGTTTGCCGCCGACAAGAAGACATGCCGCCGCGCTGGCCAGAGACGCGGTCAGGGCGGCGCTGGCGGATTTCAGGGCCCGGGTGAAGGCCTGACGGCTCAAATACTGTTGTTCATACACAAGGACAGGGCGCGTCCGTTCCCTGTCCTTTTGGGCTTGTTTGGCGCCCATGGCGGCGGATATGGTCATCGGAAAGCGGCAGTTGACCGCGCAGATCAAGCGGAAGGCGAACAGGATGGGGTTCGGCCCCGTCGGGGTCGCGCCCGCCGGCCCGCCGGAGCACTGGGACTTTTTTCTGGACTGGCTGACACGGGGGTATGGCGGTCAGATGGCCTATCTCGGTCGGAATCTCGACCGCAGGTCGCATCCGGGGCAAGTGCTTCCGGGCGCCAGGAGCGTCCTCTGCGTGGGGATGAATTACGATCAGGAACCAGGCGATCATCCCGTCAACGGGCCGCGGAGGGGCAAGATTTCCAGGTATGCAAGGGGCGACGACTATCACGACATGATGTCTGCCCGTCTGAAGCGTCTCCTGGAATGGATTCAGGTGCGGGAACCCCGCGCGAAGGGACGGATCTACGTGGACACCGGGCCGGTGCTCGAGCGCGATTTCGCCGCCCGCGCCGGCATGGGATGGTTCGGCAAGCACACCAACCTCATCCACAAGCGCAGAGGGTCGTGGTTTTTCCTGGGCGAAATCCTGCTGACCATCCCTCTGGTCTACGACCGTCCCGTTGCCGACCATTGCGGGACCTGCACGTTGTGTATGGATGCCTGCCCCACCGATGCGATTCCACAGCCCTACGTGCTGGATTCCAATCGATGCATCTCGTATCTGACGATTGAGCTGAAAGGGTCCATTCCAAGGGCGTATCGGGAAAAAGTAGGAAACTGGATCTATGGATGCGACATCTGCCAGGAAGTCTGCCCGTGGAACCGGAAACACGCCGCCCCGACGACGGAGCCCGCGCTGAAAGCCCGCGATGGCCTGGACGCGCCCGATCTCTCCGAATTGCTTGCCATGGACCAGGCGGCATTCAGCCGGCGGTTCCGCGGAAGCCCCATCAAACGCGCCAAACGACGCGGTCTGTTGCGGAACGCCGCCGTGGCCCTGGGCAATCGGGGAAGAGCGGACGATATTCCCGCGCTGTCTGCGGCGCTTTCCGATCCTGAACCCCTTGTGCGCGGGCATGCGGCATGGGCATTGGGCCGTATCGGCGGTCCCGAGGCCCGCCGCGCGCTTTCGGCGGCCCGCGGCTCCGAGACCGACGCGGCCGTCCGAGAGGAAATCGGACAGGCGATAAACGAGATCGAACGGGATGGCGAAGAACGGGGACACCGCTGCCTGAAGCAGGAAGTTCCCGTCAAACCGAAGAAGGGCCATCATCACGGAGTGCCGCATGCAGCTTCTTGACATCGAACGGCAGCCGGACATTTCCACGGAGGAAGATCTGATTCCGCGCGTTTCCGCGGCGGCGCGGCGGGTCTATATCGAAACCTATGGCTGCCAGATGAACGTGTCCGACACGGAACTGATGACGGGCGTTCTGAAGAAGGCGGGTTTCCGCACGGCGATCGGCGTTGAAGATGCGGACGTGGTGCTGTTGAACACCTGCGCCATTCGAGAGCGCGCTGAAGAGCGGGTGGTGGGCCGGCTCTCGCAGCTCAGCCAGGCGAAACGGTCGCGCCCGGACCTCGTACTCGGCGTGAGCGGATGCATGGCCAAGCACCTTGCCGAACAGCTCCTCAACGAGTTGCCTTACGTGGACCTCGTGGTCGGGCCCGATTCCTATCGCCGCCTGCCCGAACTGATCGGTGAAGCGTCCGGGAATCCGGCGCTTGACGTGCGGCTCGACCGCCGCGAGGACTATCTGGAACTGGATCCCGTACGGCAGGCGGGTACCAACGCCTGGATCACGATCATGCGGGGATGCGACAAGTTCTGCACGTTCTGCATTGTGCCCTATGTCCGCGGTCGGGAGCGGAGCGTGCCTGCGGCCGACCTGTTGCGCCAGGTCCGGATGGCCGCGTCGGAGGGGTTCCAGGAGGTGACCCTTCTAGGACAGACCGTGAACTCCTATCACGACGGAGAAACCGATTTTGCCGACCTCCTGAAGCTGGTGGCCGGTGTGGAGGGAATTCGGCGGATTCGCTTTACGTCGCCGCATCCCAGTGACTTTTCGCCGAAACTGATCGATACGATGGCAGAGGAGAGGAAAATCTGCCGGTTCATCCATCTGCCGGTACAGTCCGGTTCCGACAGGGTTCTGAAGGCGATGAAGCGGACCTATTCCCCCGAAGGGTACATGGACCTGGTCGCACGCCTGCGGGCCGCCCTGCCGGGGCTCTGCCTGTCCACGGACATCATCGTGGGATTCCCGGGTGAGGAGGATTCGGATTTCGAATCGACCCTGGCGCTGATGCGGCGTGTACGGTACGACTCGGCCTTTATGTTCAAATATTCACCCAGGAAGGGTACGGTGGCCTACAGGGAGATTCCCGATACGGTCCCGGAGACCGAAAAGGCGCTGAGGCTGGAGGCCGTGATTGCCCGGCAGACGAGGATCTCCGGCGAGATCAACAGGCGTTACGTCGGAAAGCTGGAGAAGGTGCTCGTCGAGGGCGATGCAAGGCGGGGCAAGGGACAGGCGGTGGGAAAATCAGACGGATTCAAAACCGTGGTGTTTCCGAGAAGCGGGGTCGGGACGAATACATTCGTGGATGTCAGAATCACCGACGCAACCTCGCACACGTTGATCGGTCATCCCGAAACCTGAGTTGTCGTGAAGGGCCCGGCAATCGACACCGTGCCGCGACGCCTTTATGATCCTGCAAATCGAAAACCAGAACCCGAGAAAAAACCGGCGGCTGCCGGACTGGTTCCGGGTACCCGCGCCAGGCAATGCCGGGTACCGGGAATTGAAACGCCTGATGCGGGAACTGGACCTGCACACCGTTTGCGAAAGTGCACGGTGTCCGAATATCGGCGAATGCTGGGGCGCCGGTACGGCCACGTTTATGATCCTGGGAGACATCTGTACCCGCAGTTGCGGGTTCTGCGCGGTAAAGACCGGTAGGCCGGAGGGCCTCGATCTGGGAGAACCCGGCAGGGTCGCCGAGGCTGTGCGGCGGCTGGGCCTGAGACATGCCGTCGTGACTTCCGTGAACCGTGACGAATTGCCGGACGGAGGAGCGTCGATTTTTGCAGCCACCATCCGGGCGATCCGCCGGTTGCGGCCCGAAACCCGGGTGGAAGTCCTGATTCCGGATTTTCAGGGAAACTGGCCGGCGCTGGAGACGGTGATGTCCGCCGGCCCCGACATACTGAACCACAATGTGGAAACCCCGCCCAGACTGTACCGCCTGATGCGCCCGCAGGCGAATTATACCCGATCTCTCGAACTGCTGAGGCGCGCCCGAAAGGCCGACCCACGTATTGCAACGAAGTCAGGGATCATGGTCGGCGCGGGCGAGAGCGTGGAAGAGGTGTATCAGACCATCGTCGACATTGCCGAACAGGGAACGGATATTCTCACGGTGGGTCAATACCTGCAGCCTTCGCCGACCCACGTTTCCATTGCCAGATTCTACCGTCCGGAAGAATTCCGGAAGATCCGGACTTTTGCGGAAATGCGAGGTTTCCGCCACGTGGAGTCGGGTCCGCTGGTACGGAGTTCCTACCACGCCGCAAGCCACGTTTCCGCAGGGTGAGTGCGTGTTCAAGTTGAATCTGCGACGTGCGAAAGACCGGCGTGGCGCCGGTCGTTCCGCTCCCGGCGGCTCAGGCCGACAGCAGCGGTTCTTTCGCGTGGCTTCGATCCGGGAAGTCCCGCCCGGAAAGGGCAAGCTGGTGACGATGATGGGACGTGAAATCGGGCTGTTCAACGTGGCCGGCAGAATCGAGGCGCTTGACAACGTCTGCCCCCACAACCAGCGACCCATCGGCACCGAAGGGATCAGCGGCGCCACGCTGACCTGTTTCTGGCACAACCTCACATTCGATCTCGAGTCCGGAATCTGTACCGAGGCGCCGCATTTCAAGATCAGGAAATACCCCGTACGTGTCCGGGAGGATGAAATTTACGTCTCTCCCGATGCCGGGGTCTGACGGGTTGCCGGGCGCTTTGGAGTTGACTTGAAGGTCGGTGTTCAATACATTGCCTGTTTCGGCTCCGGGCGGGAAGCCGCCCGGCCGAAGTCGACTTCCGGCGCCCCGTCCCTGGACAGGACACCGGATTCGGATCGTTCCAGACAACCTCGGAGACCTGGGAAATGGGATCTAGAGATCGGCATTGGATAGGCGTCCTGCTGTTTGTGGGCGTCTCGTTCTGGTGTGCGGATGGGCATTGCGGCGAGGCGACGGGCGTGGACCTGCCTCTGATCGGCGAAGGCGATCTGGCGTTTTTCACGGACACCGCCGGCTTCCAGGCGTCGGTCGGATATACCCGCCAGGAGATTTACGTTCTTCTCGACGCGAGTCAGTTGAAATTCAGGCGGAAGAGAAAACGGTACGAAGCCGAAATGGAACTGTCCATTTCTCTGACCGACTCGGCCGGCGCGGTCGTCAACGAAGAGACCTGGAAGCGCAAGGTGTGGGTCGAGAGCGCAGACGACGTGGAAGGCGCCGGACTGCCCTTTCGCGATATGATCGGATTCGATCTGAAGCCCGGCGCCTACCGGATGACGCTTTCGGTTCGAGACCTCAAGGAAAAAAAGAAAGCGGTGGCCGAAGGAGCGTTGCAGGTTCGGAATTTTGAAGGGCAGACGTTGAAATCCAGCGATCTTCTGTTCGCAACCGGACTGTCAAAAGCCGAGACCGACAGTCGGTTTTCGCGATACGGCTGGCTGGTGACCCCGAATGTCACGCGGACCTATCCCGCCGGCGGGGATATCGAAGTCTATTTCGAGATCTATCACCTCTCGCCTCCGGCTGAGGGAGCGGACAATACGTTTCTGCTGGGTTACAGCGTGCTGGATACAGCCGGCGCCGTGCTTGCGAAGTTTGCCGACCAGCGGTTGATGAAGCCCGGGACCAGCGCCGTCAAGACAGAGATCTTCAACACCGCCGATCTGCCACCGGGCACCTACTATCTTCAGGTCGAGGCGCTGGATCGGAGCAACCGCGCGGTACACAGGGAGAAGCGGATGCTCTCGCTGGCCCGGAAGCAGGAAGTTGTCGAATTGACCCAGGAGGAACGGGACAACATTCGATTTTACAGAGATATCCGGTATGTCGCCAGGGGTTCGCAGCTCAAGGAATACAAGGAACTGAAGAACCGGCAGGAACAGATGATGTTTCTGAAGGTATTCTGGAAGGAACAGGATCCTACGCCGGCCACCGACGAAAACGAACGCCTGATCCAGCACATTCAGCGAATGCGGTTTGCCGAGAACAACTACGCCGCCAGCCGGGGAAAGCGGGGGTCGGATACGGACAAGGGCCGGGTCTACATCAAATTCGGCGAGCCGAGCGACATCCAATACAACCTGGCGGCATCCAACGAAAAACCGTTTGAAGTCTGGACGTACGAAAACCAGCGGGGTGTCCGGTTTATTTTCATGGACCGGCGCGGCGCGGGGGTTTTCGAACTCGTGCACTCCACCCATCCGGCGGAAACGTATAATCCGAACTGGCGGCTTATCGAGTAGTGCGCCGTCCGTGGCCGGGAGCCCGTGCGGTTCCGGGTTCACGGCAGTTGTTGCATTCGGCACGGAACCATCCAAGGAATTCGCCGTGGATCCGAGATTTCTCCTGGAAGAAGGCGTTGGGATCTTTACCGGCAATGAGCTCATTGTCAAGGGCGGTCTGGAACACCGCATGGGGTTGCTGACCGGCTACCCGGGCTCTCCGGTCGCCGAGGTCTTCGATGCCGCGGAACGCATCCGGGAACTGCTGGTGGAGCAGGGCGTCGTCGTACAGATCGCCAACAACGAAGCGCTCAGTGCCGCGCGGCTCAACGGTTCCCAGATGGCGCCCGTGCGCGCGATGGCGGTAATGAAGAGCGTGGGCGCCCATGTGGCTTCCGACGGGCTTGCTCTCGGCAATATGGCGGGCACGGCGCCCGGAGGCGCGGCGGTTGCGGTGTTCGGCGACGATACCTGGTCCGAAGGCACCCAGGTGCCGGCCGATTCCCGGTTTATTGCCAAACATCTCTATATGCCCATTCTTGAGCCAAGTACGTTCCAGGAAATCAAGGACTGGATCGGGGCCGCGTTCGACCTGTCGGAAAAGACACGCCTTTACGTGGCCTATCTGGTGACATCCAACCAGGCCGATGGAGGGGGCACGGTCGAGGTGGCGGCCAATCGTTTTCCCGACCTGACGGCGAACACGCCCTTAACGATCGACAGCGGGTCGATTCCGCTGGACGACCGGGTGATCATCCCGCCAAGCACGGCCGTCAAAGAGGAGGACGTCCTTCATCGACGGATGCCGGAGTTTATCGAATGCGCCCGTGAATACAATCTCAATCGCATTCTGTATCCGCCTGAATCGGGGAAAAAACGATTGGGATTCGTCAGTTCCAGCCTCGCCTACTGCTATCTGGAGCATGTGATGAATATGCTGGGGCTGGAAGGCAGCATTCCGATTCTGAAATACGGGCTGACGTATCCGGTCGACCCGGAGATACTGAAGACCTTCGTGGCCTGTGTCGACGAAATATACGTCGTGGAAGAAAAGCGCGGGTTTCTGGAGGGGCAGGTCACGGCCGCGCTGCAGAGGCTGCATCAGGATGGTGAGATCGGCCCGTTCCGAGTCTGGGGGAAGCGCTTTCCCGGCGGCCAACCGGGCATTCCGGACAGCAAGGGGATGAATCCCTCCATCCTGCTCAAGGCGCTCTCGCCCGTACTGCTGCGGCTGGACGATCCCACCGTCCCCATCGATCGGGAGCGGATTGCGCGGGAAGTGGACCTGGTAAACGAGACGGCCGGCTACCAGATTCAGGCGGCGGTTCGCACCCCGTCCTTCTGTCCCGGTTGCCCCCATCGCGATTCCGCCAGTGTCTTGAATCGGGTCATCGACGATTTCAGCAGCGCGGACTATATGAGGAAACACCATCAGAGAGATCCCGCCGACCTGGTGTTTCACGGCGACATCGGTTGCTATTCCCTCCTGAAATACAAGCCTTTCGACCGGCTGATGCACAATTTGTCCGGTATGGGTCTGGGCGGCGGCACGGGCGCCGGGATCGATCCCTATATAGATAACAAGCAGCTTGTCTTTATGGGAGACTCGACCTTCTTTCACAGCGGAATGGCGGCGATTTCCGATTCCATCAAACATGGCCAGGACATTACCTACGTCATTCTGGACAACAAGACGACGGCGATGACAGGGCACCAGCCCACGCCGGGCGTCGACGTGGATATTCTCGGCAAGCCGACGTTCGCACAGGATATCGAGCAGGTTGTGCGGGGGATGGCGGGCGACGGGGAAAGCGTGTTTATCGCGCGGATGGATCCGGCGGAGCGGACGTCCTATCGGCAGAACCTTGAGCGCGCGCTCTTGAAGGACGGCGTGAAGATCATGATTGCGGACAAGGAATGCGGAATCACCTTCCACCGCAGGCAGCGAGCCTTGCAGAACGATATCGTTCAGGACAGGGGATACCTGCCCGAGGAGCGTCACATCAACATTACGCCGGAGGTCTGCGAATATTGCCTGGAATGCACGCGGGCAACCGGGTGCAGCGGATTGACGGTGGAGGAGACGCTCCACGGTCCGAAAATTGCCACGGATCTGTCCCTGTGTGTCGCGGACGGCGCCTGCACTCGGGTGACCGTTTCGAACGGCGACGGCACCTGCCCGTCGTTCGAAGAGGTTATCGTCAGGCGCTCCCGGGCCACGCGGCGACAGACGGAAGCCATCGACCTTTCGAATCTGCCGGCGCCCGACGTCAAGAAGTTTGACGCCACCTGGTACGCGTACATCGCCGGTGTGGGGGGCATGGGCATCAATACCATCGCCGCGATTCTCTCCGTGGCCGGCGCCCGTCAGGGGTACACCGTACGGTTTACCAACAAGAAGGGGTTGGCGATCCGAAACGGGGCCGTGTATTCCCACGTGAGCTTCGCGAAGGGCGACCGCGTGATTTCCCAGATCACCCCCTACGGTCATGCCGATTTGCTTCTGGGCCTGGATATCCTGGAGGCGGTGCGCGGACTGGAATCCCTGGGAAACGGACGTGTGGCCAGCCCCAGGCATACGACCGCGGTGGTGGAGACCGGGAAGCGGCACACGGTGCTGACGCTCACCGGTCAGGACGAGTTCGATACCGCGGAACTGGAGGAAGTGCTGAAGCGCCACACCAGATCCGAGGCGTATTTCGGGATGGACCTCGGGGAGATATCGGAGCGTTTCCTGGGCAACAAGATCTACGCGAACAGCATCCTTCTCGGAGTTGCGTATCAGCGGGGCGTGTTGCCTCTGGATCTGGAGAACATAAGATGGTCGATGCGGCGCAACATTAAACGCAGCGACCTCGAGTCCAATTTCAGGGCCTTTGATCTCGGACGCAAGATCGCCATCGATCCGGAAGTCGTCGCGCAGGAGAAACCCGCGCTTTCCTCCAACGAACTGATTGAAGACAAAGCCGGCATTCTTGAACGCGGAAGGGGCAGGAAAGCGAGCGCGGCGTACCTCGAGCTGACAGCCGAGGCTGCGTCGCTGGACCTTGCTGAAGAGGATCGTCTGCAGTTTGCCCTGGGTGTGTACGATCTGATGCAATGGGATGGCGCGGACTACGCCGGGTCGTACGTGAGGCGGGTGCGGAAGGTGTACGAAAGAGACCGCCCCGACGAGGGATACGAGGCGACCCGCGCGGTCATCAGATATCTGCCTCGCGTGATGGCCTACAAGGATGAGGTGTACGTCGCGCATCTGCTGACCAGTGAAGAAAAATACCGGCGCGACCGCGAGCGATTCAACGTGAGCGCCGAACGCGGAGACCGGATTTCCTACCGTCACTTCAACCGGGGCAATTTCAATATTCTCGGGTTCAACGTGTATCTCAAGCTGACAACCCGGGACTGGATGCTGAAGTTGATGAAACGAATGAAATTCCTGCGGAAGTTGATGCCGGCGTGGCATCGGGAGGAAAAGGCGTACCGCGACTGGTACGTCGATTTTGTCGACCGGTTCGAATACGATCATGAGGAACGGTACGGGGACTACGTGCGGGTGTTCCGCATGCCGGAGGAAGTGCGTGGCTATCGCGAGGTGATCCGCCCCAGGATCAAGGCGGCGTATCAGGCGGCCGCAGCGATGATGGACGGCAACGGACGCCCCCGGTCGGCCGAACCCTATCTTGCCATCGAGCCCGTTGTTGAACGGGTCTGATACGGAAGGCGGCGGCGGCCCGGCAGCCTCAAGGAGCCGTCGCGTCCTGTCCGGGAAGGAGATATGTTAAAGGTCGGGGTTGCCGGTTTGAGGCGTGGACGTGGCCTTGCGAATACGTTTCAGAACCATCCGGAAGCGCGACTTGCGGCGATCTGCGATCCTGTAAGGGAACGGAGGGAGCAGGAAGCCGAGGCCTTCTGCGTCGAATCGGCGTACGCGGATTTCGACGCGTTTCTGGAGGCGGGCCTGGATGTCATCGTGGTAGCGACGCCGGCGCCCATGCACGCGAACCATTCCATTCGGGCGATGGAAGCTGGCGCCCACGTCCTGAGCGAGGTTCCAGCCGCCTGGTCGCTGGACGAGGCCAGCGCGCTGGCCGATGCCGTTCGCCGCACCGGGCGGATCTACATGATGGCAGAGAATATGAACTTCTACCATTATGTTCAGGACTGGAAGACGAAGATTCAATCGGGTGCGATCGGGCGAGTCTTCTATGCCGAGGCCGAGTATATACACGATTGTCGGAAACTGATGCAGGGTCCGGAGGGAGAACTGACGTGGCGGGCGTCGATGCCTCCCATTTATTACTGTACCCACAGCCTCGGTCCGGTATTGGATATCCTGGACGACCGTTGTGTTTCCGCGGTGGGCATGTCGACGGGCACGCATACCGAGCCCCAGATCGGCTCGATTGACATGCAGGTGGGGTTGTTCCGGACCGCGAAGGGTAACGTCATCAAGATCCTGTGCGGGTTTACGGTGACCAGGGAGCCCGGGATGCACTGGCAGATCTTCTACGGTACCGAGGGTACCCTGGAAAACAGACGGGCGCCGTGGGAAGACGCCAAGATTTTCCGTATGGGTGAGGGGCCAATGGAGAAAATCCAGGCACTGGACTCCGATCCCGATGCGTCCGTGGAGGCCAGGGCCGGTGGGCACGGGACCTCGGAACATTTCATGGTGGACCGGTTCGTGCGGGCCGTCAATGGACAGGGTCCCGTACCGATAGACGTCTACCGTTCGCTGGACTTTTCGGTCCCGGGACTGTGCGCGCATCTGTCGGCTCAACAGGGAAGCGCGCCGGTCGACGTTCCGGATTACAGGGGCCGCTGAGTTCCGGCGTTCAGGTACGGCGCCGGGGTCGGCCCGGCTGCGAACCTGATTCGGGATCCTCGTCTGCAATCTTGAAACGGTCGACCCGATTGGGAATATTCGACGGGCAATCGGGCGAAATCTACGAAACGGGTCCGGTCGGAACCAGCGGGATTCGACCGCATCCTACGCTGTTTTCAATTTCCAAGGAGGGCGTGTTTTGGCTGCCAATGAGTGGACGACGGTCAATGCTTCGGGAAATCTGCGCGTGGTGGTTACCAAGGAGCTTCCTGGCGACCGCTGGCTGAATATTCTGGAACAGGCGGGCTGTCGCGTTGAATACAATACCTCCACCCGGATCCTGCAGGTGGATGAAATCGAAGCGGCAATCGGCAATCGTTGCGACGGCGTGATCGGACAGCTTACCGAAGATTGGGGCGAACCGCTCTTTTCGGCACTGAAAACGGCCGGCGGAAAAGCCTACAGCAACTACGCGGTAGGCTATAACAACGTGGACGTGGACGCGGCCACGCAGAATGGAATTCCCGTGGGAAACACGCCGGGCGTATTGACGGAGACCACTGCCGAAATGGCGATCGCGCTCACGTTCTCGGCCGCGCGCCGCGTGGTGGAAGCGGATGAATACATGCGCGGCGGAAGGTACGAAGGTTGGCTTCCCACCCTGTTCCTGGGGCAGTTGCTCAACCGGAAGACCGTCGGCGTGATTGGCGCCGGGCGAATCGGTGCGACCTATGCGCGAATGATGGTCGAAGGGTTCAAGATGAACTTCATCTATTACGATCCCTACCCGAATGAACGACTCGAAGATTACTTTCGGGACTACGCCGCGTTCCTTGAGGCTCACGGCGAAGAGCCCGTGAGCGTGACCAGGGCGGACACCGCGGAAGAGGTGTTGCGCGAGGCCGACGTGGTAAGCCTGCATCCACTTCTGGATCCGACAACGCACCACCTGATGAACGAGGAACGCCTGAACCAGATGAAGTCCGATGCGATTCTGGTAAACGCGAGTCGCGGCCCCGTCATCGACGAAACCGCGCTCGTGGCGCACTGCAGGAAGAATCCGGACTTCCGGGTCGGGCTCGACGTCTTCGAAGACGAGCCGGAAATGAAGCCCGGATTGAATGAACTGAACAACGTGGTGATCGTTCCCCACATTGCGTCGGCGACGAGTTGGACCCGCGAAGGTATGGCGACGCTCGCCGCCAGCAACGTCGCCGGCGTTCTAAGGGGCTTTCCCGCGTGGGCGGACCAGAACGACATCCTGCCCTTTCTGGGCGACGGCGCGCCCAACGCGTGTCCGAGTATCGTGAATGCAGAAGAACTCGGACTGCCGGTCGCCGGGTAATCAAACCCGTCCGGCTGCGGATGACCAGAAACAGAGCGGCGGGGTTCCACGCGCACAAGGCGTGAAATCCCGCCGTTCGGTTTTTCGTGGCACGGCGCCTTTCACTCCGTTATCTTCGCAATTGCGATTCCGTATTCACCGGCGACGGAGTAGAGAAGATAGGTATCGGCGTCCTCCCGGTAGATCCCCGGATCGCGAAGCTGCCGCACCCGCTCGGGGGACCATCCGCGGCGGGAGGGCTCGAGGGGAAGCTCGGCCCCTTCGTAGTCGGTTTCGGGTTCGAGGATGACCTCGGCCTCGGACGCCCGCCAATTCATCCAGTCCGGCGTAAGGTCGACGCGGGAGAGCAGAATCCGTTCGGGGCAGTCGTGTGCGTCTGAATAAAGGACCGAAAGTGTGTCACCATCCAGTTTCACGGCCGTATGGCGCTGGTCTTCGGTGAACAGCATGGGACCCTGCCGGAAATCCGTCAGGCCATCTCGCGACCGATAGAAAACGCCGGGCATACCCAGCGCATACGTCTCGCCGCGCCACCGGAAGACCCGGAAGTAGGAATTGCCGAGATTTTCCGGATAGGCTGTGAAGTGAATCCCGTCGGCCGACAGCGCGACTTTGGACTGCTGGCCGTGGCCCGGCACCGGTCCGTGGTAGTACATCCTGATTTCACGATTCCGGTTGTCCACGTGGACGTCCGGCGAGGCGAGGTGTCCGGTCGTGTAGGCGTCGTTCAGGTCCAGCACCCCGGGTTCGTAGGTGGTCCACGGACCCGAGAGCCGGTCCGAAAAGGCAAGGCGGATATACTCGCCCCGATGGTGGCCGAAATAGAGATAGTACCTGCCGAGGGGGTCCGGGAGCCACTCTGGGACCCGGACGAGCGATGGACCGTTGATGTTGTCACCCATCCGGGAGTCCATATGCGGACGGATGATGGGATTGTTCGGCAGTCTTTCGATGCGCATTGACGGATCCTCCTTCAGGCCGGCTGCGCCTTGACGCGGGCCGCGCCGCCGCCGGCCGTACGGTCTTTCACCAGAGCGGGAGTCTGACGTTGGCGGAAAAGAGGTTCAACAGACGCCTGTCGGTCGCACCGATGATGGACTGGACGGACAGGCACGAACGGTATTTCCTGAGGTTGTTTTCACGGCACATCCTTCTATACACCGAGATGATCACCGCGGATGCGGTCCTGCGGGGCCGACGAGAGCAGCTTCTGAAACACCATCACCGTGAGCATCCGGTGGCGCTTCAGCTGGGAGGGTGCGATCCGGCGGCGCTGGCGCGCTGTGCGCGGATCGGCCGGGACTTCGATTACGACGAGATCAATCTCAACGTGGGCTGCCCGAGCGACCGCGTGCAGGCCGGCCGGTTCGGCGCCTGCCTCATGGCGGAGCCCGATCTGGTCGCACGTTGCGTAGCGGCCATGCGCGAATCGGTAGAAATCCCGGTCACCGTGAAGACGAGGATTGGTATCGACAACCGGGACTCCTACGCGGACCTCGCGCATTTCGTGCGGACGGTTTCAGGCGGCGGATGCCGCGTGTTCGTCATCCACGCGAGAAAGGCGTGGCTGCATGGATTGAGTCCGAAGCAGAACCGGGAGATCCCTCCGCTGCGATACGACGTGGTACATCGTCTGAAACAGGACTTCCCGGACCTGGAGGTCGTTCTGAATGGAGGAATCACAACCCGCGAGCAGGTGCGGGAACACCTCGAGTACGTGGATGGCGTCATGATCGGGCGCGAGGCCTATCAGAATCCCTATTTCCTGGCGTCGATGGACCAGGCGTTCTACGGCGATCCGCGCCCCGTGGCCGGGCGGGGGGA
This sequence comes from Candidatus Latescibacterota bacterium, assembly GCA_965219995.1. Classification (GTDB taxonomy): domain Bacteria; phylum Latescibacterota; class UBA2968; order UBA2968; genus JAAXHE01. Next base: position 232,037 of record CBDCOX010000002.1, read on the forward strand.
GATCCTGGATCGATTCTGTGAATACGTCGACGATCAGTTGCGCCTGGGGATGCCGCTGGTTGGCATGACGCGGCACATCCAGGGCCTTTTTCAGGGGTTGCCGGGCGCCCGCGCCTGGCGCCGGCACCTGAGCGAGAACGCGCACAGGCGCGGATCGGGTGTCGAGGTGATCCGGCAGGCCGCCACCTTCGTCCTGGGGCCGTCGTGACTCGCCCTACACCTGACGATGATGGACTCCTTTCCGAACGGCTGCTCACGTCTGTGACGCCTGCCGGCAGGCTGCAACCAGTTCGCTGTGGGACGTGGTGTATCCTATATTGACTTCCGTATCGATGACGGCGGCCCGGGACAGGTCCAGATTTTCGGACGTGTCCGCGACTTCGATGGCGGTGGTGCAGTCTCTGATGAGGATGACGTCGTACCCGCGGTCTTTCATGGCCCTCATGCCGTAGTCCCTGAAGGGGACGCACATGTTTGCGGCGAAGCCGGCGTAGAACAGGTGCAGGATCCCCCTGTGCTTCAGCAGGCGGTGCAGCTGGGCGCCGGTTACGACAACTTCGTCACCGTCGCAAGGTTCGGCTTCGGGAATGATGCGGCGGTTCCTGATGGTGTCTTCGAACTCCTGATCGTGCGGGTCTTTCGGCTGTGCCCACGCTTCGTAGTCGCCCGTCCTCGAGCGGAATTCCGCGGGAGGCCAGTCATCGGGGGCCGGACCGGGGCGTCCGAAGACTTCGTCATCGCCCGCAAAGCGGGTCCACGCCTCATAGCGTTTGGCGCAGTCCGGGCTGGGCGCGTGGATCACCGCGGCGTCGACCGATCGGAAGGCCTCCGCAACGGGAATGATGCGTTCAAGGGTGATGTCTCTCCCGCGCTTCAGGTGCGTGCTCACAAAGTGGTCGCTCCACACGTCCACCAGCACCAGTGCGATCCGGTCCGCAGGATAGTCTCGCCGCAGGGTCCGGAGATGGAATTCGTCCTCGGTCACTTTGGCGCGCCGGGTGAGGTGATAGTACCGGACGTCCAGCCGGATGTTCTTCATGGCGGACCTTTCGTTTCGGGGCGGAGATTTCGAACCGTTTTTCCGAATGTAATATGGCGAGGGTCGAACACCGGTGTCAAGGACAACCCGCGGCCCGGGGGGTTTCGGCGCCGCCGATCCGGCGTGTACGGGCGGCATTGGTTTTTGGAAGGTCAACTTAAAACAGCTTCTAAGAGAGGAAGGCGGCTTTCGGGATGAAGAGAGAGCACATCTGGGCGCATCATGAGTGGGACGCAACGATCAACTGGAAGTTGATGGAAGGCGGCTACGCCAACATGCAGAGCGTGAAACCGGGGGAGGAAATCACCTTGCACATTTCGAGCTCACGGTCGTACTACGAGATCTTCATCTTCCGGGAAGGCGCCAAACGGGAACTGGTCAAGACAATAGAGGGCCTGCGCGGGACGCTTCAGGAGGTTCCGGAACTGGGCTATCGGGATGGCTACGGGTGGGCGCCGGCGGTGTCCTTCGTCATTCCGGATACGTGGAAGAGCGGAATTTATATCGCAACCTTCCCGACCGGACAGGGGCTGCGCGAGATTTTCTTCGTGGTCCGTCCGAGGTCACCCGAATCTCCGATGTTGCTGACGGTTGCGACGAATACCTACCAGGCCTACAACAACGTGGGCGGCAAGTGCTTCTACGACTATATATCAACCGACCGGCAGCATGCCAAGCTGCTCAGTTTCGAACGCCCCCTTCAGATGGAGTGCCTGGGCAACTTCTACATCTGGGACCAGTTTTTCACCTCGTGGCTGGATGCGGAGGGGTACGGCGTCGATTATTGCGTGAACGGCGACCACGACGCGGAACCCGATATTCTGAACGACTACCGGGCAAACGTGCGTTTCTGCCACGACGAATACAACAGCAGAAACGAGTGCGAACAGTTACAGCGTTTCGTTCAGAATGGAGGCAATCTCATCCTGTTCGGCGGGAACTGTTTCTGCCAGGAAATCGAGCTGAGAAACCACGGCAGGCAGATTTATTGCGCAAAGCCCTACTATCACGATCATCCCACGCCCGAGCGTCCGGAAACGTCGTTTCTCTGCTTTCTGGACGACCTTCGCCAGCGCACGATCGGCGTGTTCTACACGTCGTTTGTCCACACGAAGACGTCAGATCCGAATGTTTTCCTGGCTCCCACGACCGGGGACTGGGGGTACTACCGCGTGTGCGACCCGGAACACTGGGTGTATGAGGGAACAGGGTTGGCCGAGGGGGACGAATTCGGACGGGAGGACTCGATCGTCGGCGTGGAGGCGGACGCGGCGGACCTGAAATTCAATGACGGCCGGCCCGTGTACACGGGTGCGGACGGGGTATCGCCGGAGTACAGGATCGTGGCGCTTGCGGATTGCATGACCCCCGACGGTCACCGTCTGGCGAAGGAAGGGGGGAAAGAGGGCGTTGCGCCGTGCTACGGCACGGTGGCCATCAATGAAACGGAGTTCGAGGGCACGGTCTTCAACGCCGCCACCATCGAATGGGCTCATGGGTTGTACCGTGATGAGAGCGTGGTGGCCGGGATTACCCGCAACGTTCTGGACAGGTTGGCGACGTAACGGGACCGATCCGGTTTCTCACGGCAACACATGGAAACGCTTCGAACGGGGTACAGCCAATGTCTGATGCGGGTGTGCGAATTCAATTGGACCTGAGCATCCCGATGAGAGACGGGGTGACGCTCTACGGCGCGGCATATCGGCCCGCGCACGGCGAGTGCTTTCCCGTTCTGCTGATCCGGTCGCCCTACAGTACCGAGCATCCCAGATACGTGGACTGGGCGGTCCGGTTCGCGAGGTCCGGCTACGCGGTGATCATGGTGGACAGCAGGGGGCGGTACGAATCGGAAGGGGAGTGGCGGGCCTATGCGGACGAAGCTCGCGACGGCTACGACACGCAACAATGGATCGGGGCGCAGGCATGGTGCGACGGGAATATCGGGATGTTCGGGATTTCCTATCCGGGCTTCACCCAGATTCTGCCGGCCCCGTTCCGGAGCCCCTTCGTCAAGGGGCTGATGCCCATCGCAAACCAGGAGGACAACTACGGTCACCTGCGCTACAATGGTCTCCTTCAGCTGCAGAATGCGATGAACTGGATCTGGCTCGGAGGACGGACCAACCAGAACGCGCCGCGGGAACTGCTGGACTGGGAACGCATCTACCGCCGGCTGCCGCTGATCTCGGCAATGGACGGCATCGCGGAACGGCCTTTTTTCAGAGAGGTGGTCCGGCACGGCGAATTCGACGAATTCTGGTCGTCAACCAGCATGAAAGGCCGGTACCGGGAAGTGAACGCGCCGGCCTATTTCGTCACGGGATGGTACGACAATCTCGTCCACGAGGGCTTCAAGTGTTTTCGCGGCTGGCGTACGGAGCCGGCAGACGCCCGGACCCGAACGTTGACCCGCCTGTTGGTCGGGCCGTGGACGCATTCGCAGATCGGGAGCGCGGAGCCGTACGGGGACATCGATTTCGGATCGAATGCCGCGGTGGATATTCCCGGCGAACACCTGCGCTGGTACGACCGGCGGCTGCGCGGAATCGATACGGGGATCGACGAGGAGCCGCCCGTCAGGATCTTTGTGATGGGCCGGAATTCCTGGCGGTGGGAAAACGAGTGGCCGCTGGCGCGAACGAAATACACGGCGTACTATCTCCACAGCGGCGGCCGCGCCAATACTTCGTTCGGCGATGGAACGCTCAGCCGTGAAGCGCCGGGGGACGAGCCCGCGGACCGGTTCGACTACGATCCGGAGGATCCGGTGACCACCGTGGGCGGGCAGAGCATGTTTTCCGCCAACACGGGTCCCCGGGACCGGCGGGGCCTGGAAACCCGCGAGGACGTGCTGGTATACACAACGGAAGCCCTGACGTCGGACGTGGAGGTGACCGGCCCCGTGGAACTCACCCTGTTCGCCGCATCGGATGCGCGCGATACGGACTTTACGGCCACCCTGGTCGACGTGTATCCCGATGGCGCGGCGATCCACATTACGGAGGGCATCGTGCGGGCCCGTTACCGAGAATCTTTTCGCAGGCCGAGTCCGATCCGTCCGGGGGCGGTGGTGGAATACCGGATCGTACTCTGGGAGACGAGTAATCTGTTCAAGGCCGGCCATCGGATCAGGCTGGAAGTCTCCAGCAGCAACTTTCCCCGTTTCGACCGGAATCTCAACACCGGCAATACCCCCGGCCTGGACGACGAAATGAGAGTCGCCCGTCAGACGATCCATCACAGCGGCCAATATGTCTCCTTTCTGCGTCTCCCGGTCATTCCCCAATGAATCGGACTTCATATCGAATCGGCGCCGACGTTGGCGGAACCTTCACGGATGTCATCCTCATGGACGGCGAGGGGAATATATGGACCCACAAGATCCCCTCGACGCCGCCGGACTTCGAGCAGGCCGTGCTGGACGCCATCGCCCGCCTGCTGGGAGATTCCGGCATCCCGGGCGGAGAGATCGGTGATGTCTCCCACGGGACCACCGTGGCGACGAATGCGGTCCTGGAGCGGCGGGGCGCCAGGACCGCGCTGATTACCACGCGCGGATTCCGGGACGTTCTGGAACTGAGGCGCATCAGGGCGCCGCAGATGTACGATCTGTTCTTCGACAAGCCTGAACCGCTGGTGGCCCGGTATCTCAGGTTCGAGGTGACCGAACGCTTTGCCGCGAATGGTGACGTTCTGGCGCCCCTGGACGAGGCGGACCTCAAGGCGGTCATCTCAGCGCTGGAGAAGGAAAGGGTGGAGTCGATTGCGGTCTGCACGCTTCACTCGTACGCGTATCCCGAGCATGAACACGCAATTGGCCGGTGTCTCGAAGGCGCGTGTCCCGGTGTACCGGTGTCTCTCTCGACGGAGATTCTGCCGGAGCGGCGGGAGTACGAACGAACGGCAACCACGGTGCTGAATGCGTACGTGCGTCCGGTGATGCAGCGTTATCTCACGGCGATGCGGGATGGGCTGAGTGAGCAGGGCATTCTGGCGCCGGTGCTGATCATGCAGTCCGCCGGGGGACTGACGCCTGAAGCCGACGCGGCGCGGCGTCCGGTGTACGTTCTCGAGTCGGGACCCGCGGCCGGCGTTTTCGCCGCCCGTTCCGCCGGCGAGCAACTGGAAATCGACGACCTCATCACGTTCGATATGGGAGGCACCACTGCCAAGGCGTCCATCATCGAGAATGGCGAAATCTCCTACAGCCCGGAATACGAGGTCGGCGCGTCCGTATCGGCCGGAAACCGGCTGGTGGGCGGAGGCGGGGAGCTGATCCGCGCGCCCAGCATCGATATCGCGGAGGTGGGATCGGGCGGCGGCAGCGTGGCCTGGCTGGATGGGGCCGGCGGGTTGCGGGTGGGGCCAAGAAGCGCGGGCGCGGTTCCGGGCCCCGCATGTTACGGCCGGGGAGGTACGGAGCCCACAGTGACCGACGCGAATGTGGTGCTCGGATATATCCGGCCGGGCGAATTGGCCGACGGGGAGGTCTCCGTAGACCTTGAGGCGGCGAGAAGGATCGTCCACGACCGGATCGCGGGTCCGCTGGGCATGGACCTGCTCGAAGCGGCCGAGGGCATACACCGCATTGCCAATGCCCGGTGTATGCGAGCGCTTCGGTCCGTGTCCACCGAGCGGGGCCGCGATCCAAGGGCGTTCGCTTTGATCGCCTTCGGCGGGTCCGGTCCGATTCATGCAGCCGGGCTGGCCAAAGAGCTCCTCAGCCCCAGGGTGATCGTACCTCCGCTGCCGGGGCTGTTCAGCGCGCTGGGGCTGCTGTTTTCCGGCGTTGAACATCATGAAATATACAGTTGTCTGCTCTCCGGCGACGGACTGAGCGCCGGGGCGCTCGGCGGCATCCAGACGGACCTGAAACAGAAAATGCTGGCCAGGTTCGGGGCAGAGGGGTATTCCGCCGAACAGGTGGCGTTGTACGACAGTGTCGACGTGCGTTTCAGAGGCCAGGCGTCCGAAATCCGGATTCCGGTGCCGGAGTCACCGGCGACGGACGCAGCTATTGGTCGTCTGCGCGGAGCGTTTGAACGCGCCCATCGGCAGATGTACGGACATTCGTCGGACCCGGACAATCCGGTCGAGGTGGTTGCCGTTCGTCTGATCGGCAGAACCGCCCGCCGCGACGCAAGTGGCCGGATGCGCGCCATGCGGCGCAGCGGGCCGGGCACCTCGGCGCGTCGGGCGTATTTCGGAAAGGCCTGGGGGACCGTGGAAACGCCCGTGATCGAACGAGCGGATCTGACTGCGCCGCGGGTCGGGCCCCTGCTGATCGATGAATACGACTCCACAATCGTGGTGCCGCCGGAAATGCGGGCGTATCGGGACCGGCAGGATTACCTGATTCTGGAAGCCGCCGGGGGGCAGGGATAAGCCGCGGCGCCGCCGGGAAGGTCGATGGCACGATGACGGAAATAGACCCGATCACGCGTGAGATCATGCAGAATGCACTGGCTGCGGCCGCCGACGAAATGAGCGCCGCGCTGTATCGCACGGCCTATTCCACCATCGTGCGCGACTGCCTGGACTACTCCACGTCGCTGTGCAGTGCGGATGGCCAGATGATCGCGCAGGGCGTCACGATACCACTGCATCTGGGATCTGTCCCGTATGCTCTGAATGCGCTGCTCGAGCGGTTCGGCGATGACATCAACCCCGGCGACGTGTTCATCCTGAACGATCCGTTCGACGGCGGGATGCACATTCCGGACATCTTTATCGTACAACCGGTCTTCTGGAACGGTGAGCGGGTGGCTTTTGCGGTGAGTACGGCGCACCATCTGGATCTGGGCGGACGCCTTCCCGGCAGTTCCGCCTGCGACAACACGGAGATCTTTCAGGAAGGGTTTCGCATTCCGTGGCTGAAGCTCTATCGCCGGGGCGAGCCCGACGAGTCCATATTTTCCCTGATCCGTGCGAACGTGCGCGTGCCCCAGATGACGATCGGGGATATCAGGGCGCAGTTGGCGGCCTGCCATATGGGGGAACGGGCGGTGCATGCGCTGATCGAGCGGTACGGATCCGGGACGTTTCTGGCGTGCGCGCAGGATCTGATCGACTATACGGAACGGCTGGTTCGTGCGGAGATTGCTTCGTGGCCCGATGGCTCCCATACCTTTACCGATTTCCTGGACAGCGACGGGGTGGGCGGGCCCAGGGTGCGGATCCGGGTGACCGTAACCGTGCGGGGAGACTCGCTCACGGCCGATTTCACGGGGACGGACCCCCAGGTTCGCGGCGCCGTCAACAGTACGCTCTCGTTTACCGCGGCCGTCGTGGCCCTTTGCGTGCGCGCCGTAATGCGGGAGGAGATTCCGAATACGGAAGGGATGTTCCGGCCGCTGGAGATCATCGCGCCCGAGGGTACGCTCGTGAACGTGAGGATGCCGGGCGCGTCGTCGATGCGCGGCGTGACCGGGTTCCGGATGACGGACGTCGTGTTCGGGGCGCTGGCCGGGCTGCTGCCCGACCGTGTGCCGGCCGCCGGCGAAGGCGGCAACACGCTGGTCATCATCGGCGGACAGCGGCAGGACCGGTCGCCTTACGTCTATTATGAGTTGCTCTCCGGGACATGGGGGGCGCGGCCGGACAGGGACGGAAACGACGGACTGTGCAATCCGGCCAACGTGGCCAGCAATATACCCGTTGAACAGGCCGAATGCGAATATCCCGTGAGAATCGACCGGTACGGACTGGTCCGCGACAGCGGCGGTGCGGGCAAGTACCGGGGCGGATTGGCGATCGAGCGGGAGTGGACGCTGCTTTCGGGAGAAGCGCATCTGGCAATCCGGTCCGATCGACGAGACCATCTGCCCTACGGATTGTGCGGGGGCCAACCGGCGACGGGGTCGACAAACGTGCTCTATGACAGCGACGGCGGCGAGGAGTTGCCGACGATGATTTCGACGACGATGGGGGCCGGAGAGCGGATCTACCACCGGCAGGCGGGCGGCGGGGGATGGGGAAATCCGATGGAACGGGACCCGGGGGCGGTCGCGCGGGACGTGAAAAACGGGAAGGTGTCGGTGGACCGGGCGCGGGAGCAGTACGGCGTGGTGATCGAAAGCGGGACGCTGGCGGTCAACGAGACGGAAACAGGGAAGGCGCGGCGGAGGATGGCGCCGCCCGGTACCGTGTCCGAAGGCGGCGACGTGGGTTGACTCGGGCGCGGAATGGTGGTATATTTGGATTGAGGCTGGCGGAAGATCTGATGACGTTAATCAGGAGGTGTCCTATGTCCCGAAAAATCAATCAGTTCATTCTGGTTCTTCTGTTGTTCGGGTTCGCGGGCTGCAGCGCCCCGCTGACGGAGTTGTCGCGGCGCGGAGACGCCAGGGGCGTTCAGCGGGCCCTCGAACGCGGACGCGACGTAAACGCAAGGACGCCGCAGGGCCACAGCCCGCTGACGCTGGCATCCAGAGAGGGTCACCTGGAGGTCGTTCTCGACCTGCTCCGGGCCGGCGCGGACGTCCACGCCGTGGCCTGGACCGTAGGCGCCCACACCATTGAAAGCCAGGACCGACACGGCGGCTACGCGTTCATCAGGGAACGGTACGTCAATCCCGACAGTTCCGGCCCGCAGTCCAGATTCATGGCGCAGCGTACGCGCGGCTCGGCCGGCTGGGTGCTCAGAGACGGGAAGACAGCGCTGATGCTGGCTGCCGAGGCGGGTCACGAGGACGTGGTCCAGGCGCTGGTCGAGGGCGGCGCCGACCTGTTTGCGACCAGCGGCGGTGAAGTCGTGACCGCGGGAATGCCTTCGTTCAAGGATTACGATGCGTATATCTCCGGATATACCGGCGCGCAACCCGAAGACATCGGCCGCGAAGAGGATAAACATGGCGGCAGTTACTACGGGCCCGAGCACGGCCGTGTTCTCTATTACGATATTGTCCATTCCTATCCCGAGCGTCCTTCCTGGTCGATCGGCGGAAGCACGGCGCTGGACCTCGCGTACCGGAACGGACACAAAAAGACCATCGAGTTTCTCCTGGAAGCCGGCGCGGGAATGACACCGTCGAAACTGAATCAGAATCCTCCAACGTCCGGTGAAGAGGCGACCGATGTCTCTGAGGATTAACCGTTTCAGAACTGGTTCCTGAAGCGTTCTTGTCCGTTGGATATTCGGTCTCGTAACAGTACATCCTTGCGAGACCGTTTTTGTATCGGTGTATCTGGATTCCGTAATAACGTGAAGCCATCATGGATCTGGTGATTTCGGGCGGTACGGTAGTTGACGGTACCGGCGCCGCTCCCGTCCCGGGAGACGTGGCCGTGGCCGACGGCCGGATCGTCGGCGTCGGACGTTTCCCCTTGCCGGAGGGAGTGCCCTGCGTCGACGCGGCAGGTTGCTACGTAACGCCCGGGTTTATCGATATACACAGTCATTCCGATTTCACGCTGGTCGTGGATCCGCGAGCGGTGAGTTCGGTCACGCAGGGCGTGACGCTCGAGGTGGTGGGGAACTGCGGGCACGGTTGCGCGCCCATCATGGACCCGGAGCGCGCCCGTGCGAACATCTACGGGTGCAGGACCGGTCACGAAATTCAATGGCGCACCGTCGGCGAATACCTGGACGTCCTGGAAGCGCGGCGCCCGGCTGTAAACGTCGTGACGCTGGTGCCCAACGGAAATCTGAGACTGGCGGTCTGCGACGCGGTGGATCGCCCGTCCACGCCGGATGAACTCGCCACAATGAGACGGATGCTGGCGCAGGGGATGGAGGAAGGCGCCGCGGGGTATTCCACGGGTCTGGAATACGGCGCCGAGCGGGACTGTCCCGAGAGAGAGATCGCCGACCTGTGCGCGGTCGCGGCGGAATACGGCGGGATCTACGCAACCCATACCCGCAACCGGATGGGCGAGGCGGAGGAGGCCGTCGAGGAAGCGATCCGTACCGCCGAAACGGCGGGCGCGCCCCTCCAGATTTCCCACATTTCATCCGTCGCGCGGCTAGCGGACGACGGCGGATGGGCGGTCAATCGGGCACTTGAACAGGTCGACAGTGCGCGCAGCAGCGGCCTGGACGTGCAGTTCGACATGCACACGCGGCTCTTCGGGACAACCAATCTGAGCGCCGCGCTGCCGTCGTGGGCGCTGGAGGGACATGAGTGCGACATTGCGCGGCGCCTGCGCGAACCATCCGTTCGGCGGGAGATGGAAGACTGTCAGAGTATCGTCTCCGCGCTGGCGCGCGGAGACTGGGGGCGGATCGTCGTCTTCCACTCGCCCGTGCAGCCGGAGCTTGCGGGGAAGAGCATCGCCGAACTTTCCGCCGCCGGAACCGGCAATGCCTTCGACACCATCTGCGACGTCCTGGTTGCGGCAGGCGACCGGCTGCACGAAATCATGGTGATCGCGTTCAGCTATCGGGAGGCGGACGTCCGGCCGGCATTCGAACACCCGTTCTGTATGGTCGGATCCGACGCGACCGCGCTGGCCACCGACGGACCATTGAGAGAAGACACGTTCCACGGCGCCTACACATGGGCATCCTGGTTCTTCCGTCATTTCGTACGGGACCGGAAGCTGCTCAGCCCGCAGGAAGCCGTGCGCCGGTTGACGGCGCTGCCGGCCGCCCGGCTGGGGATCGGTGACCGGGGCGTGATTTGCGAGGGCGCGCGGGCGGATCTGGCCGTTTTCGATCCGGATGGTTTTTCCGAGCGCGGGACCACGTTCGAACCCAACCGCACGGCCGTGGGCATGCGCCACGTACTGGTAAACGGCGGCTTCGCGGTGAAGGAAGGCGCCCTTACGGGTCAACGGCACGGCCGGGTATTGCGACACGAATGACGGCCTGTGTGCCAGTTTGTCTGTTCACGGTCATTCAGGCGTGGAGAGGATACATGGAACGGGACCTGCAGTCAGTACGCATCGTCTGGAGATGCAGCGGCGATCATCCGGTCATCGCGCCGGGACAGTTGCACGCGGATATGGATAGTCGGCGCGCCGGCGCGGCACACGTCATACAGGTCGGGGACCGGTACCGGATGTATTACTGGGGTACCGGTACAGACGGACACCATCGAATTCTGATTGCCGAGAGCCCCGTGGATGCGCCCAACGAATGGCAGCCGGCAGGCGTGGCGCTCATCCGGCAGCCGGACACGGAATACAACGACCAGGGGCCGGGGTTTCCGTTTGTGGTTCCGAGAAACGACGGCCCATGGCTCCTGTACTTTTGCGGTTGGGGGAAACCCAGGGAGGACGGCAAACTGCCGAATACAACGGGCGTGGCAGTCAGCGACGACGGCGGATACAGGTTCGATACCCCGAAGCGGGAACCCGTTCTGCCATTGGACCGGGACTGGGACCGGGAGGGCACCGGAAGCGTATGTGTCTTGCGCGTCAATGGCCGTTACCGCATGTATTATACGTCGATCGGTGTCTATTTCGATCGGCCCGAGGGCGCCATAACGGGCCACGGAGACGTGATTCCACGCATCGGCGTTGCGTACGCAACGTCGCCGGACGGGATCGTGTGGACCAAACCCACAAATGGTCTGATGGTCAGACCAAGAGGCTTCGACACCGAACCCTACGAATACATCTGTTCGAAGCCCTTCGTCTTACGGGAAGGCGGGGGCTACCGGATGTGGGTGAATACGTTCGGCACGGCCTATCGGATCAGGAGTCTGGTCGGAACGGACGGCATGGAGTGGCGCTGGTGCGACAGCGGACCCGACGGTGAACTGGGGGTGGGCAGGCCGGGCGCGTTCGACGACAGACAGCGGTGCTACGTCAGCGTCGTCCGATGCGGAGACGAGTACCGGTGCTGGTATACCGGAAACGGGTTCGGCGTCACGGGGATGGGTTACGCGGTGGGGGTGGTTGAAGACGAGCGATGAACGGGAATCGTTCGATGCGGTCCCGGCGCGGAATCTTCAACCGCCGGGATCGGCGGCAGGGGATTCTTGTCCAATGTTGACGATCGGGAGTCAGGCGCATGAAACTGGAAGAGTCGAAAGTGCGGCAGTATGAGAACGAAGGATATACCGCGGTTGAAGGGCTGATTTCCACCGCCGAGGCCGCCGCGGTGCGAAAGCGGCTGATGGAATTGATGGACGGAGAGCATGACTGGCCGGACCTGCATTTTCAGGTCCTGGATCCCGCGAAGTTCCGCAATTCGAAGGATAAATTCGTACCGATCGGCGTCCAGAGGCCCGCCAGGCAGGAGGCCGTATTCCGGGAGGTTGCGGACCACGCCAATCTGAGGCGGGCGATGTCGCAGCTGCTGGGCGGGCCGGTGAAGCGATTTACGGATCAGGCGCTCATCAAGAACCGCGAGATCGACGGCCAGTCGTTCTATCACCAGGACTCCTACTACTGGAAGATCGAGCCGAAGCGGGGGTGCAATGCCTGGATCGCGCTGGATGAGGTGGGGACGGACGCCAGCGCGCTGGGCATCCTGCCCGGGTCCCACGCGGACTGGACGCTGACCGCCCACGAACGCTATTACGATGAGCCCAATTACTACGCCGCGCGGACCGGCGAAGCGTTCACCCGCTGGCGGATTCCGACAGAGGGTGTCGACCTGTCCCGCGAAGTCGTACTGCCGATGCGGCCCGGAGACGCGGCTTTTTTCTCCAATTATACGTGGCACCGGTCGGAGGTGAACCGGTCGGGCGAGCACAAGACGGCCTACGCGATCGCGTACCAGTTGCGGTAGATCCCCACCGGCGGCGATGTGAGCGGCAAGTCCGGTGTACGCGCGGTTGCGTCGTCGAATGCTGAGAGAGGATCCGGATGGTACGAAGAACGGAACGCGCGCCGACCTCCCGCGTGCGCTTTGGCTTTGCGCGGGTGGATATAACGCCCCCGGTGGGGATCTACCATCGGATGTGGGGTGCGGCCCGGCACGACAGGTCGACGGGGGTTCATAGCCCCATTCTGGCCGACGTGCTGGCGTTCGGGTCGGTGGACGCGACGGGGGAAATCGCGCTGGTTCGGGCGCATCTGGACCTGGTCGGCCTGGTCGCCCAACAGTATGCGGCGCTCGTGAAGGCTCTCTGCGACGCCGCTGGGGTAGGGCCGGATCGCGCGGACGTGACGTTCTCGCACACCCATGCCTCGGGATGGTACGCACCGGATCGATTCGGCATGCCGGGTGGCGAACTGATACAACCGTTTCTGAAGGATGTCGGAGAGAAGCTCGCACGGGCCTGTACGAACGCGGTGGCGGGGATGCGGGAGGTGCTGATCACCTACGCGGACGGGCACTGCAGTATGGCGGCAGACCGGGATTACCGGGACGACGTGTTCGGCGGATACGTGTGCGGGTACAATCCGGAAGGAGACGGCGACGACACATTGCTGGTGGGCAGGATCTGCGACGAGGAGGGGACGCCGGTGACAACGGTGGTGAATTACGGATGCCACCCGACGACGCTCGCCTGGGAAAATTCCCTGATCAGCCCGGATTACGTGGGTGCGATGCGGGAGGAAGTCGAGAGGGTGACCGGTGCGCCGTGCACGTTCGCGCTGGCGCCCTGTGGAGACCTGGGACCGAAACAGGGGTTTGTCGGAGACCTCGCGGCGGCCGAGAAGAACGGCCGGCAGCTCGGTTTTGCGGCGCTGTCCGTCCTGATGTCGATGGGCCCGCCGGGTATGGACTTCGAATACCGGGGGCCCGTGATCTCGGGCGCCACGCTGGGCACGTGGGCGCATTCGGCATTCGGTCGGGAGCGTTTGCGGGCGGCTTCTCTCGTCACCGGCGGCGTCTGGTCCGTGGACCTGCCGATGGTGGAGCGGCCCGACCGGGAAACGCTCCGGGAAGACGTGGCGCGGTGGACCGAGGCCCAGCGGGCCGCTGACGAGGACGGGGATGACCTGAAAGCCCGGTCCTGCGGCGCCCGGGCCGAACGGGCCCGGCGCTGGCTCGCGCGGGTCGCAAACCTGCCGCCTGGCGAGTCGTATCCCTATCGATTTTCGGTAACCCGAATGGGAGACGCGATCTGGGTGACCTGCGGCGGGGAACCGTACAGCGATCTTCAGGTCGCGTTGCGCCGGCGGTTTCCCGGGTTCTCGATTCTGGTTTCCCCGCTGGCGGGCAACGTACAGGTCGCTTACCTGCTGAGGAGAGACGCGTACGGCAAGGGATTGTACCAGGAGGAGCCGTCGAGTCTCGCGCCGGGCTGCCTCGAAATCCTGACCGAGGCCATCGCGGAACGAATCGAAAAACTCGTTGCTTTGGAAGCTTCTTGAGTGGAGACGTCGACATGGCGGAATTGAAATACGATGGCGGCGCCGATACGTATCGGTTCGAGACGGAAGCGATGACGGGTGAGATCCGCGCGTCGGGAAACTACCACGGGGTGTGGACGCTTACGGACAAAGCCACGGGCAGACAGGTGATCCATCCGGAATATTCGGCACTGAACCTGTTCCGGCTGTTCGCGGTTCACCAGGGCCTGGACCAGCCGCGCCTTATGGACCGCACGATCGAAGCCGTGGACAAAGCCTTGGAAGTGCATTGGCCCGTTACCGAAACACACCAGGGCGCGCTGACTGCACGGTACGAAGTGAACGAGCCCAACGTTGTCGATCTGACGGTGACGGTGAGTTGCGAAGGGACCTACGCGGGATATGAACTCTTCCTTTCCAACTATTTCCACAAGACACTGCGGCCGCACGTCTATCTCCACGGAAGCCGGTACGGCCGGGCGAGCACGGCGCCGGAGCTTGTCGTTCCCATGGTCAACGACGTCTTTCGCGGAACCGTCGTCGTATTTCCGCGGGACCCGCACGGAGCCCGGCGATGCGTGGACGGGCGGTGGAACCGTAGTGAGGGTAACTCGCCCACGGTGCAGATGTGCCCGGTGCGGTATTATGGGTATCCGTTCTCCTTCCTGACGGACACCGCGAACCGGCTGGGCGTTGTGCTGATGTCCACGGTAGCGGACTGCTATGCCATCAGTACGCGTTACCACGTGAACGACGAAGCCGATCGCATGACGGATTACAGCGCGTTCGACTTTTCGCTGTTCGGCGACGACCTGGTGCCCGGCAGCCGACGCACGGTCCGGATGCGGCTGGTATTGACAGAGCTCGATGAAGACATGTCCCAGCCTCTGGCGCACTATCGGGCGTTTGCAGGGGTTTGACGGCGCCCTGCTATAATGGCATTCAGGGCGCGGTTCGCCGTTGGGTCCCGAGTACAGGCCCCAATGCGCGGAATTCAGGGTACCGAATCGATTTCGGGGTTGAATCGCGGACGGCTTGTACCTATTTTTACACAGATGAAATTACTGAAACAGTTGTGGGTTCGGCTCGTGTTGGTGGTCGGGGCTTCCGCGGCCGTGGCGGCCTGCGGAAAGACGCCACCCACCGTGGACGATGATTTATACGAAGAGTATCCAGGGTTGCCCTACGGGATCATGATCACCCTCGCCGGCACCGGAGATCCGGGCAGAAGTGCCGCGGGATCGGGTCCTCTTGATACGAACCTGTATTTCCCCCAGGACGTGGCCGTCGGACCCGGCGGCCGAACGTACATTCTGGACTGGAACAACAATCGGGTTGTTGTGATCGACAACGGAATCGCCCGGCCGCTCATCGGTAACGGCGAGCCGGGCAAGGCGCTTGCAGGCCCCGCGCTGGAGACGGGGGTCGATCACCCGACCCATATTTCTTTCGATCTCCAGGGGCGGCTGGTTCTGTCGGCGTGGCAGAATTCCACGATTCTGAGATACGACGCGACCTCGGGTCGCGTCGAACCGATTGCCGGGCGTGGAGACCGCGGGTTCGGGGGTGACGGCGGGCCCGCTCTCGAGGCTTCGCTGAACCTGCCGAGTTCCACGGTATTCGACCCGGCCGGTCGTATGTATATCTCGGACCAGGGCAACCTTCGCATAAGAATGGTGGATCTCAACGGTGTGATCTCCACCGTTGCGGGCACCGGACGGGAGGGGTTTTCCGGGGACGGCGGTCCGGCAGTCCTGGCCGACCTCTATGCGCCCACGGGAGACGCCGCGCAGCCGGGGGGCCGGATAGCGATGGATGGCCGGGGCAACCTCTACATCGCCGATACGTTCAACAACCGCATCCGCATGGTGGACGCCACGGGCAGGATCAGTACGGTGGCCGGCGGCGGCAGCATCGGCCCCACAGCCGGAACGTATTCCGGAGACAGCGGCCCGGCGACTCAGGCCAGCCTTTCCCGCCCCAGCGACGTGGCCGTCGACGCGGAGGGAAATCTGTATATTGCCGATACCGGCAACCACTGTATCCGGAAGGTGGATACGGAGGGGGTCATTACCACGCTTGCCGGGAGGTGCGGCGAGCCGGGTTTCAAGGGCGACAGCGACCATCCCCGGTGGGGCAAGCTCCGGAGTCCGTTCGGGGTCGCGCTCGATCAGGAAGAGAATCTGTACATCGCCGACACGTTCAACCATCGCATCCGCGTGGTGTACAAGCACGTCGCCGAAAGATGATCCTTCGGGCATTCGCCCGCAGACAAAGCACAGGGGATCGAACGCGGCTCCCTGAGGGTTTGATAATGGGTCGAATGCAACGGCTCCGCATCACCGGTATCGTACTGACCGCGGGTCTGTTCATTTTTTCCGGTGATACCGCGGCCGCGGGGGATTTGCCCGACCCACTGCCCCGGGTGCAGGTCGTCACGCTCGAAGGAGATACGCTGAGTCTGACGGACGTCTGCAATGGGAAGACGTCCTTTGTCTATCTGTGGGCAACCTGGTGCAAGACATGCAAAAGGGAGTTGAAGCACGTCTACAGGTTGAGGAAGAAATACGGAGACAGGGTGCAGGTGTTCGGGATCGCGTGGAAGAACAGCGCGGAGGAAATACAGACCTACTTCGCCGACAAGAAGGAATCGCTGCAAAGCTATATAGATTGGGATGGCCGGGTGTTCGATGCCTTCGAGACCCGATTGACGCCCACGGTTGTCATCGTAAACGCCCGGGGAGAGGTCCTTTTTTCGGGGTACGGTTCATTTCGAAAATACCGGAAGATTCTGGATAAGTCATTGAAGGGTTAGTCGCCGAAGGAGCCATGACCATGAGACGCACGATACCTGGTTTCACGTTATTTCTGTTTGCGCATCTGGTTCTCGCAATCCAGCCCGTTCAGGCGCAGCCCGGCGTGAGCTGACGCCGTCCCGTGCTCCCGGGCGGGAGAATGCTGCAGGGCAGTCTGATCACCAGGGACCTGCTGGTTCTGAGCGTGAATTACGAGTATGAGTACCTGGGCGACGCAATGTACGGTACCGGGCCGATCCCCAACATCAACCAGGAAGTGACCAGCATGTCCACGGTATCCGTTTTTGCCAGTTACGGGGTCAAGGACTGGTTCGGCGCCGCCGTGGTTCTGCCGTTTCGTTCCATAACCAACGACAAAATCCTCCTTCCGGGTCAGTACGACAACCAGTATCAGGGCGGCAAGTACATACGGCATGCCGCGGGCCTCGGCGACGTCGTTCTGATGTTGAACTTTGCTCCTCCTCTGCCGGAATCATTGCCGGGCCTGCTCTTTTCTGCAGGCGTCAAACTCGCGAACGGGTCGACCCACGCGGTCGACGAATACGGCGAGCGCTTCGCCGACCTTCTGCAGGTGGGATCCGGAAGCATGGACCCCATTTTCTCCGTCAGTCTGTCGCGTGCATTCGACAGCCTGTTTTTCAACGGTATGCTGTTCACCCGCATCATTTCCCGCGAGAATGTTTACGGGTACAAATACGGGAACGAGTTTCAGGGCATCTTTTCGATGGATTATATGCACGGGGACAAGCTTGTTGCGGGTGTCAGCATGAATCACGTCTACACGTCGCGTGATTATTTCCAATATGGAAAGATCGCCCGAAAACGCGGCGGGACATGGGTTTATCTCGCACCGAAGCTGGGCATACGGGCAACGGAGAGTCTGAGCCTCGAGGCCCGGCTGCCGCTACCGGTCTATCAGAAGGTGAACGAAAGCCAGTTGACGTCCGACTACCAGCTCCACGTGGGCGCCACGTATCACTTTTTCGCTCGTTAGTGTCCGGAGGCTTCCGTGGCACCCAGAGAAACCGAGAAGATGTGGGCCGCTCTGGCGCCGTTCTACGACGTGATGTATCAGTGGAAGGATTACCGGGCCGAGTCGGAGCAAGTTCATCGGCTGATCCAGGCAAGGCGCGTGTCATCCGGCCGCTCCCTGCTGGACGTCGCGTGCGGGACCGGAGAACACACCCGGTTCTTGCGGGAACACTATGATGTTACCGGGCTCGATTTGAACCGGGAAATGTTGAAGGTGGCGCGAAACAAGAACCCGGGTATCCCGTTGCGCTGCGGCGACATGACCTCCTTCGACCTGAAGCGCCGCTTCGACGCCGTCGTCTGCCTGTTCAGTTCGATCGCCTACGTACGGACGTACCGGAACCTGAGGCGGTCGATCGCATGCTTTGAAAAACACCTGAAACCGGGCGGCGTCCTTGTGATCGAGCCCTTCTTCACGACCGGGACGTTTCTTCCGGGTTCGATCCACGGCGGCACCATGGAAGGAGAGGGCGTCAGAATCTCCAGGCACAGCGTGAGCAGACGCCGCGGAAACCTGGCCGTTCTCGATTTCCATTTTCTCCTGTCCACAAAAAAGGGCGTACGATATTTCCACGACACCCACGAACTGGCCCTCTTCGACCCGTCGCGGTTCCTTGAAATCCTTTCGGACGCCGGGCTCCGCGCCCGGTATTGCGAGGATGGATTGACGCCGGGTCGAGGGCTGTACGTGTCGTTGAAAGCACTCCCGTAAGCCTCCCCGCCAGGATCGTCGATGGGTCTGAAACCTTTGACCCCCGCAGCGTTTCCTCCTTTGACATCATTCGGCCCTGCCGTATTATCTACCGACTACCCCCTGATGCATAGACGATTGAACGCGTAAGTGTGCGCAGCTCCCGGGTCCACGATTCTCCGAAGCTGACGCCAGGAGTGACGGGTCATGGATACACCCGGAAATGACGTTTCCGGAAACGGCCGGACCGGCCGGAACCCGCAGGTTCTGGGCAGGAATTTCATGTTTCCGCCCCAGGTGATCGACGACATCCACATCAAGGCCAATCTGGGTCGGTACCGCATGCGCGGCATGGCGCTCTTCAAGCAGATTCCATCGTGGGACGACCTGACGTTTCTTCCCGGAACGCTCACGAGGTTCGTCATCGAGGGATACCGCGAGAAATGCGAGACGCGGACGGTGATCGGACCACGGGCCGAACGGCCGCTCGAGCTGGATATTCCCATATATATTACGGGCATGAGCTTCGGCGCGTTGTCCTACGAGGCGAAGGTGGCGCTGGCAAGAGGTGCCACCATGGCGGGTACCGCGACCTGTTCGGGAGAAGGCGGCATGCTGCCCGACGAGCGCCGGTATTCCGAGAAGTGGCTCTACCAGTGCATCCAGTCCCGCTACGGGTTCAACCCGCACCACATGCGTCTCGCCGACGGCGTGGAGTTCTTTATCGGACAGGGATGCAAGGTGGGCCTCGGCGGACATCTGATGGGCCAGAAGGTGACGGACCAGGTGGCCGAAATGCGTTCGCTGCCCGCGGGGATCGACCAGCGGTCGCCGGCGAGGCACCCGGACTGGCTCGGCCCCGATGACCTTGCCCTGAAGATCGAAGAGATCCGCGAGGCGACCGACTGGCAGTTGCCCATTCAATTGAAACTCGGCGCGGCCCGGGTCTACGACGACGTGCGGATGGCGGCGAAGACGGGGCCCGACAGCATCTATATGGACGGGATGGAGGGCTCGACCGGGGCGGGGCCCCACCTTGCCACCGAGGAGACGGGCGTGCCGGGGATCGCGGCCATACGGCAGGCCAGAAAGGCGCTGGATGACGTGGGCAAGACCGGGGAGATCACGCTCGTATACGCGGGCGGGATTCGCAACGGAGCCGACGTTGCCAAGGCGCTTGCGCTCGGCGCCGACGTGGTGGCCATCGGCACGGCGGCGATGGTGGCGCTGAATTGCAACAAGGATATCCCCGAGGCGGACTACGAGGGCACGGTAGGCGTACCAGCGGGGCAATGCTACCACTGCCATACAGGACTCTGTCCCGTGGGCGTGGCCACCCAGGATCCGGTATTGCGCAGCCGGCTGGACCCGGATGAGGCGGCCGAGCGGGTGTATAACTTCCTGCATACGCTTGCGATCGAATGCCAGATGTTCGCCAGGGCCTGCGGCAAGACCGATGTCCATTCCCTGGAGCCGGAGGATCTCGCCGCGCTCACCATGGAAGCCTCCGCCATGGCGGAGGTCCCCCTGGCCGGCACCCGATATACCGTCGGGCATCCCGAAATGAACAGGTATTGAACGGCGGAAAGACAGGAACAGGAGACGCCGATGGACGAAGCCAAAGACGTGAACTACTACCTGAAATCCACGGGGCTGGACTCGGACCGGGAGAAGGAAATCGGACAGCACATCGGATACCGGTACGATGTGAACCTGCCGCCCCACTACGGGCTTCTGACGCCGTTCCTGGAGCGGTACATCGAGGTGATGGGGTGGAGGGACCTGAACTGGCTGGAAGACGTACATATGGGATACGAAGACGGAAAGCCGGCAGTATTCGACCGGAACATCAATGGCTGGGTGCTGGTTCCCGAAGATATGCCCCTGCCCGACAACCAGCAGGAACGTGACATGATTGCGCGGGAGTTGCTCGTCAAGTTTCAGATGTCCGCAAAACATCCGATGATGGAACTTGGAGATGCCTACGGCCTGAAGCTGGAAGCCGAAGACGGCGAGCATGGAGCAGTCTCAAACCCGGCAACCTGAAAACCCGGGAGGCGCAATGAGCAATACGAAGATGTGGGGCCCGGAGGCGTTCTGGGGTCTGGACTACGACTGGGATCCCCAATGGGTATTGACGCCCGGCCAAAAGGCGCTCCAGGAGAGACTGATCGACCTCTGCCGGACAACGCTGCGGGACAACGCCGTAGAGAGCGATCGCAACCTCGTGTTTCCACGGGAAAACTTCGAGGCGCTGGCTTCGCTGGGCCTGCTTGGACTGAACGTGCCCCGGGAATGGGGAGGCCTGGGAGAAGACCACACGTGTACGGCGATGGTGGTGGAGACGATCGCGCGTTACGGGTGCGCCAGTACCGCGATGTGTTATACCATGCACGTCGGGGCCGTGGCCGCCGCCATGTTCCGGGCGCACGACAACGCGACGCTTCAGGCCCTCATGAAGCGCCTCGACAGCGACGTGCTGGTGGGCACGTTATCCTATTCGGACCCGGAGACGGGCTCCCATTTCTGGTACCCCATTTCTTCCGGGGCCGAACGGGTGGAAGGCGGCTGGAAGGTGCGAAAAAAGGCGTCGTGGACGACGTCCGCGGGTTTCGCCGACTGGTACATCGTGCAGACGACGAGCCCCGATTTCGCCGGTGATTATTCGAATCTTTCCTGCTTCCTCGTCATGGCGGACGAGGTGAAAGCGGAACCGTCGCTGTGGGACGGCCTGGGTCTGCGCGGGAACCAGTCCGGCACATTGGAGGTCGACAACGTCACGATGCCGGAAAGCAGGCTGGTGGGGCCGGTGGGCGACGGGGCGAATTCGAATGACGAGACGGTGGATCCGTTCTTCCTGTTATGTTCATCGGCCTGCTGGAACGGGATTTCTCTGGGGATGATCGACATCGCCAGGCGGCACACCACGGCGCGGCGACACGCCGACGTGGGGATGCGGGTGGCGGACTATCCGACAATCCAGGACTACGTGGGCGAGGCCGTGATCGATACCAACACCTCCCGGTCCTTTGTGTACATGATGGCCCGTGCGATGGACGACGTCACGAATCAATGCGACTGGTCCATCCACCGGGACCTCTCCTGCATGCCAAGGGCGGACGTGCTGCACTGGATGTGGCAGGTAAAGTTCACCGCGGCGAAGAACGTGGCAAACGTCTCCGACAAGATGCTTCATGCCTGCGGCGGGACGGGGTACAAACCCGATCTGGGGATTGAACGGTACCTGCGCGACGGCAAGGCCGGCTGGGTGATGGGCCCCACGAACGAGGTCCTCCGCCAGTTTGTAGGGAAGAGCGTACTGTTGGGATTCGACTCGCTGGATTACTGGAACCAGTCGGTGAACGAGCGCCTGTTGAGGAACGAACTCAAGAAGATGGACGGCGAGACGAAGAAGGAACTCGCGCGTCAGCTTCTGGCTGAAACCGAAGACGGGTGATGCCTGCAGATGTCCAAATGACGGGGACGGGGTTGCTGAGGTGGATGCCGGGCAGGGAGCGCTATCGGGTGCCGGGCGGGGGGGCGATCGCCCTTGTGCTGTCGCCTGGCGACCGGCTGGCGGTTGTGGACGTGGAGGGGCGCCAGCGCTGCGAACTGGGTGTGTTCGGCCCGGATGGCAATGCCGATCCGTCCAGGCTGGGCGTCCGGGCCGATGGCCCGATGGAGGGTTTCACGTCCGCGCTCAGGCGGGGCGACGAAAGCGCCCAGGCGGCCGACGCGGCGCTTCGGCGGCGCGGCGTTGACCTTGCCCTGGCCACAGCGGTGCAGGTTTTCGGCGGAGAAACGGAAGCCGGCGCCGAAGCGTGCTTCGACGCCGCGGACGACGCCGTTTGCCTGATTGCTGCGCCGGGCGGGCCGATGAGGGTGGATGCCCAGAACCCTCCCACGGACCTCGATGTCGTGGTCAGGCGCTCGCGCGTTGCGGCGCCGGAACGCCCCCCGCTGCCTTCGCCTCTTGGTGACGTGCGCCTGGACCTGGAGGTGGAGAAGGCGTCGGCGATCGCTTACGAGGTAAAGGCCGGAGAGTTCATCCAGGTGATCGACGCCGCCGGCAGGCAGTGTTCCGATTTTCTGGCCTTCGACGCCAGGCAGTTGCAGCGGGGCATCGAGCGGGGGCTGGACGCGACCACGACGCGGACGCTCATGGGCACGGCCTATCCCGGCCCGGGACTATTCTCGAGATTCTACGACCAGGATATGCAGCCGCTGGTCGAAGTCGTTCGGGATACGGTAGGCCGGCACGATACGTTTGCGCTTGCGTGCACCGCGAAATATTACGAGGATATGGGTTACCCGGGCCACGTCAACTGTACGGACAACTTCAACGCGGCACTGGACCCGTATACGATTCAGTCCCGCCGCGGCTGGCCCGCGGTGAATTTTTTCTACAATACGAGAATAGACCTTAATAACGTCCTCTTCATGGATGAACCATGGTCTCGTCCGGGTGATTACGTGCTGCTGAAAGCCCTGACGGACCTGGTCTGCCTGTCGTCCGCGTGCCCGGACGATATCGATCCGGCCAACGGCTGGGAGCCAACGGAGATCCAGGTCCGCGTCTACCCGGAACGGTACCGGTTTTCCAGAGGAATTGCGCACCGGATGACGGCCGACGCCGAACCGAAGTTGACGAGGGAGACGGCCTTTCACCAGCGAACCTCGGCCCTGACTCGACATTTCGAGGAATACCGCGGTTTCTGGCTGCCGTCAGCCTACACGGGGACCGGCGCCGTCGAGGAATATTTCGCATGCCGCGAGGCCGCGGCGGTGATGGACCTGTCCGCGCTTCGCAAGTTCGAGGTACTGGGCCCGGACGCCGAGGCATTGTTACAGCACACGATTACACGAGACGTTCGCAGGCTTTCGCCCGGGCAGGTGACGTATTCCGCCATGTGTTACGAAACCGGCGGCATGATGGACGACGGCACCCTGTTCCGGTTGGGCCCCGAGAATTTCCGTTGGATCTGCGGCGACGAATACGGCGGCGCGTGGCTGCGCGAACAGGCCGGTCGCCTTGGAATGCGGGCATGGGTCAGAAATTCGACCGATCAGCTCCACAATCTTGCCGTTCAGGGCCCCCGAAGCCGGGATATTCTGCGTGGGGTCATCTGGACGCCTCCGTCCCGCCCGTCCCTGGCCGAATTGGGCTGGTTCAAATTCACGGTGGGTCGAATCGGCGATGGAAGCGGAGCGGCGGTTGTGGTATCCAGGACCGGGTACACGGGAGAACTGGGCTATGAGGTGTGGTGCCATCCCAACGACGCATCCGCGGTCTGGGACGCAATCTGGGAATCGGGACAGCCGCATGGCCTGACCCCGTTGGGGCTGGAAGCCCTGGACATCCTTCGGATCGAGGCCGGTCTGGTTTTCGCCGGCTGCGAGTTCGACGATCAGACGGACCCGTTCGAGGCGGGTATCGGCTTCACCGTTCCGCTCAAGCGCAAGAAGGACGATTTCATCGGAAAAGAGGCGCTGATTCGAAGACGGTCCCATCCCCAGCGTGTGCTCGTGGGCCTGGAGTTGTCCGGGAACGAGCCCGCCGCCACGGGCGACGACGTCTACGTCGGGCGCGGACGCGTGGGCATGATTACCAGCGGCACCCGTTCACCCATTCTGGGCAGAAATATCGCGCTGTGCCGTCTGGCGACCGGGTACGCGGCGATCGGCGTGGACGTGGAGGTGGGAAGGCTGGACGGACATCAGAAGCGGATCCCCGCCCGTGTGGTGCGGTTTCCGTTCTACGACCCGGAGAAGTCCCGGCCCCGTTCCTGATCGATAAGCGAAATCTGAAACGCTTCAGAAGGAATTTCGGCGGCCCGGTTCACGGCGTCCGGACGTCCGGCGGCGGACTCGGCGAATCCCGCGCCGAGTCTGTTGAGAGGGTATCGGAATGGCGTTCGACCCGATGGAACAACGGCGGATTATGGGCTGTTTCGCGACCGGCGTTACCGTCGTGACGACGGTTGCGGGCGGCCAGTCGCGGGGGATGACGGCCAATGCCGTGACCTCCCTGTCGCTGGATCCGCCCCTGGTCATGGTGGCCGTGGACAAAGGGGCGCAGATGCACGCCCATCTGACCGGAAGCCGGCATTTTGCATTGAATATCCTCAGCGAGGATCAGGAAGCGCTTTCCGTGCAGTTCGCCAGGCCGGGGCCGAAGGACTTTTCGAACGTGGCCTCGACCACGGGCAGGACTGGCTCGCCTGTCTTCGCGGAGACGCTGGGTCACGTGGAGTGTCTGCTGGTCGACGTACTTCGGACCGGCGACCACGACATTTTCGTTGGTGAGATCGTGGCGGGCGATGCCGGTGAGGGTCGTCCGCTGCTGTTTTACCGGGGGAAGTACAGCCGGATGGTGGAAGTGTCCGTTCAGACCTGAAGGACCTCTGCCGCGGGCCTGAGCTTGTCTTCTGGTGTTCTGTCCCGCAGTTAGGTCTCCTGAATTCGGCCTGAGAGAAGCAGCGATCAGCCAAAGGCGGTGAGACGGGAGAGGATAGACGGGAGACGATATGAGTGCCTGATGAACGGGTAGACGTAAGACGGGAGAGGGGAGATGATGTGAGTGTCCGTTCGGTTTATTAATCGTAGCGACGATTCCTATGCAATCGGCACCGGTTATTTTGAGATACTTTCAGTCAATCCTGAGAGTAACGCAATGTGGCTGAGTTCCAAATTCGTGTTCCGGCGCTATCTTTTTGGGTTGGCGCCGCATCAGACGGTAAGGTTATCCTCTACCGTCTCCCGGCTCACGTCTTACCGAAGTTAGAAGACCACACCGCAGCGAGACGGGATGAATCGTCGGCAAAATGGTGAGATATTTTCTGGACAGATCGCCAGTTTTGAAGGGAGGAATGGAATGGATAACGAACTCAGCGCATTGACCGTCGTGTTTACGGAGTTCTATTACTGGATATGCATCGTTCTCATGTTCCTGATCCACGTCGGCTTCTGTCTGTATGAAGTCGGCGTTTCCAGGCGGAAGAATATGATGCACACCTTGATGAAGAACGCGATGTTGATTCCTCTGGTGACCATCACGTTCTATTTCTTCGGGTGGTGGATCTACTTTGCGGTCCAGAACGGGCCCGGGATCACGGGCGGGCTCATCAAGGCCGCCTGGGCGGAGCCGTGGAATGAACTGATGGGGACGCATATGGGCGGAAAGCCGCACGGCGGCGGGTTGACGGGGGCCGATACGGCACTCTGGGCGCGGTTGAACGGCGTGTTCTGGGCGGCGTTTCTCCTGTTTTCGTGGACGGCGGGATCGATTCTTTCGGGGGCGGTCATCGAACGCATCCGATCCGGCGCGTTCTGGATTTTTGCGGTGCTGGTGGGTTCGGTCACGTGGGTGATCGATGCGGCCTGGGGATGGTCCGCGGACGGCTGGATGGTGCAGTTGCTGGGCTATCACGACGCGTACGCGTCCGGCGTGATCCACGCGATCAGCGGCGGTTCCGCGCTGGCGATACTTTATCACCTCGGGCCGCGCATCGGCAGGTTCAGGCCTGACGGCTCTCCGAGGAATTTCCCGCCGCAGAACACGTGGCTGGTCATCATCGGACTGTTTCTGATCTATACCGGATTCTGGGGCTTCTACGCGGCCTGCAACGTTCCCATAATGGACATCGATGCCGCCGACGGCAGGGCGTTCTTCTCGGCCACCACGATTTACCTCACACCCACGACGCTCAGCGCCATCACCTTCAACTTTCTGATGTCTCTCGCCGGCGGATTGATCATGGGGTACTTCGTGTCCAAAGGCGATCCGTACTGGACCTTCTCGGGCGGACTGGCCGGCATCATTACGGCGTCGGCCGGCAACGACCTGTACCATCCGATGCAGGCGCTTCTCATCGGCGCATTCGGCACGTTCTGCATGTACAAGCTGCACAATTGGGTCGAACGCCGCTTCAGGATCGACGATGCGGTGGGCGCCGTGGCGGTGCACGGATACGCCGGGGTCATCGGCGTGATTGTCGCGGGGTTCGTGCTGTGGGGGTATCCGGGCGCGAATCCCGACTACGCCCCCATAACGCCCTGGGGCCAGACGCTCGGCGCCGTCATCATGTTCTTCGTGCTGGGTTTTCTGCCCTGTTACGTGGTGGGCGCGGTTCTCAAGAAACTGGGCGTTCTCCGCATTCCGGGGCGAATCGAACTGGCGGGTCTGGATCACGCGACCATCGAGAACGAAACGTCGGCTGCGAACGAACTCGTTCAGGCGGAAGTCGACGAAGCGCGGGGAAAATGAAGGGTAGCGATGCGCGAGCAGGGGAACTTGCCGGATATTGAAATCGCGAGGCGGGCCGATTTGCTTCAGGTCGGCGAGGTCGGTCGAAAGCTGGGCGTACCCGAAGATCAACTGGAGGTCTACGGCAGGTACAAGGCCAAGGTTTCGTTGGGTTTTTGCGACAGCCTGGCCGGAAATCCCACCGGAAAACTGGTGCTGGTCTCGGCGATCAATCCGACACCCTCCGGCGAGGGAAAGACCACCACAACCGTGGGTCTGGGCGACGCGCTGAACCGGCTGGGCAAGCGCGCGGCCGTGTGTCTCCGGGAGCCCTCTCTGGGTCCCTGTTTCGGCATGAAGGGAGGCGCTGCCGGCGGCGGGGCCTCGCAGGTCGCGCCGATGGAGGACATCAACCTGCACTTTACGGGCGATATCCACGCCATCGGCGTCGCCCACAATCTGCTGGCCGCGGCAATCGACAACCACATTCATCACCGCAACAGGCTGGATATCGATCCCCGGCGCATCCTGTGGAAGCGCGCCCTGGATATGAACGACAGGGCGCTGCGCGATATCGTCATCGGTCTCGGGGGCACGGGGAATTCCTACCCTCGGGAATCCGGCTTTGAAATCACGGTCGCGTCCGAAGTGATGGCGATCTTCTGCCTGTCGGAGTCGCTCGACGAACTTCGTGAGCGGCTGGGTCGAATCATCGTGGCGCGTACACGGGCCAACGAGCCGGTCACAGCGGCGGACCTCAACGTGCACGGGGCGATGGCCGTGCTGTTGAAGGACGCGTTAAAACCGAATCTGGTCCAGACGCTCGAGAACAACCCTGCGATCGTCCACGGGGGTCCGTTCGCCAATATCGCGCACGGATGCAACTCGGTGATCGCGACGAAACTGGCGATGCGTCTGGCCGAGTACACCGTTACAGAGGCCGGATTCGGCGCGGACCTCGGCGCGGAGAAATTTCTGAACATCAAATGCCGCCAGGCCGGCATCCGCCCGGACGTGGTGGTGCTCGTGGCAACCGTCCGTGGCCTGAAATACCATGGAGGGACGTCGCTCAGGAGGCTGGCGGACCCGGATCCGGCCGCGGTCGAGAAAGGCCTCGTAAACCTCAGGAAGCATATTGAGAATGTCCGGCGCTTCGGGCTGCCGGCGGTGGTCGCCGTGAACCGGTTTCTTTCCGACACCACCGGTGAGGTCGCATTGATCCTGGACAGGTGCGCCGACATGGATTTACCGATCGTTCCTTCGGAACACTGGGCCGGAGGAGGGGCTGGCGCCGAAGCGCTTGCCCGCACGGTGGTCGAAGCCGCGAAAACGGCGCCTGCCGATTTCAACCTGTTGTATCCCGACAGCCTGCGGTTGTGGGACAAGGCCAGGATCGTGGCCCGGGAAATCTACGGCGCCGACGATATCCTGGGGGACAAACGCCTGAGAGCCCGGTTCGGAAAGCTCGAGGAAGCGGGGTACGGGAGGCTTCCGGTCTGTATGGCCAAGACCCAGTATTCGCTCTCGACCGATCCGGGACTGAAGGGCAGACCGAAAGGTTTCGACGTGCCCATCCGCGACGTGAGGGTGTCTGCCGGGGCCGGTTTTGTTGTCGTCTACACCGGCGACGTCATGACAATGCCGGGGCTGCCCCGAAAGCCATCGGCCGAAGCGATCGACTACGATGAAGCCGGACAGACCGTGGGACTGTTCTGAGAGCGGAGCCGCCACCGATGGTGTCCGCCGTCTCTGGTGAGCGCGACACCTTCGAAATCCGGCATCCGGACGCTTCGCTTCAGGTTCCGAATGAGACGAATGGTTTCAACATACTCACCAGCGTAAGGAGGTGGCAGATGAGAACGGGTCAGATAGACACGTGGACGGGAAATCCGGCTGACGTGGGTCCCATGTATCCCTTTGTCGGGTACGAGGTCCCGCTGTTCGTGGTCTGCGTTGCGCTGTGGCTTGCGTACACGGTCTGGCAGATGAAACACGAGAACGCGGTCTATCAGGACGAACTGGATCGGTCCGCCGAGGCCGCGCCTTCCGTATCGGAAACGGAAGGTGAGGGCAGGGATTCCTAACGATGTTTTTCCGGGGGAGAATTTGCAATGACGGTGGACCAGGTTAAGGAAGTTGTAGAGAGAAATGGAATAGACTTCTTTCTGTGTTCTTTCGTGGAAATGAGCGGAATGCCGAAGGCCAAGGTCGTGCCGGTCACGCACCTGGACGACATGGCATCGGAAGGCGCGGGGTTCGCGGGGTTCGCGGCGGGCAATATGGGGCAGGGGCCGCACGATTCCGACATGATGAACATACCGGATTTCCGTTCGATGACCGTGTTGCCGTGGCGAAAGAACACGGCGTGGGTGGCGGGCAATATCCAGGTCGAAGGGGAACCGTTCGGCTATTGTCCCCGGACGATTCTGCAGCGGCAGCTCGAGAAGGCGGAGGCAAAGGGATATCGGTTGAATCTGGGCGTGGAAGCGGAGTTCATCCTCCTGAAGAAGGACGATCAGGGCCAATATACGCTGGCCGATCCGATGGACACGTTGGAAAAGCCCTGTTACGATCTCGTCACCCTGCATCGCAATCTGGATGTGATGACCACGCTCATCGGGTATATGCAGGAACTGGGATGGGAACCCTACGCCAACGACCACGAAGACGCCAATTGCCAGTTCGAGATCAACTGGACCTATTCCGACGCGCTGACGACCGCGGACCGGCAGACGTTTTTCAGATGGATGGTGAAAGTCAACGCGGAGCGTCACGGATACCACGCGACCTTCATGCCGAAACCGTTTTCTCATCTCACCGGGAGCGGGGCGCATTATCACATGAGCCTGTGGGATCCGGAAAACACGACCAATCTGTTCCTGGACGAGACGGACGAAAACGGCCTTTCGAAAGAGGCCTACTGGTTTATGGCGGGCATTCTCAATCACGCCAAGGCGATTTCGGCCGTTTCGGCCCCTCTGGTGAACAGCTACAAGCGCCTGACGAGGGGCGCTCCCCGGTCCGGCGCGTCCTGGGCGCCGATCTGCATCACTTACGGCGGATCGAACCGGACGCAGATGGTCCGCATCCCGGACGCGGGGCGTATCGAGAATCGGGCGATCGACGGGGCGGCCAATCCATACCTGACGGCCGCGGTGATGCTGGCGGCGGGGCTCGACGGCATCGAAAACCGCATGGAGCCGGGCGAGCGCAACGAGGGCAATCTCTACGAGGTGTCCGAGAGCGAGTTGAAAGCGCGGGGCATCGATCTGCTGCCCGGTACCCTGGCCGAGGCGGCCGACCACCTGGCGTCCGACGACGTACTCCGGGAAGCGCTCGGAACGGAATATGCCGACTACTATGTGCAGGTGAAGCGCGAAGAGTGGGCGGAGTACCATTTGCACGTCGACCAGTGGGAGCGTGAACGCTATCTGCCGGTCTACTAGCTCCGGATGTCGGACGAATTCCCGTACCGTTCCAGGCTCGCGGTCAACCGCGTGCCTGGAACGTTGCAGTTTCGGTTGACGCCGAGAGGTCTGTAAATGGAGAATGCAGCTGAGCGGACGGTTCGGGAGGCGCCGCGGGGCTTAGGAGGACTGTTGCGGAATATCGGTCCGGGCGTGGTTGTGTCGGGGTCGGTGGTCGGATCCGGCGAGTTGCTGGTTACCACGCGAATGGGCGCCGAGGTGGGCTTCGTGTTCCTCTGGGGGGTGATCCTGGCCTGTCTGGTCAAGTTCTTCATCCAGCTTGAACTCGGGCGCCAGTGCGTTCTGCACAACAGTACGACGATACAGGTACTGGATCGCGTGCCCGGAATGCGGCTGGCGAATACGTCGTGGGCGGCATGGTTGTGCGTGCTGGGATACTTCTCGGTAATGATCGCCGTGATCGGCATCCTGGGGTCGGTGGCCGGTCTGATGGTGACCCTCCTACCCGGTGTCCCGTACAACGTCTGGGCCGTTCTGGTTTTCGCGGCCATCTCGATCCTGTTGTACCGGGGTCTGTACGCCGACCTGGAACGCATGATCACCATACTGGTTGCGGGCTTCAGCCTGGTCGTCATCGGGTCCGTCGCGGCGATGCAGGCAACGCCCTACGCCGTGGGCGGCGACGAGGTATTGTCGGGGTTTCGCTTCGCGTTGCCGGCGGACGGGGCGTTCGTGGCCATGGCTGTGATGGGGTCGGTGGGTGCGACGGCGGTGGAGTTGTTTATGTATCCTTACTGGGTGAGGGAGAAAGGGTATGCGGATTTCGTGGGGCCCCGTGAGGATACGCCCGAATGGCGCGCGCGCTATCGGGGCTGGATGCGGGTGCTGAAAACCGACGCGCTGGTCTGCACGGGAATCGCATTGGTGATTACCTGCGCCTACTATCTGCTTGGCGCTTCGATTCTCAAGAAACTGAACGTGGTTCCCCAGGGCATGGAGGTCGTCGAGCAGGTATCGCTGATTTTTACCCGAAGCATCGGACCGTGGACCAAGAACGTGTTCATGTTCGGCGCTTTCTGTACGCTGTTTTCCACGCTGCTCGTCTTTACGGCCAGTTCGGGGCGCATCAGCGTGGATTTTCTGAGGCAGACGGGGGTCGCCAGTCTCGATCATGAAGGCGGCCGGCTTCGGCTGCTGAGGGCACTGCAGATCGCTTTTCCGTTTCTGTGGCTCTGTGTGACCATTGCAACTCCCGATACGCCGCTGGCCCTGGTGCTGATCGGGGCCAATGCCAATAACCTGCTGCTGATTCCGATGGCCTACGGCGTGGTGCACCTGGCGATGCGCGCCGCGGACACGGAACGGATGTCCGTCTGGACGGAACTTGGATTGCTGCTGACGATCTGGGCGATCGTCAACTTTACCGCGATCAACCTTTATCTGAATTGGACGCGTTAGGGATCTGGAAAGACGCAGAATCCTGAAGGGCGGCCGGTCGCGGCCGCCCTTTTTCTGATCGACACGCGCAGAGTCCCGGCGTGGGAGCCGTGGCGACGGTCAATCCGACGTCTCCACCCAGATGGGTGTGCTCCATCCCTTCGCGCCCATGGCGTGCGCGACGTTGCCGGGGTATTGGGGGATGGGTTCGGGCGACAGGACTTCGAGGTGGTAGTAGTGCCTTCCGGGACGGTACCGGCACAACCGGAATTCCCTGCGCTCGCCCCGGGTCCGGCCGATGAACCTTTCGTCGTGCATCAGACGCCCGTCCCGGTGGATGCGCAGGATGTATTCACATCCGGCCTCTCCCACGACGCGCCATTTCAGCACCGGATCGTCCCTCACGAGCAGCGAACTGCCCATCATCCGGTCGTTGATCGTGAATTCGATCAGGATCTGCTGGCCGGCCGTCGCGTAACAACGCCTGGCCCTGATCGCGTCGAGGAAGGCGGCCCGGTCCAGCCGATCGGCCCAGATGCCGGTGAGCGCGCCGCTCAGGCCCGGGTTGCGGTGGTGGCTGTCGCCGCTGCCGGTGAAGGCGAATTTTCGGCCCGCGTCAAGGTATTTGAAATAGACGTCGTACAGGTCGATGTTGATCATCCAGCCGGCGCATACGTCGACGCCCCATTCCACGTCCGTGTCGTAAAGATTCCATTTCCCGTTGTGGGGATGGGGGAGCGGCAGGTAGCCCTTTTCCTTGAACCAGGCGAGGCACTCCCGGGTGTCCTTGTGGGTATGCCGCTCGCCCTTCGTGTGAGCGTCCTTGTACTTGAAGTGCAGCAGGTCCATCTCCATGTCGTCGTCGTCCGACATCACCGACCGGTGGTCCCGCCCGGAGTCCACCCGGTCGGTGATGGTCATTTCGTAACCCGGAAACATGGCGAATTGCCCCGGATCATTCAGGACCATCGCGTTGCCTTTCACGTAGTCCCACTCATAGTCTTTCAGGTGCCGTACGTTCCGGCGCGCGGGCAGATTCCAGAAGCTATCGTTGTCGGAAACGGTCATTCCGTCGATCTGCGCCTTGTCGCGGGCGTAGTGACCCAATTCATCCGGCTCGCCCTCTACTTCAATGGATGCCGCCGAGTGGCAGTGCAGGTCCAACCAGAAGAGGTGGTATTTGCCGCGTTCCGCGCCGGGCAGTTCGTTGTCGGGCCGTTCCGTGCGCCGCCGCCTTTCGAACGGAAGCCGGACTTCCTTCCATTCGGTCAGGTCGATACGGCGGTTTTCAACGGGTACCACGGGGAGATCGACTGTCAGGCGCGCGTTTTCCAGATATCGCTCGTCGGTAACCATGTCTTGAGACATCAGGTAAACCCCGGTACTGACCGTGCCGTTGTGGGGAAGCTCATAGAAGACGTTTCCTTCGGCGACAGTGCGAGGATCCGACCAGACGCCGTCGACGCAGGGTTGGCCGAAGAGGCGGCCCGTGGAAGTGAGCGTGCCCTGTTCGCTGTCGGCCTTGACTTCGTAGAACAGCCACACGCCGCCGGATTCCGCGCCCTTGAGGATGGGGAATAGCCGCCTGCCCATGTGCCCCAGGTTGGGCGGTTTCGGAAACTCGGTCAGCAGCCCGTAGTGCAGCGGGGCGATCTCCGTCCCTCCTTCGGCACCGGAAACCGGCTCCCAGGACAGGCCGTCCAGCCGGGCGCACCGCAGGGAATACTTCTGCTGCAGGGTGCTGTCCCTGTACATGACGTCCACGCCGCGCACCCACGCCGCCCAGAGTGAACCTCCCGTGTCCCTGCAGAGCGTCGACCTGTTCTCCCACCCCTCGTCGGTGCTGATCCGGACCACTTTCCGCGGGCCAGAGGGATCGACAGCGCACCCGAATATGTCGTAGGTGCGTTCCACGTAGCTGTCCCAGATGATATAGATGCCTTCCGACCCCCATTCGACCATCCTGGGCCGGTAGTTGTAGCGTCCTCCGTTTCGAATCGTCCAGGTCGCGGTTGTGCCATCCGGTAGTGTCCTGAGGACCCGGATGCTGCCGTTTCGACTGACGGATTCGGCCCAGCTGATCCACAGAGCGCCGGTTTCGTCGAGGAGGGCCTGCGGCTCCCAGACTTTCGCCGACGCAGGCAGGATCAGGCATGTCCGGCAGGGACTGAACGAATTCCCGTCCCGCCTGCGGGTTCTGAACGCGTACTGGCGGCCGGTCTTTTCCAGCCAGACGAATACCACTTCATTCCCGTCGGGTATGCAGATGGGACGGGTCTGCATGGCGTCGTTCGTGGATATCGGCTCAATTGGACCCGCGGTCTCTCCGGCGAACTGTCGAACGAAAACCCTCGACCCCTCGGCCGCGTAAGCCGCCCAGGCCGCCCAGCAGGTGTTGCCGTCCTGCAGGGTGCACAGATTGGGTTCGTAACTGTCGTTCGAATAGACGCCCTCTGTGACGGCAATTTTCACGGTAACGGTTCCTCGTGCAGGGACGTTTTCGGGGAAGATCCGGGGCCCGTGGTTCGGATGCCCGCTCTGGAACGATGGAGTAAGGTCCTGGCCGTCCTGGATCGAGCCACTAGGTTCGCTTCCACGGTTCTCCGGCTGCAGTCACTTCCTCCCGGGTCGTGGCATCGGGTCCAAAGCGGATGTGTCGGAAGGCGAATGGGATATGGCGTCTGCCGAACAGGGCGTGGGTAAGTCCCCATTCGGACAGACTAAAGGCGACAGTTGCCGCCAGACCGACGCATATCGTGTAACCGATCCACGCGGCGAAGCTGCCCGCGGACAGAAAAAGGGGTTGATGAAACGCGTCGGTCCGGACGACAAGCGCCGCGAAAATGGTGCAGATGACGGCGTTGAATGTAATCACGCCCTCGGTGACCAGACGCCGCGGTGTGAATTCGACGATCTTCAGGGCGAAGTTGAAGTTGACGACCCACCAGAGGAAGACCAGATAGAAGAGCTGGCCCGTTCCCGTCCACGTATCGGGAATGAATGAAATCGGCTTGGAGCGGTGTGCGTGCATCAGCCAGAACAGGGCGATACCGATGGCAATGTATACCAGTTCAAGCCAGCCGATCCACCCCTTCGACCGCACGAACCAGCCTGCAACCGGCAGGCCGTAGGGCCTCTTCGGCAGCGACGCCACCTTATCCACCCAGTTCAACGGCGCCTTTCTGTGATTGAGATAGGTGAGTCCCACCAGGACGAATCCCGTCGCGAACATCCCGGTCCACCCGGGCAGCGGGTCCGCATTCGAGCCGGCAGGCGCGACGGTCGATAACAGCCCCATGCAGACGGCGATGGCAATGCCGAACAAGAGCCCTTGGGTCTGCTCCATGACGCTGTGCCAGTTGGTCTGTAAACCGGTGCGGATGTTCAGCAGTTTCAGGAGTTGCCCCAGCCCGAAGCCGATGCCGCCGATGAATCCCGTGATCAGTCCTGCAAAAGCCAGACCGTAGAGGTCGTACCGCCAGCAGTAGATCAGCAGACCGGCGGCAAGGCCGACACACCCGGCCCAGTTGTCGCCCCTGGGCGGGGTCATCCGGAGCTTGAGGACGACGACAAGCACCAGGAAGGACACGAACCACCCGATGGTCATGTGGAGCACAAGCGACGTGGCAATATCG
Source organism: Candidatus Latescibacterota bacterium (assembly GCA_965219995.1). GTDB lineage: Bacteria > Latescibacterota > UBA2968 > UBA2968 > JAAXHE01. Next base: position 267,557 of record CBDCOX010000002.1, read on the forward strand.
AAGCCGCCGCGGAAGAGAGAAACGACGAAGCCGGCGGCCATCGCCACCAGGTTGGCAAGCCAGTCGGTATCGTACCAGGAAAGAGCGGCTCTGCCTGATTTGCCGGCACCCGAAAAAAGCAGGTCGACCAGGACCGACTGCAGCGCCCACCCCGCAAAAATCGCGGCCAATGGGGCAAAGAAGAGGGCAAGTCGGTCTCCGGTGAAGAATACGGGAAGCGCGGTTCCCGCTCCGCCCAAAAACGCCCACAGGAAGCCGATGACGAAGAGGTTGGCGAATCCGTACAGGACGGAAGGCGGGTGGCCCGAGTGCGTGTATCCAACCACGCCCATATACGACATGCTTCCACCGAAAGACCAGCCGAGCGCGCCGAACATGGCGAAGTAGTGAACGTGCGCAAGCCAGTCGGAACGGCCGGATACCAGAACGGCCGCAATGGCCGCCAGCGCACCCGGTATGGCCGCACCGTATTCGTGGCCGAAGTTACCGCGAATGCCCCATCCCACGGATAGGGAAAGGCCGCAGAAGGCCACGAGTTGCCATGTGATGCCGCTTGCCGCCAGGTGGAGATCCATGACGTTACTCTCAATCGACGTCGATCAGGAGATTGCCGTAGTCGTCCACGGTTACGGCACAATCGGGCGGAACAAGGGTTGTGGAGTCGATTTCCTCCACGATGGCGGGACCCGTGAAGCGGTTGTTCGCCTGAAGGCGGTACCGGTCGTAGATCGACGTGGGCGCCGGTTCGGTGGAACCCGGCATGCGGACGTCGCGTTTCGCCTTCAGGGCCGTGCGCGAGGATGGTCCGCCCTTGGGAACCTGCCGTCGGCTGGGGCGGGGCACGGCGCCCACGGCTGAGAGACGCGCGTTGACGATTTCGGTGGGCTCGTCCCGGGTTGCGAAACCGTACTGGCGCCGGTGGGCTGCGAAGAAGGCGTCGTTCATCTTCCGGGGAAGGCTTTCCGACAATTGGGCAACGGGTACCCGAAGTTCGTAGGACTGGCCCAGATACCGCATATCGGCCTCGCGGACGAAGCGGATGTTGTCGCGGGTGACCCCCTCGCTCAGAAGCAAGCCGGTCGCATGGTCTTCAAACTCGCGGTAGATGGCCGTAAGTGCCGGCAGGTCCAAATCGTCCGTCTTCGAGATATAGGTGCGAACGTAGTCGTGGCGCAGGTCCGTAACGAGCAGTCCGAGCGCTGTGGTCACGCCCGGGCTGGGCGGTACGAGGACGGTGCGGATGTGCAGCGCCCTGGCAAGCGCGGCGGCATGGAGGGGGCCGGCGCCGCCGAAGGCCACCAGGACGAACGCGCGGGGGTCCACGCCTTTCTGGACCGACACGAGTTGGAGGATGCCCGTCATATTGGCATTGGCGATTTCAATCAGACCGGCCGCGGCCTCGTCGACGGCCATATTCAGTGGCCCTGCGATGCGCCGGTCGATTGCCAGTTCCGCGAGCGATCTGTCGAGGCGGAGTTCACCACCCAGAAAGTAACCGGGATCGAGCCGGTCGAGAACGAGGTTTGCGTCCGTCAGCGTGGGTTCCGACCCTCCCTTTCCGTAACAGGCGGGTCCAGGCGCCGCGCCCGCGGATTGCGGGCCCACGGCAAGCGCCCCGCCCGGATCAACGTGGCCGATGCTCCCGCCGCCGGACCCGATTTCAACCAGATCGATCACGGGCGTCTTTACGGGATAACCCTGACCCTTGTCGCGGGTCGTGGTTGCAACCGCCGCATCGCCGACCTCGAATTCGGCAGCCAGGCGCGGCCGGCCGTTTTCGATGAGCGCGGCCTTCGCGGTTGTGCCGCCAATGTCCAGCGCAATCAGATTTTCGTACCCGGCCAGCCGGCCCACGTACGAAGCCGCGATGACGCCCGCTGCCGGACCGGATTCGATGAGCTGTACGGGCTGCTGCCTGGCGGTCCCGGAGGCGATGATGCCGCCGCCGGAGGTCATCAGGAACAGGCCGGAACCCGGGTTTACCGCTCCGAGCCGGTCCTCCAGGCGTTCCACGTAGGCGCCCACCGCCGGAAGCAGCGCGGCGTTGACGGCCGTTGTGCTGGCGCGGGTATATTCGCGGTATTCGGGACAGATGTCGGAGGAGACGCAGACGGGCAGACCGGGACATGCGTCCCGGATGATCCCGGCGGCCCTCCGTTCGTGCGCCGGGTCCCGGTACGCGTGCAGGAAGCACACGAGAATCGCTTCCACCCCGTCCTCGGCCAGTCTACAGGCGGCACGGTACACGGCGGCCTCGTCCAGGGGGACGAGCACCTCCCCATGGGCATCGATACGTTCGGGTACGCCAATGCACAGGTGGCGCGGAACGAGCGGAGGAGGTTTGTCGTAATCGAGGTCGTAGAGGTTGGGCCGAATCTGCCACGCGATCTCGAACAGATCACTGAAACCTTCGGAGGCGATGAGGCCGATCCGGGCGCCTTTTTGCTGGATGATCGTGTTGGTCGCCACGGTCGTACCGTGTACCACGAAGCCCACCTGCCGGGCCGTGAGCCCCTGGTTGTCGAGGCCGCGGGTATACGCTTCCATGAACGCCCGTGACGGATCGTCAGGAGTGGAGGATACCTTGACGGGGCGGAAGTCGCCCGTGTTCTCGTCCATCACCACGGCATCCGTAAACGTGCCGCCGATGTCGATGCCGATGCGGTATGAATCACTCATCGAGTCGAACTCCGTTCGAGGCGTTCGCGCTGCGCCAGCGTCGCCTCGTGGGCCGCGGACCATGTCGCCGCGTCATAGATGACTCCGTAGGTTTCACTCGCGGTCCGAGGTGATACCTTCCCGGCTCTCACGTCTCTCACTACGGCGTCCGGTTCCCGTTCGTGGGGGTGTCCGAAACCTCCCCCGCCAGGGGTCTGCACGCTGACGCGGCCGCCCTTCGGCACGGTGATGCTGACTTTGGAGGGAAGTTTTTCCGCACTGCCTTCCGGATCCAGAATGAACAGGGCGGTGCGTCCGTCCCCACCGCCCCTGAGTCCCCATGGTGGAAAACGCGTGCCGTCTGAGAGGACCGTAAAGATGGTATCGCAGTCCGGAAACTCAAAATCCCTCCTGATGCCGAGGCCGCCGCGGAAACGACCCGGGCCCCCGCTGTCGGGTATCAGGCCGTACCGGGCGAAGCGGATGGGATAGTTGATTTCCACCTCCTCGACCGGCGCGTTTTCCGTATTGTGGATGGTGGTCTGGATGGCATCCGGACCGTCCTTGGCGGGGCGGGCGCCGTTGCCGCCGCCAACGGTCTCCATGTAACAGTAATACGCTTCTTTACGCGGATCGTTTCCCGCGAAACCCAGGTTGCAGATAATGGCTTTGCCGCAGGCGGGAATCCGGTCCGGCAACGCGTCGCGCAGGGAGGTGAGGGTCAACTCCGCCGTGAGTTGCGCCAGTTCCCACGCGCCGACCACGGCGGCGGGCCAGGTTGCGGTGAGCACGGTATTGTCCGGTCCGATCACGTCCATGCATCGGTAGAGCCCGTCGTTGACCAGGATGCGCGGATCGATCAGGCTCTTGATGACCACCGCGATGGCGGCCAGTGTATTTGAGCGCGTGGCGTTCAGCGGGCCTGTCTGCTGCGGCGCGGACCCGGTGACGTCCAGTCTGGCGCTTCCGTCGCGGAGTTGGACGGCAACGGCGATTTTGACCGGTTCGTCGTCGAATCCGTTGTTGTCGCGATATCCCTCAGCCTTGTATACACCTGCCGGCAATGCGGCGATCTCACGCCGCGCCCAGCGCTCCGTATAGTCCAGCAGTTCGTCGAAGAAGGCCTCCACCTGGCCGACGTCGTAACGGTCCATGAGTTCGGCGATGCGTGTAGCGCCCACCAGGTTCGCACCCATCTGCGCGCGCAGGTCCCCTCCGGTTTCGTGGGGCGCGCGCACGTTTTCGAGGATGAGGCCCAGGACGTCGTTGTCGATTTCCCCCCGGCGCATGATTTTCGTGGGGGGGATGATGATGCCTTCCTGGTAGATCTCGCGGTTGACGCCCAGGCTGCTCGGCGTGCTGCCCCCCACGTCGACGTGGTGGGCCATGTTGGCCAGGTACCCGAGCCGGGTCTTTCCGGCAAAGACCGGCGCGATCAGGGCGATGTCGTTCAGATGGCTGCTTCCGCGGTGAGGATCGTTCAGGACGAGGCCGTCGCCGGGACCGAGGTTCTCCGCGCCGTATTCCCGGAGGGCGTTCGGGATCGCGGTCTTCATGGATGAGAGGTGCGGCGGCTGCGAGAAAGATTGTGCGACCACTCGGAATGAAGCGTCGAAGAAGGCACAGGAAAAGTCGGCCCGGGTCTTGATATTCGTGGAGTACGCGGTTCGGCGAATGGTGTACGCCATCTCCTCGGTGGCGTTGAGCAGTGCATTCTTCATCACTTCGAACGTGATGGGGTCCATGGTCAGTTGAGATGATCGCTCGGACATGCCCGGTCTCCCTGAAGGGCTTCCCCGGGAAGGAAGCAGGGGTGCACGAAGAGTGGTGTGATCGGTTGTGGCGCGCCGGCGGAACCGGAAGTCCATCCGCACTTTCGCGCCGCAGGACGTTGTTTTCTACGATGCGGCGCTCTCGCCGGCTTCCCGCCCGCTGTCCCGGGCGGAAGTCTGCCGCTGCCAGTGACCCGAACCGAAGATCCGGAATCGATCCACCCCCGGATGCAGAGCCGAAAATGCGATCTCATCGCCGGCGGACAGGTGATGGGCCGCGTCGAGGCGCAGGGCGAACCGGGTGCGGATACGGGTTCCATGTTCGTCCAGAATGTCCGCCGCAACCGGGTCGTTCAGAGGTTGGAGGAAGGCCAGGTTTCGGTCCGGTCTCACTTTGAAGACGTTCAGGTTGTCTTCCCTGCCCTGGATCACCGGGGGCGGCTCCACCCACGCGCGGCCGGTTTCGACCCCGGTGACAAGCAGATAGCCGACGGCAAGGTGGGGAAAGCCTGTCAGGCGCAGTGTATAGGTGCCTTCAGGATTTCGCATGCAGGATTGAATGGTGTAGGCGGAGGCACGAGCGCGGTGGCGGATGGTGATGGTTTTGTTCGAAAGGGTGTTGAGGTCCGCGATTGCAGCGTCCGGCTGGATCGTCAGTGACTTCACGACGTCGTCGAATCCGGTGAGCAGGCCTTCGATGGTGAAGGAGGGTTCGATCCTGCGGCCGCCGGATTCCGCGAATGTCCCGCCGATCATAGCCAGCGTCCGGAGACCCTCGGCATCGAACGACGCAAAGGCGAGTTCGCCGTCGCTGCGAAGTTCACGCCCGTTACGGGAGATTTTACAGGGTGCGCCGGAGGGGTTGCTCAGAATCAGATCCGTACCCCGGTTGTGCGCCACCTGCAGTCCGGCCGCCTCGCCGCTTTCACATGCCATGCGGCTGGCCCGTTCGATAAACGGGGTCTTGCGGTAGGGTTCGTGGACGGCCAGAAAGGTGTTCGGGTGGTGACGGTTGCGTCGGCGAACGGTGACCAGCTTCATCTGCTCGCCGAGGTCGCGGTTGTCCAGCCAGCGCTGCGCGGGACCGGTGCCAACGATGATTTCGGATCCGGGCGCGTCGAGCATGTGTAATCTGAGAAAGGCTTCCGTGTCGGTTACGGGTGCGCCGTCCGGCCCCGGGTATTCGGTCACGTCGCCCCAGGTTGCCGTCCACGGCCCGTCGCTGTGACCCGTACTGAGCTGCGCAACGCGCTGTGAACCCCACATGGCGCCCGCCCGGGGGGTGCGTCGGGACGGCTTGAACGTAAAGCCGCTGTAATCGTAGAGGGATTCCGCCGGGTCGGGCCGGTCCCTGAGATCGACGCCTTCAGTGGAAAAGCGATGCCCGTTGCCGTGGAATGTCCAGTCGTGCAGGTGGCCGCCGCTGACGCGGAAGAGGTCTACGACGTAGGCGTTTTCGGCGTCGCAGTCGATCAGGGCGACGGTGCGTTGGAACCGGTCGGCCCCGGGCACTTTTGCGAGCTCGTCGGCGTCCTCCTCGGCGGCATCGATTGCCTTGAATCCGGGCAGATCCACAAAAGACCGAAGGTCTCCGCGGAGGTTGTCCGTACCCATCGGGTCGCCGTCCCGCGTACGGATGGCGACGGTATTGTGGGCAGGAAAGGTCTTTATCCAGTCCACCGTCATAAAGTGGGTGGATCCCATGTAGCCGAGGTCGGTTGCGAGTTCGTGGCCTGCCGCGTAGAGCGTGAGGTTGAGGGGCGCCATGTGGTAGTGCCCGACTCGCTCCGTGTAGTCGAGTGAGAGTGTGCGGGCACGGTCTCCCTCGCCGCTGCGCAGGATGGCTTTGCGGTTCTGGCCCAACAGGTGTGAAGGAAGGGGCATCGGAAGTTTCAGCGAGACGACGGGATCGCCCTCGGGATCGATATTCAGGTAGTCCCGGTACCCATCCGGGATGCCGCCGCCATGGGTTTCTGCCAGGGCGAGCTGTTCCAGCGGCATGGCGGCTCTGATGACACAGTCTTCCCAGGCGATGGGGCGACCGTCCGGGAAGCCGGTCTTGAGGTACTGCCCGAGACCGTGCCTGAAGACGGGCAGGGAAAGCATGTTGATCCCGTTGAGTTTCCCGTCGTAATAGGGGGCGGTCCTGTCAAATGCGCCCCGCTGGCCGTGGATCGCCTCCATCACGCCCGAGATTCCCCAACTGGTGTACGAGGGGGAGCCCTCCTTGCCCAGACCGTCCCCGGTAAAGAAGTTGTGCAGAAAGTAAAATATATCTCTGGCCACGTTTTCGATGATCCGGTCGTCGCCGACGATGCGTCCGAGTTGCAGCCTGGGCATCTGGGTAGAGGAGGAAAGGTTGTCGGCGCCTGTGACAAGCGAATAGGGATGGAGGGTGTATTCCAGAATGCCGCGTTTGAGTTTTCGGCCGCTGGCCGCCAGTTGCAATGAATCGCCTTCGACGGACGTGAGAATGCGCAGCGCCGCGGCTTTCAGGTCGGACTCGGATTCTTCGAAGGTCCCGGCAATCAGGCTGTAACCGACCAGGAGATCCTCGGCGAGGCTGGCTTTCCAGTTCCACACGCCAGGGTAGATGGAGGCGCCTGTGGTGCCGTAGCGGTCTCCCGGCGCGTTCAACGGGCGTTCCGGGTCCCCCTCGATATGATCGAACGGGGCGTAAAGGCGATACCCGGGATAGGTTTTCGCGGGCGTGCCAGGTTCGTAGAAACCGGCCAGACGTCTCCCCAGATTCGCTTCGGATGTTTCCAGGAGTGCGGCAAGATAGGCGTCGCCGAGGAGAGCCCTGGCAAGCGTTACGAGGATGACGCGGGCCTTGCGGGCGTGTTTGCTTGCCGTGTCGGGATCGGATCTGAGCCTTGCAGCGTGGCTGGCTTCGCCCAGGCGATGGAGTACGCGGCCGGACAACGCCCGCAGTGAATTCATCCAGCAGAGGGCCTTGAAATAAAAGGCGTTGGTCGGTTCTACGTAGCCGTGGGCCTCGCCGTCCCAGTGGTCCCAGGGGATGCCGTCGTGCGCCTCGCTCCAGGCTTCGTCGTGGTCCTCGCGCCACACCCGGTCCGTGGGAAAGCATCCGTCTCCGTCGTCAGGGTACCGGGGGTTGGGATAGTAGGCATACTCACGGCCATCCGCCCTGCAATAAGGACAGTAGAGGCGCCAGGGATCGTCCAGGGACCAGTCGAAATAGCTGTAGTACCGTACCCGAAACGGGTGGATGGGGCAGGCGCAGGTATAGATCCCGCGCGGCTCCCGATGCCAGATGGTATCCAGGTACCATGCATCGGACCTGGCGGACCACTCTTCCGCGACGGCGAGAGACTCGTCCGCCCAGGAACAGACGTCTTCGTTGCCGGCTGCGTACCTGCGGCGGATTTCCTCAATGGAATGCGCGCCGATCCAGACGTTGGGCCGGTCGGGGAATCCGACCACGCGGTGACCCATGTCTTCGGGCGGCGTCCAGGACGGTTTCACGAATCGTCGATCTCCGATTGGATCCGGCAGAGCGCCATCGTGGGATTGCGCGGGGCGAGCGGTCGCCAAGCGCCGGCCGGACACGTCCGGATCAATCTGTGCGACCCTCGGCGATCTGTGCCAGGCGTTTGCCGTGATTCGCCACTTTCGCGAAGGCGGCGGCAACCTGGTCCACCCACGCCGGGCTGGGGTCAACCGGCGTTGACAGCCAGAAGCCGGAATCGTGGATTCTTTCGCTGATCGGCAGGTCTCCGCGGCTGTAAGGGATCCGGGCGTCTGGCGGCAGGTCGCCCCAGGGACCGCCGAGGTCGTCGAAGGGGAAATCGTTGAAGAGGGGTTCCAGGTGCATCGCACCGTAGCCGAATGGCGTGATGGCCGGGGTGGTCGCCACGCCCTCCGCCACGAGTGCCTTGAGGATTGTGGAAACCGGCGCGCCGATTTCCGCCGGATCGATAAGCCCGGTATACAGCAGGAGTCCGCCCCGTACCGCCTGCGTGTAGGTTTTCTGGGGGTGGAAGCCCGGGACGGATTCCAGGTGGCTGTCCAGCCGTCCGAACCAGGCTCTCCTTTTTTCGTTCAGTCCCGGCAGCCGTTCGAGCTGGGCGCGGGCCAGGGCGATCCCCAGAGGGTTCGCGCGGTATTTGACGCCCAGGCCCATGTTGCGGAGGTCCCTGAATCTGTCGGTTACGAACGCGTTCTCGCACCGCCCGTAATGGCCGAGGGCCAGCATGCGGTCGTAGAGGTCTCCGTCGTCGGTAACGACCACACCCGCTTCGATCCCCGTGACCGGCTTGCTACCCTGCAGACTGAAGCAGCCGATGTGACCCAGTGAGCCGACAGGCGTGCCGTTCCAGAGGGCGCCGTGGGCGTGCGATGCGTCTTCGATCAGCGTGATCCCGGTTCCGGCGACGAGGTTCCGGAAAGCGTCCATCTGGGCGGGGTTGCCGTAGACGTGGGTTACGATGATCGCGCACGTGTTCTCCGAAATTCGACGCTCGGCGTCTCCGGGATCCGCGCAGAAGGTGTCGGGGTCCGCGTCGCAGAAGACCGGTGTCGCGCCGCAGTGCAGGATGGGCGTGATGCTGGCGTGCCAGGTGACGGAAGGCACAATGACCTCTTTGCCGGTCCGTGCGCCGGAGGCGAACACCGCCGAATGCAGGGCCGCCGTGCCGTTACAGGTGGCAATGGCGAATCTGGAGCCGGTGAAGGCGCGGAACTCTTCCTGAAAACGATCAATCTGTGAATAGGATTCACCCAGATTGCCTTCGATTACGCTCAGGACGGTTTGTTTCTCCAGGTCCGTTATGGTCTTCCAGCCATCGCCCTGGGGCTCGGTAACCGCCGCAGGGCCGCCATCGAGTGCCAGTTCCGATTGAGACATATCCCTTGTTCTCCCGGAAGTTGATCCGTGTGAATCGCCGGCGTTCCGTTATAGGGGCGCCATGATATGCGGACGGCATTCCGTGCGGAAGAAAGGCCGCCTTCGCCGGGTTCCCGAGACGGCGACGGCTGCCGGCAGAGGTGTTCCAAAATAGCATGGGCGGTGGAAATTGTCAAAGCGGAAGGCGACCCGTGGAAGCTTGACAGTCGTGCCCGCGTGTGTTATATATTATCCGAAGCATTCTTCCAAGGAGGGCCTCTCGGATGATGCGATTCACGATGGTATTGAAGGCGATCACAATCCTGCTGATGGGGTCGGGCGCGGGCCTCGCTTACAACGCCATGTCCGACTCGGGCATTCCGCTTCGGACGCCCAGAAACGTGACGGCATCGGAACATGTGAACTGGAGCCTTTACCTCGAGGGCGTCCGTGCGAGTCTTGCCGACGCGAAAGCGGCGTACGATTCCGGGACCGTTATCTTCCTGGATGCGCGCGTCTCGCGGTCCTATGCAGCCGGCCACATTCCGGGCGCATTGAATCTGACGCCTCACGACGTCAGCACGGACGGCAGGAAAAAGCTCGTGGGTATTCCCAGGGATGCGCAAATCATCACGTACTGCGGGGGGGCCAGATGTCAGGCCAGCGTCAAGCTCGCCCATTTGCTGAAGCAGGGTCTGGGGTTTACGCGCGTACGGGCATTTTTCGATGGATGGGGCGCCTGGATCGACGCCGGTTATCCGGTAAGAAAAGGAAGTGACCCATGAGGTGGGCCCGGAACGGAATTCCGGTCGTTCTGCGTCTGGTGCTGGGCGGTGTGCTGGTCTGGGCGGGGTTGGCCAAAGTGTCGGAACCGGCGTTGTTCGCCCTGACCGTGCGGGCGTATAACGTGCTCCCACAGGCGTTCATCAATGGTTTCGCGGTGGTCGTCCCGTGGATGGAAATCGCCGTCGGCGCGTGCCTGCTGTCGGGATTCTGGTCCCGGAGCGGCGCGCTCGCCGGGCTCGCGTTGCTCGTGTCTTTTGGTATTGCCATCACCATTAACATCTACCGTGGCGCAAATCTGGACTGCGGCTGCTTCGGTTTGGACGGCACCCGTGGCTCACTCGAAGCGGCTCTTGTGCAGGATCTCCTGCTGATCGGATGTTCGCTGATATTGTTGTTTGTGCGCAAGATGCCGGTTTCGCTGGACAGGTTGCTTTTCGAAAACGCCGATCTGTAGCCTGGGCGGCGTGTAACAAAGAACGTGTCGTCTGATTTGGCGTTATCAGGAGCGGCGCCGTTTTGCTACGGTTCCGCCTTTCTGCTTTACGGCGGAAAAAAGCGACCCATTCCGGGGGGTTGACGCATGAAATACGTGTCCATCGCGCTAATCCTGATCGGTCTGTCCGCGGGGTGTGAAACGTACGTGCCGGAACCGGGAAGCGAGGCCTACCGCAGTGCGGTCGCCGACTTCTATACCGGACTTGCCGCCCTCGACGTTGGCGCCCGGGACCGGGCGGCCGCAGCGCTGGCGCGCATGACGGAAAACGTGCCTGGTGAACCCGCGGGATGGGCGAACCTGGCCCTGCTGCAGTTTTCCATGGGGCGGGAAGAAGAAGCGATCAGGTCGATGGAGCGCGCGCAGGGACTCTCTCCCGAAAGCGGGGAACTTGCTTTCCTGATGGGGGCATTCGAGAGCCGCCGCGGCCGGACGGACGAGGCGGTTTTTCACCTTCGGCGGGCAACGAACCTGGCCGGCCCGTCCCATCTCAAAGCGGGCTACGCGCTGGCGCGTGAGCTGGAAAGGAAAGGAGACACGCGAGAGGCGCTCGCCGTGGTGGAAGGGATGCTCGGCAAGGCGCCGCGGAATCTCGCCCTCCTGCTGGAGCGGATCAGGCTGGCCGCGAAGGCGCAGGATGCGGATGGGCTGAGGGTTTCGATTGCAGGGATCGCCGGGCGTACCGGCGCGTGGCCGGAAACGGCGAAGGATCAGGCGCGTGCGCTCGCAAATGCAAAGACGGACTTCCGGCTCGCGGCGCGGCATGCTGCATTTCTGCACAATGCGCTGCTGCGGACGCCTTCCTTCCGCAGCGACCTGAGTCGGCTGCGTATTCCGTCACAGGCGGTGGGCGAGCCACTGCGACGGTTCCTGAAGATGCAGAGTCCTCAGGCCGATTCCGCGCCCGCGGATACAGCGCTTGCTTTTTTTCCGAAAACACTCGATGAAGCCGCCGGTCTCACGATGCTCGGCCTCGCGTGGGAGGATACCCCGGTGGCGCTGTCCGCAACGGAGGAAGCCGTCCGGTGGCTGGATTCGTCCGGCCGGGCCGTCCCGTCTCCCGCCTCCAGGCCATTGGGTGCCAACGGTTTGCTGTCGGTCGACTGGAACAACGATTTCAGGCTGGATCTGGTGGCGGCGGGGGAGGGCGGCGTTCGTCTGTATCGACGGGAAGAGGACGGATCGCCCGCCGACGTCACGGATCTGATCGGCGTGGGCCGGAGCGTTACCGACAGTGGGTATCACGGCGTCTGGGCTGCAGACATTGAGATGGACGGGGACCTCGACCTCGTCCTCGGGGGACGGGATGTCTGCCCGGTATTGCGAAACAACGGTGACGGCACGTTCGGACTCGCGCATCCGTTTACGGACGCGGACGGCGCGCGGGCGTTCGAATGGACGGACCTCGATGGCGACGGCGTACCGGATGCGGCGCTGGTGGACAACCGGGGTCGATTGGTTGTGTATCTCAACGAGCGAAGCGGTTTGTTCGAGCGTACGTACAAGAGTGATGACGAAGTTCGCGCGCTCGCGTCCGGCGACGTGGACGGCGATGGAAGTCAGGATCTGGTGGTCCTTTTCGGGGACGGGCGTGTCGTTGCGATTTCGCACGAAGACGGGCGATGGGTGAACAGCGAACTGGTCGATACCGGGGAATACGACGCGCCGGTCCGCCTGTTCCTGGCCGACTTGGACAATAACGGCCAGCTCGATCTGGTTGTCGGCGGCGACGTCCGGGGTGGGTACTGGCTGGGAGATTCCGCAGGGTCCTGGCGTCACAACGCCCTGCCGAAGGGGTTTCGAGTCTTCGAGATAACGGACATGACCCGGGACGGACGCCTGGATCTGCTTGGACTCTCTGACGCCGGTCGACCGATGATTCTCGTGAACCGTGGAAAACGCGACTACCACTGGCAGGTCGTCCGGCCGCGGGTGCGGGAGGTCCGTGGGGACGGAAGGATCAATTCGTTCGCGCTGGGCGGGGAGGTGCTGGTGCGGTCCGGGCTTCTGGCGCAGCGCCGGGCGATCAGGACGCCCGCGGTACATTTCGGTCTGGGCGAATACGACCTGGCGAACGTGGTGCGTGTGCAGTGGCCGAACGGAACGATACAGGCGGAGTTCGACGTCGCGGCCGATCAGACGGTTCTCGCCCGGCAGCGCCTGAAAGGGTCGTGCCCATGGGTGTTCGCGTTCAATGGCGAAGAAGTGGCCTTCATAAAAGACTTTCTGTGGCGGTCCCCGCTGGGGATGAGGATCAATGCGCAGGTGACGGCCGGTGTGTCTCAAACGGAGGATTGGATCCTGATCCGCGGCGATGAGCTCGCGTCCCGGGACGGATATTACGACATTCGCATCACGTCCGAATTGTGGGAGACGCAGTTCGTGGACTGGGTGGAACTGATGGTGGTGGACCACCCCGCGGACGTGGCCGCATTCGTGGACGAACGGTTTGCCATGCGGCAGCCGGAACTCAGGGTGATTCCAACGGGAACGCCCGTCACGGTCCGTGCGGCGCGGGACGAAAAGGGGCGGGACGTGACGGATCGGGTCGCGGCGAGAGACGGCCGCTATCTCGATACGTTCGATGTCGGGCGATACCAGGGCGTGGCCGCGGACCACTGGGTTGAAGTGGACCTGCCGCGGGCGGCCGGGAACGGCGGCGGATGGTTGATCGGATACGGATGGATCTATCCCACCGACAGTTCGATCAACGTCGCGATGGGTCATGGCGCGCATGCGAGACCCCGGGGGCTCCGTCTGGAGGCGCAGCGGAACGATGGAACCTGGGAAACCGCGGTCCCGGACCTGGGGTTCCCCGCCGGTAAGTTCAAGACGATTACGATCGATCTGTCGGGTGTGACGTCCCCCCGGTTGCGCCTTCGGACAAATCTGGAGATCTACTGGGACTGGCTGGCGTGGGCGGAAACCGCAAACGACGCGCTGCTGCGGACACGCCGGGTGTCGTCTCAGACTGCCGTATTGAGGGGCCGAGGGTTCTCGGAGGTCTCGCAACCGGATCGCCGTTCACCCGACGTTCCTCTGTACACTTCCCCCGTAAACCCCACGCCCCTTTGGTGGGACCTGAAGGGATATCACACCCGTTTCGGAGACGTGCGTCCGCTGTTGGCCGAGGTTGACGACCGATATGTAATCATGAACGCCGGAGACGAGCTTGTCTTCCGTTTTCCCGATCCGGGTCCGCCGCCCCCGGGGTGGGTGAGGGATTTCGTGCTGATGGGCGACGGCTGGGTTAAGGACGGGGACTACAACACGGCATTCTCCGAAACCGTACTGCCGCTGCCGTCACACGCCCGGTCTACGTATGACACTCCGCCGGGGCTGCTGGAAGATGACCCGGTCTACCGCCGCAATCCGGCAGATTGGCAGGAATTCCACACCCGGTACGTCGCACCGGAAATTTCCCGGATGCACGCCGGAAGATAGCAGTCCGTTGAAAAGGTCGCTCTGCAGGCGAGGCCGAGTCATTGTGGCCGAAGACAAGGCGCGCGACCGACGCGAATCCCTGGATTCAGGGAGGGAGCGCAACGCCGTCATTCGGTCACAAGGGCCGGACGCAGCCCGGATGGACTTTATCAACGGGCTGATAGGCAAGGAGTGTCGTATGTCACGTCGAACCGTCCATGGCGTACCGCTCGCGATCTTTGTGCTGCTGCTGGCGATTCCCGTCATCATGAAATCCGGTCTGTGGCCGCGGAATGAAAAGATGGTGGCCCGGTTCGGATTTGCGCTCGAGGAAGTCGCCGGGAAAAGCGGCATTGACTTCGTACACCGCGGCCCTGCGTTTGATGCGAAGTTGGCCCATATCATGCCGCACGTCGCCGCAATGGGCGCCGCGGTGTCCGCGGCGGATTTTGACCGGGACGGCTGGCAGGACCTGTACCTGACCAACAGCGCGGAGGGCGCGGCGAACCGGCTGTACCGCAATCTCGGCAACGGGAAATTCGAAGACGTGGCCGGCAGGGTGGGCGTGGCCGATCTGAATCCCGCCGGCACCGGGATTTCGGTTGGCGCCGTCTGGGGGGACTATAACAACGACGGCTTCGAAGATCTCTTCGTGTACAAATGGGGTCGGCCGGAGCTGTTTCGGAACGAGTCCGGGCAGAGGTTCACCCGTGTGAGCGAGGACGCAGGGCTGCCCGGCTGGATCAATGCGGGAAGCGCCGTCTGGCTCGATTACGATTGCGACGGGCGTCTGGATCTGTTTGTCGCCGGGTACTGGCCGGATGGACTGGATTTGTGGCATCTCCAATCCACCAGGATGATGCCCGAGAGTTTCGAATACGCCGAGAACGGCGGTCGGAAGTACCTCTTTCGCAATCTGGGAGACGGGCGGTTCGAGGACGTTGCCCAGCGGCTGGGCATTCGGAGCCGGCGGTGGACGCTTGCCGTGGCGGCGGCGGATCTGAACCGGTCGGGTTATCCGGATATCTTCCTGGCCAACGACTACGGCGTCTCGGAACTCTACCGGAACGATGACGGAACGGGCTTTGAGGAAATCGGGCGGCGGGCCGGGGTCGGATACCAGCCGAAGAGCGGAATGAACGCGACATTCGGCGACGTGCTGAACCAGGGTCGCCTGGCGATCTACGAGACCAATATCTCGGAGGCCGGGATTCTGCTGCAGGGCAACAACCTCTGGGTCGCCCGGCAGGACGGGGAGCTGGCGTTCGAAAACCTGGCGCAGGTGATGGGCGTGGAGCTGGGCGACTGGAGTTTCGGCGCGCAGTTCGGTGACCTCAACAACGACGGGCGCCTGGATCTGTTCTTGACCAACGGCTACGTGTCGGCCTCGGAGTCGGAGAGCTATTGGTACGACTTCTCACAGGTGGCCGGCGGGCACAGGGCGATCATTTCAGATGCGAAGCACTGGCCCGCGATGAAGGGACGCAGCCTCGCCGGCTTTCAGCAATCGCGGGTGTGGGTGAACGACGGGATGGGACGTTTCGTAGACGTGGCTCGCGAGGCGGGGGTGCACGACCGTTTTGACGGGCGTGCGGTAGCGCTCGTTGATCTCTGGAACCGCGGGGTGCTTGACGTTGTGGTGGCCAACCAGCGCGGCCCGCTTCTCGTATACAGAAACACAGTGGATCCCGCCCGCCAATGGATCGGATTCGATCTGGCGGGCGTAACGAGCAACCGAAGCGCGATCGGGGCGCAGGTGAGGGTATTCTGGAACGGACAGGAACAGATGCAGGAGGTGTCGGGCGGCAGCGGTTTCTCGTCGCAGAATCAACGGCGATTGCATTTCGGGCTGGGGGTCGGTCCGGAGCTGGAAAAGGTCGTTTTGACCTGGCCTTCCGGACGCAGCCTCACCATGGAAAACCCTGCACTGAATGTGTACCACCGCGTTGAAGAACCCTGACGTAAGCCATTACCCCCGGGCAGGCTTGTCCGGATTCCTGCCGAACAGGAGCAGGATCGCCGGAATCGCGCAAGAGCCGATGACAAGCCCGATCCATCCCGGGTAGAAAAAGGCGGTGCCGACGTACCCCGCGAGTGCGGCGACGGACATCGTGGTCAGTGCGTAGGGAAGTTGCGTTCTCACGTGGTCCAGGTGGTCGCACGAAGTGGCGATGCTCGACATGACGGTCGTGTCGCTGATGGGTGAGCAGTGATCCCCGAAGATGGCGCCGTCCAGTACGGCGGCGGCCGCGAGAATCGTGAGCGGGAGTCCGCCCAGGCTGTGCGCGAGTGGAACCGCGGTGGGGATCAGGATTGCCATGGTTGCCCACGATGTGCCGATGGCGAACGCGATCGCAGCCGCCAGAAGGAAAATCAGCAGGGGCAGCAGGCCGGGGACCATAAGGGGCGATAGCGCCGCCGTGAGATACACGGACGTGCCAATGTCCTTGCATATAGCCTGAATTGCCCAGGCCATGATGAGGATGGCGATCGCATGTTGGATTCCCATGATTCCCATGGCCCACGTCTTCATTGCGGTAAGTGGTGAGATCAGGGCGGTCCTGCCGTTGGTCCGGCGCCGCATGACCGCGATGAGCAGCGCAACGACGGAACCGAGGATGGCGGACAGGAACAGCACCCGCGGGTTGTCCGCGTTGGAGAAACATTCGGTCCAATAGGAGAAACTGACGAGGGAATACTGGAGTCGGACCGGCCGGACGCCGGCGTGGTTCCAGGTATCGACGGCCATACCGAAGACGACGGCGAACACAACGACCAGAACGGGCACGGCGGCGGCCCACCAGGCGGGTTGAACGCCGCCCGCCGCTTTCACGTCCGCGCCTCGGCGTCCCGTCAGGGGAGCAGCGCCGGGCCGAAGCACCCGGCCGGTCGACCGTGCGCGGCGTTCGGCCCTGTACATGGTCCCGTAGTCCCGTTGGAACCACGACGACGTGGCGACGAACAAGAGCGTAAACAGGCAGTAGAATCGGACGGGAAGCGCATTGAAGAAGAGCTGATATCCGGAGACGCCGGTCCCGAGATCTCGCATGAGGTCTCCGAACAGTCCGACTTCGAAGCCAATCCAGGTGCTGATCACCGCCACGCCCGCGACCGGTGCCGCGGTGGAATCTACGATGTACGCAAGCTTTTCACGGGAGATGCGGAACCGGTCCGTCGTGGGCCGCAGCGTCGTGCCGACCACGATCGTGTTGGCATAGTCATCGAAGAAAATCGCCAGGCCCATGAGAAACGCGGCAAACCGCGTGGACCTGGCGCTCTCGGCTCGGGCGGCCAGGACCGCGGCGATGCCGGCGTTTCCCCCGGCGAGCGTGGTTACGCGTACCATGCCGATCAGCGCCGCCGTAAAGCCGAGAATGTATAGCTGGAAGGACGATCTCAGCGGTGTCCAGACGTAATCTACGGCCGCTCTTTCCAGGGCGGCGAACGGGAGTTCGTACAGGGGTGCGTCGCCCACGCCAAGCATGCCGCCGGCGAGAACGGCAAGCGCGAGCCCAAGGAGCACGCGACCGCTGATCACCGCGACAAAAATAGCAGCGAAGGGTGGAAACAGACTCCAGCCGTCGACGGGATTCAGGCGGACCTGCCGTTGGATTGCGGCGGTTGCGACGACCAGGATCAGACCGTCGCGTTCTTCCCGGCACGTCACTGTGATTGGGAGTGAATCGGTCTCGGGGGCTGTTCTCCGCCGGTCCGCCCGGTCGAAAGCGGAGCGGCAGCGGGCGTCCTGATTTTCCGCAAGGCGCCACGGGCCGTCGCCCACGGCTTTTGCCAGTTCAGGCAATTCAGTCGCGATTTGCTGATGAATGACGCGGTCACGGTTTTTCGGCAGCACAGCTGCGATAACGGCCGCAAGCGTCAGTGCTGCAAGAATTCGCGCCACCAGATAGACCTTTTTTCCTGTTGCCTTTTTCGGATTCATCAGTCGCTTCTCGTTTCTGAGGGTTCCTGAAAAGAGATTGCGGCGGAGATTCCGCCCAGGGGATGCACTCATTGGAAAAAGACGTTTCCAATCGGACGATAGAGTCCTATCTTTAAGGATATCCGCGCCGACGCCCGGGGTTGGCCGGCGGCGGATACGGCGAGCCGACGCCAATCATGCGATCGCGGAAGGGCGCCCTGGTGCATTGGATTCAAGTACGAACCAACGAAATCCTGGATAAGGCGCAGGCGGGCGACCGGACGAGCCGACTGATCGACCTGTTCATCATGGGGCTGATCGTCCTGAACGTCGTGGCGGTCATCCTGGAGACGGTCGAGGCCGTTCACGTGTCGTACCGATTGCTGTTCGAGGTGTTTGACGCCTTCTCGGTGGGTGTCTTTACCGTAGAGTACCTGATGCGGATGTGGTCGTGTACCGCCGATCAAAGGTACACGCGCCCCATTCGGGGTCGATTACGATATTTCTTTACGCCGCTGGCGATGGTGGACCTGATCGCGATCCTGCCGTTCTATCTTCCCCTGGTGACAACCGTCGACCTGCGGGTGTTGCGCGCCATGCGGCTGTTGCGGTTGTTCAAGCTCGGACGGTATTCCACCTCTCTTCAGACCCTCGGCAATGTGTTACGGAAGCACAGGGGCGAACTGCTGGTCACCCTGTTCGTGCTGCTGATCATGCTGGTGATCGCGTCGACGCTGATGTACTTTGCGGAACACAACGCCCAGCCTCACGCTTTTTCCAGCATTCCGTCGGCCATGTGGTGGGGCATCGTGACGCTTACGACGGTGGGATACGGAGATACGTACCCCGTGACCGGCTTGGGAAAGATACTCGGTGCGGTGATCGCGTTGCTGGGTATCGGGATGTTCGCGCTCCCCGCGGGTATCCTGGGATCGGGTTTCGCCGAAGAGATCGACCGCCGGAAGAAAGAGGGCGGCATCTGTCCGCACTGCGGGCGTGAAATGGAGAAGTGATCCGGCGTTTTGTCCGGACGAACTAGCAAAGGAGCGACAAGGATGGAGTTGACGGTTGGATGTACGACGCGGCCTTACGGCCAACTTGGTTACAGCGAAGCGTACAGTCGGATTGCCGAGGCCGGTTACTCGGACGTGGCGGTATTTGCCAATGACGGGCAGGTGCCGGTCGGTTCGGACAGCTCGCCCGCAGCGGTCGCGGACGTGCGGAAAGCCGCGGAAGACGCCGGCGTCGTTCCATCGATGCTCATCGGCGGCACACGGCTTGGCGACGGCCTGGATGCCGCGGTGGACGACTACAAGCGACTGATCGACAATGCGGCCGCGCTGGGCGCCACCTGGCTGCTGGATTGCGGTACCAGCAACGATGCCCACTTCGACGACTATTTCGAGCTGATGCGGCAGGCCGCGCCGCATGCGGACGAGGTCGGCGTGCAGATCACCATGAAACCCCACGGCGGTATCAGCCTTACGGTGTCTCACCTCCTCGCGGCCCGCGACAACGTGGATCACGCGGCGTTCGGCATCTGTTTCGATCCGGGTAACATCATCTACTATACAAAGGGTGATCTGCGGCCCGAGACGGATGTCGCGGAAGTGGCGCCGGTGGTGACGACGGGGATCATCAAGGACTGCTCGGTGGTCGACGGTGTGCCGGACGTAATGGTAACGCCCGGCGACGGGCTCGTGGATTTCCATTCGGTGTTGTCCGGTCTGGTCGGCGGCGGATTCCACGGGCCGCTCTACGTTGAATGCGTGGGCGGCAAGGAGCCCAAAGAGGTGGACCGGGACGTGGCGTTTGCACGGGGCTACGTCGAGGGGATTCTATCGGGACTGTAGTGCAGCCACTGGGAGTTCAGGTCAGAACCGCGGTGACTTCGATTTCAACGTGGGCTCCGGCGGGGAGGGCAACCACCTGAACGCAGCTCCGCCCCGGCGGGTCGTTTGGAAAATAGCTTGCATAGACGTCGTTCATTTCGGCAAATTCCGATATATCCGTCATATAGACAACCGTCCGAACCACGTGTTCCATCGTCGCGCCGGCTGCGTCCAGGATCGCCACGATGTTGTCGAGCGTCTGCCGGGTCTCCTCGGCAATGCCGCCGCCGACGATTTTGCCGGTTGCGGGATCGATTCCCTTTTCGCCGGCGACAAAGACCAATTCGCCGGTTCTGATAGCCTGCGAATAGGGACCCACGGGAAGCGCTGCCTTGTCGGTGGTAATCACTTCTTTCTGCATGACGCGATATCTCCATACTGTTATACGGGATGTACAGTGTGAGCGGTGTGAAGGCCGGAGATCCTTTTACCTTCGGGGTTGTTCTTGATAACGTCAAGAGCCGGGATTGTCAAGGAGAATCCCCCACTCGGGCGGCGGAGACATTCGCCGCACCGGTGAACGGAACGAGGGAATGCGTGTATGGGTGTCGAATCTCGCAACGTCAGACGACTGGAGTTGCCGAGCTGCGTTGAGTCGCTTCACGTGGTGGTCGACGCCGCGGCACAGGTCACGGCCGATCTGGCGATGAGCGAGGATGCCCGCGATGAGGTGGCCATCGCGCTCACGGAAGCCGTCAACAACGCCATTTTCCATGGAAACGAAGGTGTGCGCGAAAAGCCGTTCACGGTGGAATTTGCCGTGGCGGACGGGATGTTGCACATCGCCGTCCGGGACCAGGGGTCCGGGTTCGACCCGGCCGCGGTACCGGATCCTCTGGCAGAGGAAAACCTGTTGAATCCGTCCGGACGCGGCCTGCTGATGATGCGTGCCATGGTGGACGACGTTCAGCACAAATTCTGCGCGGCCGGGACGAGAGTCATCCTCTGTAAACGCATCGCATCCTGAACGCCGGAGGTCGCGTCATGCGTATCGAACGCATTGAGACGATTTCGCTCTCCTGTTTCTGGGGGCCGTCCGATCGGGGAATCAAGCGGACCTGGCCCCTTCATTTTGTCCGGTCGGATAACGGGCTCGTCGGCATCGGAAGAGGTGGAAACGCGGAATTGATCGAACGTGAATTCGCGCCGCTGCTCGTTGGCGAAGACCCGCGCCGCCCGGCACGGCTTTGGCAGCGGATGTACGATCGAGCGTGGCGCTTTCGCGGGCCCGGGCGGGCCGCGATGGGTACGATCGGCGCGCTGGACGTGGCGTTGTGGGACCTGTACGGCAAGGCATGCGGCGAACCGGTCTGGCGGCTGCTGGGCGGGTTCCGGAACCGGGTGACCGCGTACGCGGACGGGATCGGCTACGAACATCAGAATGCGGAGGAGGTCGCCGCCCTGGTTAGAAAGCATGCGGATCTCGGGTTCAGGGCCGTGAAGTTCCATCTGTCGGATGACGACCGCGAACTCGCGTTCGATAAGGTCCGCCTGTCGCGCGAGGCCCTGGGCGACGGTCCGAGACTGATGATCGATATCCACAGGATGTGGGAGGGGAAAACGGCCGCGGACATGGCGCGGCGGTTCGAGCCCTACAACCTGTATTGGATCGAGGAACCCGTACGGGGCGACGACGAAGCGGCGCACATGCGGATGGTCCGCGAGGCGACGAGCGCGCTGGTCGCCGGCGGCGAGAGCGAAGGAACGCTCTATGGGACCCGGCACCTGATCGAAGCGGGCGGGCTGCAGGTGGTGCAGTCGGATATCATCGGCGGAGGCGGGTTCACGGGACTGATGCGGATGGCGGCGCTGGCCGAGGCGCACCACGTGTACGTGGCGCCGCACGGGGCCTCGTTTCCGGAAATCAACTGCCACCTGATCGCCGCCGTGCCCAACGGGCTGATGGTCTCCGCCTGCCCGCCCACCGAGCCGTACCAGATCTGGTCGCAGCTCTACGATCCTCCCTTCCGCATCATCGATGGGGAGATCCACATGGGAGACGAACCCGGCCTCGGTCTCACCGTCAACGAGGATTTCGTGGAAGCACATCGGTTGTGAGGGATGAGTTCCCGCGTGCGGTCAAGAAAACACAGAACAAGCTTCGGTTCGTGCAGTGCGGTCCGAGCATGGCGATCGCCACGATTATAAACAACGGAAACGTCATGAACCGGTACTTGATCGTCATCGAAGTGACGGAAACCGGGTTTTCGGCGTATTCTCCCGATCTACACGGGTGCGTGTCCACCGGCGCCACGCGGCAGGAAGTGGAAGCGAACATGAAAGAGGCGATCGAATTCCACCTCGATGGAATGAAACAGGAACGCTATCCGATTCCGGAACCAACGGCGGATTCGATGTTCGTCGAGATTGCATCGAAGGTTTAGATCGTACAGTACGTAACTTTCGTTCATTGCGATACGGCGTTTAAAATGACTAAAATAACTGAAATAAAGGAAGCGATTATGGCGCTTCCGGAATCTGATTATGTTGAATTAAGACAGTGGTTTAGCGAGTTGGACCGGGAGAAGTGGGACCGGCAGATTGAAGCCGATTCAAAGGCCGGCAAACTGGATTTCTTGATCTCGGAGGCGTTCGAGGAAAAAGAAAAGGGTCGGCTGCAAGGCATATTGCGGGCAGGCAACACTTGACACGATCTACGTAGAACGAAATAAGAGATGAGTCAATTTGACTACAAACCGTACTATCGTCGCAACCTGCCTCATATACAACCGCCCGGTGCAACCTTCTTTGTCACGTTCCATCTTGCAGGTTCCGTGCCGCGGACGGTATTGCGACAATGGACGAGGGAAAAACACCAAATCGAAAAGGAAAAAAGGCGTCTTGTCAAGTTGCCGAGTGGCGTTACTTCAGCGGAATGCGTTACACTCGACAAAAAACGTGAAGATCGCGAGTCGGAATGGCAGCGACAGTGGTTCCGGAAATTTGAGACAACGCTGGATAGAGCGCAAAGTGGGCCCGTGTGGCTCAAAGATGAGCGAATCGCTAAAGAAGTGGATGAGAGTCTGCGCTACCGAGACGGGAAGGTGTACCGGTTGGATGCCTACTGTATCATGGCCAATCACGTTCATGTTGTGTTTGCGCCACTTGTGACCCAACCGTCCGTAACGCATTCCGACAGCTTGCGGGACAATTCGGCTGAAGCGGGCGACTTGTGCTATAACTCGCTTTCCTCGATTATGCAATCGCTGAAAGGCTATACAGCGTGGAGAGCAAATCGGCTATTAAGGCGGCAAGGGTCATTCTGGCAGCACGAAAGTTACGATCGATGTATTCGGGATGAAAGTGAATGGGAGCGGATTATAACGTACGTTCTTAACAACCCGGTGAAAGCGGGTCTCGTGGAAAATTGGGAAGAGTGGCGTTGGAGCTATCGCCGGGCATCGGACCGTAGCGCAAACTGTTAGTTTGCGTGCTGAGGACAAACGTGGATGGGATCAATCACGTTCTTATTGCCCTGCACAAACTAACAGTTTGTGCTACGACTCACTTGCTTTTTTGACGGTGTAATTGGCTTCCTTATTGTCGCAGAACTCGTGCGGAGTGGATCTGTGAATGGCGGTGGCACTTCCGGGCGTCCGATGGTAGCGCAAACTGTCAGTTTGCGTGCTGAGGACAAGAGTGGGTGGAATTATCACGTTCTTCTTACCCTGCACAAACTAACAGTTTGTGCTACGACTCACTTGCTCTTTTTGACGGTGCAATCAGCTACTTTATATTCGCATAACTCGTCCGGGCCGTCTTCGATCACCTTTGCCAGATTGTTGAGGAGGCGATCGCAATATTACCGGAAGGACGGGAAGCCTCTGCCCCCGGCGACGTCGACCGTCGAATTGGCAGGCCGTTGAGACACGAAATTGCGCTCCGCGAAAGAGATATCCCACCAACTTCCGATTGACGTCGACCTGAGAGCGCTTCCACGGAGCCTTCGCGAATGACCAGACCGGGCCAGTTGGAGCGCGCCGAACTGAATGAGGAGCAGGCGCGCATTTACGACGCGATCCTCGAATCCAGGGGCAGCATCTCCGGCCCGTTCGGCGTGTGGCTGCACAGCCCGGAGTTGGCCGACCGCGCGCAGCGTCTGGGCGAATTCGTGCGGTACCGAACGATCCTGGCGCCGAGGCTGAGTGAACTGGCCATCCTCGTGACCGCGCGGTTCTGGGACTGCCAGGTGGAGTGGTCCCTGCACGAACCCTTCGCCGTCGAAAGCGGGCTGGGTGATGACATCATTGACGCGATCCGGCACGGACGGGCGCCCGATTTCGGCCGGGAAGACGAGCGCGTGGTTTTCGACTACGTCAGCGAACTGATCGGGAAGCACGTTGTTCCGGATGGCGTATTCAATGCCGCGATGGAAGCGTTCGGCAAGACCGGTGTTGTGGAGCTGACGGGGATTGTAGGCTATTACAGTCTGGTGGCGCAGACCCTCAATGCGTTTCAGGTCCCCGTTCCCGAAGGCTGCGCGCCGACGCTCGTCGAATGTCCCACGTTTGGACCTTAGATGCTTACAGTGAAACTTCTACGCATAGTACGTTCATGTTTTTTTATTCTTCCAGCAAACGAATGGCGTTGGAATCCCCCCACAGCATCAGCCATCGCCGGCCCTTCGACAAGCTCAGGGATCGGCTCGGCTTCTGCGACTCCCCCTCAAGGGGGGAGTAATGAGACCGTTTATCGGGCGGGCGCGTTCACTTCCGCCTATTGTGTTGGGATTGGGCGGAGCGAGGTCGGGTTAGGGTCCTGCGGTGGAAGGACTCATCGCCATTGATCTGTATCGGGAGCCTTTTCCCTGCGGTTTGCTTTTTATCCTGTCCATCCTGTCTATCCATGTGTGTTTTTTTTCTCGATAAATAAGGCTTGTTGGAGATTCACATCTTCCGAATGGATTCAATCCGGAATATCAAGAACCCGAATCTCCGCCCTCGTCTGCGCGCCGCGGGGCTGGTGTTGCCGCTGATGGCTTTTGTCGGTTTCACCTTTGTCGCGCCGCTGGCGACGATGCTCGTGCGGAGCGTGTACGATCCCGTGGTCGCCGATGCCCTGCCGCAGACGCTTGCCATGTTGAACGAATGGGACGGCAAGGGCGCCCCCGCGGAGGCGGTCTATGAGTCGGCAGCGCGTGAACTGGTCAACGCGCGCGGAGATCGGACCCTCGGTAAGATCGCCAGCCGCGTCAACCGGGTCCGGAGCGGGCTGCGAAGCGTGTTGACGAAGAGCGCGCGGCGGCTCCGGCGCGTGGATAGCGGCCCGTGGCGCGACGCCATGATCGGCATCGACGCCGCCTGGGCCGACGCCCGGACCTGGCATGCGATCCGAAGCGCCGGAGAGCGATACACCACGCGTCACTATCTGAACGCCCTCGACCTTCAAAGCCTGCCCGACGGCTCCGTCGGACGGCAGCCGGAGGAACGCCGCATCTATCTCCCGCTGCTGTGGCGGACCTTCTGGGTGAGCCTGAGCATCACGGCGTTGTGCCTGCTGCTCGGCTACCCGATCGCTCATCTGATCGCCCACGCGCCCACGCGCATTGGCAACCTGCTTCTGATTCTTGTGCTGGTCCCGTTCTGGACGTCGCTGCTCGTGCGGACCACGTCCTGGATCGTGCTGTTGCAGACGCAGGGTGTACTCAACGACCTGCTCGTGACTCTGGGTCTGATCGGCGACGACGGCCGGCTGGCCATGATCTACAACATGACCGGCACGCTGGTGGCGATGACGCACGTGCTGCTTCCCTTTATGACTCTCCCGCTCTATTCGATCATGCGCGCGATCCCGCCCATCCAGATGAGCGCCGCGGCTTCCCTCGGCGCAAACCCCTCCCAGGCATTCTGGCGCGTGTACTGGCCGCAGACCCTGCCCGGCGTGAGCGCGGGATCGCTTCTGGTGTTCATTCTTGCCATCGGGTACTATATCACCCCCGCGCTCGTGGGCGGGAGCAGCGGACAGCTCATCTCCAACATGATCGCGTTCCACATGCAGACCTCGCTCAACTGGGGTCTTGCCGCGGCGCTCGGAGGCATCCTTCTGGCCTGTGTGGGAGCGCTGTACCTGCTCTACGACCGGATGGTGGGAATCGAGCGGATGAGGTTGGGCTGAGATGGCGATTGCCGGAACCAGGGAACGCATGGGCCGTTCGCTTTACATTGGCTTCTGCACGGCCGTGTTTCTGTTTCTCGTCGCGCCGATTCTGGTGATCGTACCCCTGAGCTTCAACGCGGAGCCCTACTTCACCTTCACCGAGGGCATGCTGCGCCTGGATGCCGATGCGTATTCGATGCGCTGGTATCGGCAGATCGTCGAGAACGAGATATGGACCCGTGCGCTCGTCAACAGCCTGATGATCGGCATCGCTTCCACGGTCCTGGCGACGGGCTTCGGAACACTGGCGGCGATGGGGCTTTCCAGCCCGGCCATGCCCGGCCGGCGATGGGCGATGGGGTTGCTCATTTCGCCAATGGTGACCCCGGTGATTATCGCGGCGGCGGGGATGTTCTTCTTCTATTCGAATCTGGGTCTTGCCCAGACCCATGTCGGTCTGATTCTGGCCCACGCCGCGCTGGGAACGCCTTTTGTCGTGATCACGGTGACCGCCACGCTGTCTGCCTTCGACACCAATCTGACCCGCGCCGCAGCCAGCCTTGGCGCGGGACCCGTGCGTGTCTTCCGTCGCGTCCAACTGCCGTTGATCGCTCCCGGCGTGATCTCGGGGGCGCTCTTCGCCTTCGCAACGTCTTTCGATGAAGTGGTCGTGGTGCTGTTCATGGCCGCTATCGAGCAACGTACGATTCCGCGCCAGATGTGGGCCGGAATCCGCGAGCAGATCAGCCCCACCATCCTGGCCGTAGCGACGTTTCTGATTGTCTTTGCCGTCCTGCTGCTGTTTACGGTTGAATGGATGCGGCGGCGTTCCGCCGCGAGATAAACTGCCGGCGAAACGCTTCCGGCCGCATATAGGCGCATTTCACGAATTATAAACCGATCAATCGAATCCGGGATCCACAGGCGCTTCAATGCAAGAAAACGAGAACGTGTACGTCGAGTTCGAGGGTGTCAGCAAGAGCTTCGACGGTCGTACCCTGGTCGTCGACAATCTCGATCTCAGCGTCCGAAAGGGCGAATTCCTGACCATGCTCGGTCCGTCCGGATCGGGCAAGACCACGTGTCTGATGATGCTGGCCGGCTTTGAAACGGCGACGTCGGGCGCCATCCGTATCAACGGGCGTTCCGTGCAAGAACTGCCCCCGCGCAAACGCGGGATTGGCATGGTCTTCCAGAATTACGCGCTTTTTCCTCACATGACGGTCGGCCGCAACCTCGCCTTTCCTCTGGAAGTACGGGGACTGGACGCGACGCAATGCAGGGAACGCGTGGCGCGCGCCCTGCATCTGGTACGGCTCGACGGGCTCGAGGACCGGCGGCCCGGCCAGCTCTCCGGCGGCCAGCAGCAGCGCGTGGCCATCGCACGGGCGCTGGTCTTCGAGCCCGATCTGGTTCTGATGGACGAACCCCTGGGCGCGCTCGACCGGCGCCTTCGTGAGGAAATGCAGTACGAAATCCGGCGCATCCACAAGAGCCTCGGCGTCACCGTGGTGTACGTGACGCACGATCAGGAGGAAGCGATGGTCATGTCGGACCGGATCGCGGTGCTCAGACGGGGCGATATCCAGCAGGTCGCCGCACCGGAGGTCCTCTATGAAGAGCCGGAACGCTCGTTCGTCGCCCGATTCATCGGGGAGAACAACCGTCTCCACGGCCGCGTGAAGAGCGTCGACGGGGACATTTGCGAAGTCGAGACGGGCGGTCAGGTCGTCAGCGCGCTTCGCGTTGCACCGTGCCGTTCGGGCGACGCCACCACGCTTTCGATCCGGCCGGAGCGGGTCGCCATCTCGCCCGAACCCGGCCTGTACACGAATGAACTCGACGCGAGAATCGAGGATATCACGTTCCTTGGCGACCACCTGCGGGTTCGCGTGAGCGTCTGTGGCCGCACGGATTTTATCGCGAAAATACCGAATATCGTAGGACACGGCGCCATGCTGGAGGGCGACCGCGTCCGCATCGGATGGACACCGACGGATTGCCGGGTACTGGACCCGGATGACGAGGAGGATACAACATGAAGGACGTTCGGAGGAAGATCGTGCGTATCACGTCGTTGATGGGATTGTCGATGCTGATCGCGACGGCCGCAATCGCCGGGGACCGGCCGCTGACGGTGGTGTCGTGGGGCGGGTCGTACGCGCGCGCCTGCGTCAAGGGCTACCACGAACGGTTTACCGCGGAAACAGGCATCAAGATCAACCTGGAAGACTACAACGGCGGCCTCGCGCAGATCCGCGCGCAGGTGGACGTAGGCAACGTCTTCTGGGACGTGGTGGACCTGGAGATTCCCGATCTCGTGCGGGGCTGCGACGAGGGCCTGCTGGAACCCGTCGCCGTGGGTTCGCTCGCCCCGGGGGCCGACGGTACGCCTGCGGCGGGGGATTTTGTTCCGGGGACGGTGACGGATTGCGGACCGGCCACGATTTTCTACTCGACAGTCTACGCTTACAACAAGGAAAACATAAAGGGTGATCAACCGGCCACGATTTCCGACTTCTTCGATCTGGAGAAATTCCCCGGGCGCCGGGGCATGCGGCGCTCTCCATTGGTGAACCTGGAATTTGCGCTGATGGCCGACGGTGTAGCGGTCGACTCCGTCTACGCGATCCTGGGTACGCCGGCCGGCGTGGACCGCGCCTTCCGAAAGCTGGACACGATCAAGGAGCACATCGTATGGTGGGAAGCCGGGGCGCAGCCGCCGCAGATGCTGGCCGATGGGGAAGTGACGATGAGCACCGCCTACAACGGGCGCATCTTCAACGCGCAGGTGTTGGAAGACCAGCCGTTCGTGGTGGTGTGGGACGGTCAGGTCCTGGACACCGGCGGGCTGGGCATTGTCGCGGGAACGCCCAACCTCGAAGCGGCGAAACAGTTTGTCAAGTTCGCCACGAGTGCGCAGGCCATCGCCGGCGTGGGCCGCTATATTTCCTACAGCCCCACGCGACGCTCCGCAATGCCACTGATTTCGACGCACGCCGAAAAAGGTGTGGATATGAATCCGCACATGCCCACCAGCCCCCAGAACGTGAAGCGCGCCCTGCACAACGACTGGGAGTGGTGGAGCGATCACCTGGATGAAATGAACGAACGCTTCAGCGCCTGGCTGGCACGTTGAAATGGCACGAAGTTTGCAGCGATCTTTTCGGCGACACTAACCATGGTGCTTGACCAGCCGAAAGGAGATTCACGATGGGCGCGACCTACGTAGACGTAACGATCCGAAATCCGGCCGATCTGCAGCGAAGCTGGACCGGCGCATTCCTGGTGGACACCGGCGCGTTTGACTCGCTTGTACCCAGGGATCGGTTGGAAGCCATCGGGCTTAAGCCGAAGGGCCGCCGCGAGTACACCCTCGCGGACGGGACCAGGATCAGCATGGAGATTACGACTGCCGACCTGGAATTCGAAGGAGAGGTCGTGGGCGGCACAATCGTATATGGCGAGGAAGGCGCCGAACCCCTGCTTGGCGTAACGGCACTGGAATCCGGCGGCTTCGAGGTGGACCCTCGCAGCGAGGAATTGAAAAGGCTGCCGGCAATTCTGTTAAAGTCGTTCGGCACGTGACAAAGTTGTAAGGAGAGACCCATGAGCCAGGACATCAGCGTCCAAGAAGGCAGCGGCAACGTCTTTACTGACCTCGGCTTTGGTGATGAGGAGGCCAGAGAGGAACTGCTCAAAGCAGAACTCGGCGCGGAAATCTTCCGGATTCTGGAACATCGCAGGCTGACTCAGACGAAAGCAGCGAGAATTATGGAGGTCAAACAATCGGAGGTCTCCCGTCTTAAGAGCGGGAAGTTTTCCTATTACAGCGTCGAACGGCTGATGCAGTTCCTCGAGCGTCTCAATTGCGAGGTGCGCATTCATATCGATTGGCCGGAGCGCGAGGGCGTCACGAAGGTCATTGCAATTTAGCGGAACTGCAATAATCCCAACGCTGCGATGCGGTCGGACATCGAAGCCGTGTGCAGGAACCACGGATATGAACCACCGACGATCTGTACACCGCAAGAACTGATGGAGGTCTAAAGATGCGCGATCCGATTGTTGAAGAGACGAGGAAACTTCGTGAGGAATATGCCGCACAATTCAACCATGATGAGAATGCCATATTCGACGACATCCTCAAGCGCCAGAGCATTCGTGGCAGGAAGTTAGTGACCTTTCCGTCCCGTGAGTCGAAACATAGACCAACCATTGGTGCAAATCAGCATTCGGACGCGCGCTTGATTCCTTTTAAAAATTCCATATAAGTCTATAAGTTTTGTATAATCAGTAAAATATAAGGATAATGCAACTTGGGAAAATGTTATATTTCAGGTCACGCAATTCTGGACTTTCCAATTAAAGCCCGGAATCTGGCGGGGCGAGCGGCGCTGAGTCCCAACACGCGGGGGAAGTTGCATCCAGGGGTGAACATCCAGACGCACCGGGCGTGAGCATCCTGGCCAGCACTCGAGGGCTTGAGCTGTGGACCGAGGCGGCCTTGATCCTCTCCAGGTGCAGGACCTAGACGGTTGCGTGTGCAAATCTGGCCGGCGCGGATCCGGACGCCGGCTGAGGTGCCGGGGCAAGAAACCACGAAAGGAAGGGGGATAATGCGCCGAAACAAAGCGCTGTTTATAGCGGTGGCGTTGCCGCTCTTTTCGGGTTTGGCGTCAGGTTACAGCGTTGTACACCCGCGCTGCCTCGGTGATTTTAACGGCAACGGGCGGGTTGATTTTCCGGATTTCATACGCTTTTCCGTCGTTTTTGGGGCGGCGTCCGGGGATGCGAATTACAATGTGCTAATGGACTTGGACGGCGACGGGCGGGTTGACTTTGCGGATTTTGTGGAGTTTTCCGCCGTGTTTGGCACCACGTGTCCGCCAAGTCCGCCGGTGGCAATTCCGGATAGCAGTTTGCGCGCGGTGATTGCGGACGCCCTGAGAAAAGCGCACGATGCGCCGATTACTCGCGCGGATATGGAATCGCTTAGGGCGCTTTTGGCGGCGGATAGGCACGTCCGCGACGTGACCGGAATTGAGTTTGCGACCTACCTGGACATTCTGGTTCTTTCCGGCAACCAGTTGACGGACGCGATCCCGCCGGAACTGAGCAACCTGACCAACTTGGCATATCTGGATCTTTCCGGCAACCGGTTGACGGGCACGATCCCGCCCTGGTTCGGCAGCCTGATCAACCTGGGATGGATGGATCTCAACGAAAACGACTTGACGGGCACGATCCCACCGGAACTAGGCAACCTGACAAATCTGCAAAGGCTGGTTCTTTCCGGCAACCAGTTGATGGGCGGGATCCCGCCTTGGTTGGGCAGCCTGGCCAGCTTGGAAGCGTTGGGTCTTTCCAACAACCGGTTGACGGGCGCGATCCCGCGGGAGTTGGCCAACCTGACCAACCTGGAATATCTGGCCCTTTCCTACAACCAGTTGACGGGCACGATCCCGCCTTGGTTGGGCAGCCTGACCAACCTGGAACGGCTGTATCTCAACGAAAACGACTTGACGGGTGCGATCCCGGCAACATTGCGCAACCTGACCAACTTGGAACATCTGTATCTTCCAAGTTACAAGCTGACGGGCGGGATCCCGCCTTGGTTGGGCAGCCTGACCAACCTGCAAAGGCTGGTTATTGACGGCTTGAGGCCGCGAAATCTTGACGTTGTTTTTGATGAAGATCGTCTACAAAAACCAACGGGCGCGATCCCGAGGGAGTTGACCAACCTGACCAATCTGGAATGGCTGGCTCTTCCCGGAAACCAGTTGACGGGCGGGATCCCGCCTTGGTTGGGCAGCCTGACCAACCTGGAATGGCTGTTTCTTAATGACAACAAGTTGACGGGAACAATCCCGAGGGAGTTGGGCAACCTGACCAAATTGGAACGGCTAGTTCTTCACACAAACCAGTTGACGGGTGCGATCCCGCTCGAGTTGGGCAATCTGACCAACCTGGAGTGGCTGGCCCTTTCCGAAAATCAGTTGACAGGTCCGCTGCCCGGTTCATTCACGAATCTTGTTAATCTTTCGCAGCTGGACATTAGCGCTACGAAACTATGCGCGCCGTCGACATCGACGTTTCAGATCTGGATACGTGGGCTTGAAATCTGGAGTGGCGTTTACTGCACAGAGTCTGAAACGCCCCAATGAGGCTCGATCTGGACCGCGGGAATCGAGGCAAACGCAACATGGTGCGGCGATCTGCTTCAGCTGCGGCCGCAGGCTGTGGACGTGAAGGATCTGGTCGGAGGCGGGAACCGGACGCGGTGCCGGTAATCGAGGGCGAACGCGTCAAACATGGCACGAGGCGCCGGATATTCGGCGGGGCGAATGACACACGGGCAAGGAATCCCGAAAGCAAAGGGGAGATTTACCATACGTTTAACCTTGATTCGTGATTCTTCGGAGACGTTAATTCGAATATACCCAAGTGGATAAAGGTGATTTGACGTCGGATTACAAGGATACTTCAGGTCACAGGACGTGAACGGAAAAAATGTCCATTTGGACGACCTTTTCGGTCCATTACGGAAGGTTTTGTTGTAGCGCCGCGTTGCCGTTTTTTTCGAACTGGGGTTAAACAAAGCGCTGCTTATGGCGGTGGCGTTGTCGGTATTTGGTGGCGTGGCTTCAGCTGGTACCGTGGCGGAAACGCCGGCCGAACGCGTACCCGAAATCACGATACCGGATCCGGGAAACTTCAACATGCCGTTAAGCGCGGATTCGTTAAAGGCGGTTTCAAAGGAAACATTCAGGTGAAATGATGAAAAACGCGAGTTCGGACGTTCTCGGGGAGCGGGCGGGCCGACGCAAGCTTCCCATCGGAATTCAGACCTTTCGCAGAATTCGGGAGGAGAACTTCTACTACGTCGACAAGACCGCATATATTCGACGAATGGTGGACGAAGGCACGCATTATTTCCTGTCACGGCCACGTCGCTTTGGCAAAAGCCTCTTTCTGGATACGTTGAAGGAACTGTTTGAGGGCAACGAGCCACTGTTCAAAGGACTCGACGTCCACGCCCATTGGGATTGGTCCGTTACGTATCCCGTGGTGCGACTGAGCTTTGGCAGCGGCAACTTCAAGGAGCCGGACTATCTGCATACGAATCTGATGGCGCAGTTGGACGGCTTCGAACGCCGGGCCGGTGTCGCTGGGACGTACGCGACGGGACCGGAGCGGTTCAGTCACCTGATTGAGGCGCTGCATGATCGTGACGGACAGCCTGTGGCCATTTTGATTGATGAGTACGACAAGCCGATCCTGGACGCGCTCGATGTGCCGGAGGTCGCGCGCGCCAACCGCGACTTCCTGCGCGGCCTGTACGCGACGATCAAGGACAGCGACGCGTATATCAAGTTCACCTTCCTCGCCGGCGTCAGCAAGTTCACAAAGGTCAGCCTGTTCTCCGGCCTCAATAATCTCAAGGACATCACCCTGGATGCCCGCTATTCGGCCGTATGCGGCTACACCGAGGCAGACCTGGATACGGTGTTCGCGCCGGAACTGCCGGGGCTGGAACGCGAAACGGTGCGCGACTGGTATAACGGTTACAGCTGGCTGGGTGACGAAAAGACCTATAACCCCTTCGATATTCTCATGCTCTTCGACAAGCGCCGATTCGACGCGTATTGGTTTGAGACGGGCACGCCGACGTTTCTGATCGAGACCCTGTTCAATCGTCGTGTCAGTTCACTCGAACTCGATAAGATGGTGGGCAGCAGCGACCTGCTTTCGACGTTCGACGTGGGAGATATGGCAACCGAGGCCCTGCTGTTCCAGACCGGCTATCTGACGGTTACCGGCGAGGAAAACCTGGGTGGTGAACCGCTTTACCTGCTGGGTTATCCCAACCGGGAGGTGCGCCAGAGCCTCAACCGAAGTCTCTTGCGCTACCTGGTCAAGAATCCGTCCCGCCAGATGGCGAATAGCGTCCAATTGTACCGGCTGCTTGAGACGAACGACTTCGAGGGGCTGGAGACGTTGTTCCACGCCTTCTTCGCCAGTATTCCGTACGAGTGGTACACCAACAACGACGTCGCTGATTACGAGGGTTACTACGCGAGCGTTTTCTATTCCTATTTCGCGGCATCGGGCCTCGACATCAAGGTCGAGGACAGCAGCAGCCACGGCCGTCTCGACATGGCGGTATTTTTCAACGGCAACGTGTACCTGTTCGAATTCAAAGTCGTGGAGATGGCGCCCGATGGCGCGGCGATGGCGCAATTGAAGGCGCGGCGTTACGCCGACAAGTACCGCGCCCGTGGCGAGCCCATTCACCTGATCGCGATTGAGTTCAGCCGGGAGAACCGAAATATCGCGGCGTTCGACGTCGCGAGCGTGCCGTAGCAGCCCGTTGATAGAGTTGCTCTGCCTGCGAGACCGAGCCATTGTGGCTGAAAACAAGGCGCGCGCCCGAGTCGCTGGCTGAGTCTGCTGGGGAGACAGGGGTGAATTGCGTGTCGAAAGGACCCGGCGCATGCGGTATATCGAGAATCAAGGCACGTGAAGAGACTCGTATCACGAGTCGATGAGGCGGATACGATATGCCGAGTGACCGTAAACTGAGAATCGCCCAGGTGGGCTGCGGCAGCCGGGGTCGGGCCGTGCGGCTTCGCGCGATCCGCATGATGTCGGACGTGTTCGAGCTGGTTGCCGTCTGCGACGCGGATGCGGACAAGGCGAGGGCGGTCGGCGCCGAAAACGGGGTCCCCGCCTATTCGCGGGTCCAGGATCTGGCGGCAAATCAAGATCTGGATATAGCGGCAATCAGTACGCCCGGCGATTCGCACCACGCGATCGGCGCGTACCTGGCCGAGCGAGGCGTGAATCTCATCGTGGAGACGCCGATTTCACCCGCGCTGCAGACTGCGGACGTACTCATACGGGCGGTCGAGCGGGGCGGGGTGAAGCTGGAGGTGGCCGAGCAGTTCTGCCGCGAACCCATGCATCTGATGAAACGCATGGCGATCGAGGCCGGGTTCATTGGGGATGTACTTAGGGTTTTTTCTCTGTTTCAGACGGGCGGCTATCACATCGTGAGCAATGTAAGGGCAATGGCGTGCGATTCGGAGGCCGTGCGGGTCACCGGCCTTACGATGGATTCGCCGATTCCCAGGGTGAATATCAGCGAGATCCGGCAGTATGAATCTGAAGCCTGGACGATGGACCTGGTCGAGTTCGAGAACGGGGCGCTGGCCGTCATGTCCTATTCTTCCATGTATCACGGCCGGGCGCTCGGACGCAAGAGCAAGACGTTGTTCCAGGTGGACGGTACCACAGGGACCATTGTGGAGGACGAACTGCATTGGACCACCGAAGCGCAGCGGCTGAACGGTGGGCGAGCCACCGTCAGTCCGATCATGACGGAAACGCGCGACGTGGACGGGATGCAGGTGCTGGACCGGATGGTGGTGGAGACCGACCCTCCGCTGGTATGGGAGAATCCCTGGCCCCAATACAGGACGTCTCCGCACGGGTTGGCGATCGTGGAAGAGATGGACAGTATCGCAACGGCGGTACTGGACGACGTGCCGACGCGATACGACGGGCGCCGCGCGAGAAAAGACATGGAGATCGAACTGGCGGTGGCGGAGTCCGGGCGGTTGGGACGGAGGCCGTTGGACCTCCCGCTCCGGGAACCCACGGCGCGGGAAACGAGGTTTTTGGAGAATTTCGCACGGGAATACGGCTGCGATCCGTTCGACGTGGAAGCTTGTGTTGACGTATTCTTTCCGAAAAGGTAGTGGAATCCGGCCGGATCCACGAGCCCGGGAGAAATCGGACATGGGAAAGGGTCGCACGTTCGAATCCGAGGTGAGCGCGCTGCGCGACGACAGGACCGGCGCATCCGTCCGCCAGATGACGGATCATCCTTCCATCAATCACAATCTGTACTTTTCGAACCCGTCATGGACGCCGGACGGAAACACCATTGTGTTTACGTCGTTCCGCTCGGGGAAGCCCGATCTGTTCAGGATGGACGAGGCCAGCGGCGCGATTACGCAATTGACCGACGTGGAAGGGTTCGGAGGATTCGCCGCTTGCCCGTCGCGAGACGGAAGCAGGGTGTTCTACAATGCGGCCGGACAGGTACGAGCCGTGGACCTCGACTCACTGAAGGAATCGGTTCTCGCCGATTTCGGAAGCGGCAGCGCGGGTGGGTGCAGTCTCTCGTCGGACGGCGCGCGCCTGGTCACCTCCCTGCAGCGGGACGGAGCATCGGCGGTGGTCGCCGTGGAAACCGACGGGTCCGGATTCCGCGTCGTTCGGGAACCGCCACGAGCCGTCGGCCATGTTCAGGTCTGCCCGGCGGACCCGGACCTGATCCTGTATTCCAGCGACGTGAATCAGCGCATGTGGGAGGTAAGAATCGACGGAAGCGGTGAACGCGCGCTTTTCGTGCACGACAAATCGGTGTGGATTACGCACGAGACGTTTCTCGGGCACTCCGACACCGTCATGTTCGTACATTGGCCCTTCGCGCTGCGGGCGATCAGGATGGGAGCGGACGAAGACCGGACCGTTGCTTCATTCAACGTCTGGCATCCTTCGCCGCGCCGGGATGGATCCCTCATCGTGTGCGATACCACGTGTCCCGATATCGGATTGCAACTGATCGATCCGGATACCGGGGCCCACGAAACGCTCTGCTATCCGGGCAGCTCCAACGGAGGCGCCCAGTGGGCGAAGACGGTCCCCGCGGACGATGACAAAACGACGCCGGAAACGTACGGACCGCAGTGGTCTCATCCCCACCCGTCGTTCAGTCCGGACGGCAAACGGGTGATCTATACCTCGGATCGAACCGGCACAAGCCAGATTTACGTGGCGGATGTACCGGATTGATGCTCACCGTACTGCGTAGCGGAATACCGGAGTGACACCATGCCTGCACCGGGTGAGTGGGCAATCACGGCAACCCGCCCTGTATTGATCGTTTCGGACGTCGACCGCGCGCTGGTGTTCTACGGGCGGATCGGTTTCGAACAGGAATTCCGCAACGACGTGGTATACGCCGTGGTTCGCATGGGGGCGTTCTCCATCCATCTCGGCACCAGAATGGATCCGGTCGGCCAGGGGTTGTCTCAGGCGGTGATCGAAATGCGGGGCGTCGACGCCTATTACGCTTTCTGTATCCAGCAGGGGGTGAGGATCCATCGTGAAATACAGGACCGCTTCTACGGTTTGCGGGATTTCCAGTTGACCGACCCGGACGGAAACATCATTACGTTCGGCGAGCGGGTGCCTTCGGGCAGATGAGTCCGGTGGGTGCGAACTGCCTGAGAGCTCGTGTGGGGTTGGCGGCGCGTCGGTGCCGTTCGGGCAAAAAATGCTTGACTCCATGTGCGCAAACCGTTAGATTTGCGTGCCCCCTTGCGTCGTATTATCCTCAATAAAATAAAGAAGATATAGATGCTCGTGTCCGATGGTGACCAGGATCGGCGCGGTCGGCTCGCCCCGGGACGCTTTCCGCTGATGCGGACGTGAAGACCGTCGGCGCGGCGTATTTGAGCGCCTGTGCAGGAGGCCGTCCCGAAACGCGGTCGCTGAATTTGAACAGGGCGTCGAAAAACTCGGAACCGGGAATCGGTTGAAGTGTATTCCTTATATAATAAGGAGAGGACATCCAGAATGATCCGGTGGACATGGGTGCTGGGCATGGCGATTCTCGTGGGATGCGGCCGCGAATCCGCGGATGAGCTCTTTGCAAAAGGGGAGGCGGCAACTCACAAGGAGGCGACGTATCCGGAGGCAGAGGCGCAACTCAAGAAATTCCTGGATTTCTATCCTGACGATCCGAGGGCGGACCTGGTCTTGCACGCGCTGGCTCGCGTGCTGCTGAATCGACACAAGTTCGATGAGGCAATCGGATTCTATGGGACGCTGGTATCGCGTTTTCCGGAGAGCCGATACGCGGACCAGGCGCAGTTCATGATCGGGTACGCCTACGATCTCCAGGGAAAATATCAACGGGCCCGGGAGGCTTACCAGAAAGTCATCGAGATGTTCCCGAAGTCGGAATTGTACGACGATGCCGCCGTTTCCATCAGGAATCTGGGCAAGCCGCCCGAAGAATGGTTTCCCGTCGATTCGACCTCGACTATAGGCGTAAACTGAATCGGGAACGGGTGTGGGTTTCGACAAAGACGGGTACAAGGTTCCGGTCGCCGCATCCCCCCCTGACGCGTATCGCCGTTTCAGGCTGTCATTCCGTTCTTGAAGCCATGTTTTCTCGATTTTCCAACAGCACAGCGCAGCCGGACGGTATCGGTGCATAAGGAAACCGTCCGGTATTCTATTTTGGGACCCATTGATGATGATCGCCGCCGAAATTCAGCAACTGAACGATGAAGTAGAACGGGAGAGCGCTTTTGTCCAGCGCCTCACCGGTGAGGTGGGTCGTGTAATCGTGGGCCAGGAGCCCATGGTCGAACGGCTGCTGATCGGGCTGCTGTGCAACGGCCATGTATTGCTCGAAGGCGTGCCGGGGCTGGGAAAGACACTGACCGTCACCACGCTTGCAGTTGCTATCCAGGCCTCGTTCAGCCGAATTCAGTTCACCCCCGATCTGTTGCCCGCGGACCTGATCGGTACGATGATCTACAACCAGGCCACCGGCGAATTTGCACCGAAGAAGGGTCCGGTCTTCGCACAACTCGTACTCGCCGACGAAGTGAACAGGGCGCCCGCCAAGGTGCAGAGCGCCATGCTGGAGGCAATGCAGGAGCGGCAGGTGACCATCGGCGACCGGACCTTTCGGATGGACGATCCGTTTCTTGTTCTGGCCACGCAGAATCCAATCGAGCAGGAGGGAACCTATCCGCTGCCGGAGGCGCAGGTGGACAGGTTCATGATGAAGGTCCGCGTCACGTATCCGCGACGGGAGGAGGAGCGGGCGATTATCGACCGGATGGAGGGCGGGGAAGCCCCGGCCGCAAACCCCGTGGTCCGTCCCGAAGATATCATCCGCGCGCGCGCCGTAGTCGACCGGGTGTACGTCGACGACAAGATCAAGGACTACATCGTGAACCTGATGCTGGCCACCCGTGATCCCGCGGCATTCGGAATTCAGGATCTCAACGCGCTGATCGAATACGGGTGTTCGCCGCGGGGCTCCATTTTCCTGACGCGGGCGGCCAAGGCCCACGCCTTTTTGCGGCAGAGGGGATACGTGACGCCGGAAGACGTGAAAGCCGTGGGCCTGGACGTTCTTCGTCACCGGGTGATCGTTACCTACGAAGCGGAAGCCGAGGAGGTCGACTCGGAGGAGATCGTCCGTCGGATTTTCGATCATGTCGAGGTACCCTGACCCGATGATTCCCGCCGAGATTCTCAGGAAAGTGAGGCGCATCGAACTGCGCACGAGGCATCTGGTCGATACGGTGTTTTCGGGAGAGTACCATTCCGTCTTCAAAGGCCAGGGAATGGCGTTCGCCGAAGTGCGTGAATACCAGGTGGGAGACGATATCCGGTCGATCGACTGGAACGTCACCGCCCGGATGGGACATCCCTTTGTCAAGGTGTACGACGAAGAACGCGAACTGACGGTGATGTTGATGGTGGATGCCAGCGCATCCGGTGATTTCGGGACGGTCTCGCAGATGAAGGGCGAAATCGGCGTCGAGATCTGCGCCTTGCTGGCATTTTCGGCAATACAGAACAACGATCGGGTGGGGCTGATTATCTTCACGGACGACGTAGAGGCGTTCATACCGCCCAAAAAGGGCAGAAAGCACGTGTTGCGGGTCATACGGGAACTGTTGTACTTCCGGCCCAGCCGGCGGGGAACGGACATCGGTGCGGCACTGGACACCCTCAACCGGATCAACAAACGGAAGAGCGTGGTGTTTCTTGTTTCCGATTTTCTGGCTTCCGGCTACGAAGCAGCGCTTCGGGTGTCGTGCAGAAGGCACGACCTGATCGCGGTCGTGCTTCAGGATCCGCGGGAACGTGAATTGCCCGATATCGGTCTCGTCGAAGTGGAGGACGCGGAAACCGGCCGGGAGATGCTGGTGGATACGTCCGACCGGGAGTTTCGGGTTCTTTTCAGGCAGTTGAACGAGAGGTTGGAGGAGCGGCGGGATCAGCTGTTCCGGTCCGTCGGCGTCGACCGCGTCGATATTCGTACGGAAGCATCCTATGTCGATGCGCTGATGCGGTTCTTCCGAAAACGGGCGCAGCAGATCGCGGCATAGCTGTCAGGATGGGCTCTTTCAACGGGACGGTCGTGTTCTGTCCCGGAAATAAGTTGCCTGAATTCGGCTGTCGAGTCGCCCGGCTCGCAAGGCGCCAGAGCGCAGGCGACCTGGCCAGGTCGGCGAGCGAGGGGAACGCAGCGAGACGGGATGGATCGGCGGCCGAATGGTGAGGTATTTCTGGGACAGGACACTGTGGAGGCGCGTGTGATCGAGGTTGATCATCTGACCAAACAATATGGCTCGCTGGTGGCGGTCCGGGACCTGACCTTCAGCGTGGAAAAGGGAGAAGTGGTCGGGTTTCTTGGCCCCAACGGCGCGGGCAAGACCACCACCATGCGCATCCTGACGTGTTTTCAGCCGGCCACGTTGGGCACCGCCCGGGTGGCCGGCTTCGACGTATTCCACGAACCGATGGAGGTCAAGAGGCGAATCGGGTACCTGCCGGAACACCCGCCGCTTTACAGGGACATGTACGTAAGGTCGTACCTGGATTTCGTGGCGCAGATCAAGGGGGTGCCGTCGCGGAATCGCGGGTCCCGGGTGGACGACGCGATGGAACGATGCGGGATCACGGACCGGGCGAAGCAGCTGATCGGCCAGCTCTCCAAGGGATATCGCCAGCGGGTCGGGATCGCCCAGGCCATCCTGCACGATCCGGACGTCATTATCCTGGATGAACCCACCATCGGGCTGGATCCCAACCAGATCCAGGAGATTCGCCGGGTGATCCGGGGCCTGGGACGGGAACACACGGTGATTCTGAGCACGCACATTCTGCCCGAGGTTGAAAAGACCTGCGATCGTGTAATCATCATCAACAGGGGCCGGATCGCGGCGGTGGATACGCCGGAAAACCTGACGGCGGGCGCGTCCGGCAACCGGCGGTACTACGTCGCGGTGTCGGGCGACCTGAACGATGCGGCCGAAGCCATCCGGGAGGTTGCGGGCGTGGTGGACGTCAGGAAGGCGGAAGACAACCAGGCGTTACAGATCGAAGCGTCCGGTGAAACCGACATGCGTCCGTCGATTGCAGCGAGGCTGGTAGAGCGCGGTCTGGGGCTGGTGGAGTTGCGACCGATTACGGCCGGGTTGGAGGACATTTTCCGGGAACTGACAGGACACGAGGAGGCGGGGACCTGATGGGAAATATCGCCGCGATTTTCTGGAAGGAGATGCGTTCCTATTTCGGTTCGCCGATCGCCTACGTGGTGGCGACCGGTTTCCTCTTGATGATGGGATATCTATTCCAGAACGAAGTCGTCGAATTTCGCGCGAAATGCCTGAATTACTCATTTCAGCATCAGGAGCACGGCGTGGATGCGCCAAACGTGAACGAGGACGTCGTGTTCCACTTCTTCCTCAGCCAGTGCCTCGTCTGGCTGGTGGTGACGCCCATGCTGACGATGCGGCTGTTCGCGGAGGAGAAGGGCTCCGGGACGATCGAGCTCCTGATGACGTCGCCCCTGACCACGTGGCAGGTCATTCTCGGCAAATTCGCCGCCTGTCTCGGGCTGTACGTCATCATTGAACTGCTGCTTCTATCGCTGATCTTCGTCGTGTCGTTTTACGGCGATCTGAATTGGGGCCGCGTGCTGTCCGCCTGTGTCGCGATACTGCTGCTGGGAGGTTCGTTCATCAGCGTGGGCATTCTGGCCTCCTCACTGACCGACAAACAGATTGTCGCGGTCGTCATCGCATTTGTCCTCCTGCTTCTCCTCTTCGTGGTGCGGTATTCGCCCGAGCTTATTGGACGCGAATGGGCAACCGTTCTGTTCTACCTTTCGCTGATCGATCACACGAGGGAAATGGCACGGGGCGTGATCGACAGCAGCGACGTGATCTTTTTTCTCACCTTTACGTTTTTTTTCCTGTTCCTGACGCATACCGCGCTTGAATCGCGCCGCTGGAGGCGATAGATAATGATCGGTTTTTTCGGGTCCCGCCTGGTCAGGTACGGTTCGAGTACACTGGTTGCCGTTCTCGCCCTGCTTGCGATTCTGGTTGCGGTCAACTTCCTCGCCAGGCGCTATCCCCACCGGATCGACGTTACGGAGGGCGGAATGCACAGCCTCTCCGACCAGACCGCCACGTTGCTGGACTCCCTGTCCACGGACGTGCACGTGCTGGCGTTTTTTCACGAAACCGACCCTGAGGCGGTCGAGTTCAATGAAAGGCTCGAAACCTATGCCTATCATTCAGACCGGTTTACCTTTAAGATGGTGGATCCGGCGGTCCATCCCGGCGAAGCACGGAGGTACGGGGTGGGCAAGCCGCGAATCTCGGTGGTCATGTCGGAAGGACGGGAAGAGCGGATTGCGGGAACCGAGGAGAATCACCTGACCAACGCGGTGGCCAAGGTTGTCCGGGAACGCGGGAAAATTGTCTATTTCTCGGCCGGACACGGAGAACGGACGCTGAAGGCGCCGGAAGGCGATTTCATTCGCGTCGGGCAGTCATTGCGGGAGGCCGGGTACGGCGTTCGGGATACCCTGGTTCTGGATGCCGGAAAGGGCGTCCCGGCGGATTGCGATTTGTTGATCGTGGCGGGGCCGACCGCCGCATTTTCCAGTATCGAAACCGATTCTATCCGCAACTTCCTTGCGGGAGGGGGATCCGCGTTGTTCCTGCTCGACCCGGGTGGCGAAACGGGTCTGGAACCGCTGCTGGCGGGATGGGGCATCCAGGTCAACGACGACTACGTCCTGGGTTGGGGGCCGGGCGACCCGTCCATGCCGGGATCGGTCTGGTACGCGCGACATCCGGTATCGGAAAAGCACCGCAGCCGAAATTTGAGGACATTCTACAGGCTTGCGCGGTCCGTGTCCCGCATCGAAAACGCCTCCGGAGTGCAGGTCCATGAACTGGTAACAACCCATCCCCGAGACAGTTGGCGGGAAGAGAAGCTGCCCGATGCGTCGCCGGTCTACGATCCGGGAGCGGACCTGCCGGGTCCGGCGTCGGTCGCTGTCGCCGTGCTCGACAGACCGAATTACCGCAGGCACGCATCCTCCGACGTCGGGTTGCGCCACACCCGGATCGTCGTTTTTGGGGACTCCGATTTCGCTGGCAACGAATTCTTCGACACCGTGGGCAACGGCGACCTGTTCATGAATGCGGTGAGCTGGCTGATGGAGGAGGGGGACCTGATCTCGATCCGACCCAAAATGTGGGCTTTCAGGGGCGTCGTGATGACGGCGGAAGACCTCATGTGGCTTTCATGGCTTTCCGTCGTGGTTCTTCCGGCGATACCCGTCGTCGTCGGGATCGGCGTCTGGCGCAGGCG
Organism: Candidatus Latescibacterota bacterium; assembly: GCA_965219995.1. Classification (GTDB taxonomy): domain Bacteria; phylum Latescibacterota; class UBA2968; order UBA2968; genus JAAXHE01. The sequence continues at coordinate 310,947 of CBDCOX010000002.1, forward strand.
GCGCTGACGCCCGGGCGTGATTCGCCCGAAACGGAGAAGCCGGACAGGCATTTTCTATGAGCTTAAGGACAACAGGTGGTCTGGTGCTGCTTCTGGCCGCGCTCGTCGGTTTTGTCTATTTCTACGAAATCCGGGGCGCCGACGAGCGTTTTATGGCCCAGGCCAGGGCCGGGCGCCTGCTGCCTCTGAAAGCAGAAGCAGTCACGGGGCTGACGGTTCAACGGGGCGACACGACCATCGTCATCGAAAAATCGGAGGAAGGGTGGAGGATCCTGCAGCCGGTAGCCACCGGCGGCGATGACGGCGAGATCACGGGACTGATCCGCACGGTACAGAATATGGACCTTGAGCGCGTGGTCGCGGACAGCGTCCGAATCGCGCGAGGGCAGGCCCGTCTTTCGGATTTCGGCCTTGACAGACCGAATCTGGCACTGGCGATAAAGCAGGCGGGCCGGGTAGATTCACTCTTCTGGGGAGATCGGAGTCCGACCGGCCGTTACGGCTATATCAGATGGTCGGGGCATCCGGGGATTCTCGCGGTCGCCGCCCCGTTCCGGATGAGATTGGAAAAAGGGCTGTTGCGACTGCGTGACCGGCGCGTTGCGGATTTCAACCGGGCAACCGTGCGCAAAATCGAAATTGCACGAGGGGACGCGAGGGTCGTCGTAGAGAAACTTTCGGAAGCATGGCGCCTGACGTATCCGGTAAACGACCGCACCGACAGCGACGAGGTCCAGAAGCTGATCAAACGGCTGTATACCGCCGAATTCACTCGCGTGATCGCTGAAGGGCCCGGGCAGGCCGGCGATTACGGCCTGGAGAGTCCAACGCTGACGGTTTCGATTTTCGATGGCCCCGATGAACGGAAGAAGACCGTGAGGATCGGACGCCGAATGGGCGCGAGCCGGTTTCCGCCGTTTTTCGCGGCTTTTTCCGCCCGCCCCATGGTATTCCTGGTCGATTCGACCCTTGTCGCCGATCTGAGGAAGACGGGTTCGGATCTTAGATTCAAGCGTATTTTTGCGTTCGACACCGCCGGAGTCGACCGGTTGAAGCTGGCGTATCGGGACCGGACCGTGGAATGTGTCAGAGATCAACGCGGCGAAGGCTGGCAGGTGCTGCAGCCGAAGCTGCATATCGTCCTGGAACACCGCGTCCGACATCTCTTTCGCACCATCGAATTGCTCGAAGCCGGAGAATTCGTCGCGGAAGCGCTGACAATACCCGAGGCATTCGGGCTTGACCGTCCGGCACTGGAGATCACCGCCTGGCGCGGTGATGCGGTGGCGCAGAAATTGAGTGTCGGCGAAAGGGACGGCAACATTTACGCCCGGGGACATCAGCGTCCCCAGGTCGTCAGGATCGATGCCGAAATTCTGACGAAGCTGAAGCTGGAACTCATCCCCGTGAAACCTGACCTTGTTCAACCCGATACCGTACGGTTAGGTGTACGGAAGGCGTTCAACGAAATATGGCCCGCGTCCTGATATCGGCGTGGATCGCAGCCTTCGGCCTCTCGATTTCATCCCCGGGCGCCCGCGCAGAAGTTCTGTTCGATGCGGCGGTCAACCGGGACACGCTTACGGTCGGCGATCCCGTTCTGCTCAGTGTGCGGATCCTGCGCGAATCGGGAGATGCCGTCGCATTGATGCAGGACGAGGGCTTCCTCGCGCCGTTCGAGGTGCGCCGCCGTGTACCGCCCGCGGCCCGGGAGACGCCCGACGGACGGGTGGAGGAGACGCTCGCCTTCGAACTTGCCGTGTACCGGCCGGGTGCGGTCGAAGTGCCCTCACTGGTGCTTCAGGTGCGGACGGCCGAGGGCGACTCCGGCCTGATTACCACGGGGCCGATACCGGTTGTGGTACGCAGCGTCAGACCGTCGGGAATGACGGACATCCGGGATGTGAAGCCTCCCGTCGACATCGATGCCAGCATACCGGCGTGGTTCTGGATCGCCCTTGCCGTACTGATCGGCCTTGTGGCTGCTTTGCTGTTGTATTTGAATCGCCGTCGCCGGAAACCGGGAGTCGATCCTCCGCGGCCGCCGGTTGTCTGGCCCGACGAAGTCGTAAAGATCCTTCGGATGGGGCTCGTGGAAAAAGGAGCACTGAAGCGGTATTACAGCCTGCTTTCCGAGGTGATGCGCCGCTACCTCGAGGATCGTGTCCGGGTGGATGCCATGGAGTGTACCACGCACGAACTGGTGCGGGACCTCAGACGTGTTCCGGTGGGGGAAGCGGAGGTATCGGCGCTCGAGCAGCTGTTGTTGGAGGCGGATCTGGTCAAGTTTGCAAAGCTCAGGCCTCGCGATGAAGTCGCGTTGAAGGCCGCCGATTCGGTGCTGGATCTGATGCGGCGGATGGACGAGCAGGCCCAGACGGGTGAAGACGATTCGACGATCGCGGCGCCCGCGGAGGCCACGGCATGATTGAATTCAAGAATCCGGAGTGGCTGATCGCCCTTGTCTTCGTGCCGTTGCTCATCTACCGATACGTCCGTCGACAGCGGCAGAAGCAGGGCAGCATCCGATTTCCGGACCTGGGTGTCATCGGGGAGATTCCGCCTTCGGTCGTGCTGAAGTTCCGACACGGTCTCATTGCGCTTCGCTGCCTGGCGCTGATCCTGCTGATTGTGGCGCTGGCCCGTCCGCGTTCCGGGCGCGAAGGAAGAGAGATCCTGACCCGCGGGATCGACATTGTACTCGCCCTGGACGTATCTGGCAGCATGGCGTACAAGGATCTGGACCAGCAGCGAAAATCCCGGCTGCAGGTCAGCAAGGAAGTCGTGACGCAATTCGTGCGGGGGCGGGTCAACGACCGGCTTGGACTCGTCGTCTTCGCGGGCGAGAGCTATACGCAGTGTCCGCTCACGCTCGACTACGGCATATTCCTGAGTTTTCTGAATGAGGTGGGTCTCGCGGACGATTCCTGGGACGGCACGGCAGTCGGGACCGGCATCGTCACGGCGGTGAACCGGCTGCGCCGGTCGGAAGCGAAGAGCCGCGTCATTATCCTGTTGACGGACGGTGTGAACAACAGGGGAGAAGTGGACCCGGTTACGGCCGCCCGTGCCGCCAGGGCGGTGGGCATACGAATTTATACCATCGGAGCGGGAAGCGACGGGGTGATCGTGACGGGCCAGGGCCTGCTCCGGCAGCGGGTTCGGGTGGAGATCGACGAAGAGACCCTCAGGGAAGTTGCCGACATCACGGGCGGCCGGTACTTCCGTGCGACCAGCGAAAAGAAACTCGAGGAGATCTATCACGCCATCGGCGAGATGGAGAAAGCGGAAATCAAGACACGCGACTACGTGGACTACTCCGAATTGTTCATGCACTTCCTCTGGCCGGGCCTGGCTTTGCTCGGCGTCGAACTGATGTTGGCCAACACGCGATTTCGGAGGATTCCCTGAAATGCGTTTTGGCGACGTTCAGGCGTTCTGGTTCCTGTTGTCCGTGCCTGCGGCCGTGCTGTTTTTCGTGATCGCCTACCGAAAGAAAAAGCGAGCTCTCGCGCGTTTCGGGAGTCAGGACCTGATGCGCAAGCTGACCGCGGCCACGAGTTGGAAGAGGCAGTGGATGAAGGCGGCGTTGACGGTTTTCGGACTCTTCTTTCTGGTCATCGCACTGGCGCAGCCCAGGTACGGGATGCGGCTCGAACTCCTGCATCGCAAGGGTGTCGACGTCATGGTCGCCCTGGACACGTCGCTGAGCATGCTCGCGGAAGACATCCGTCCCAATCGGCTGACGCGCGCGCTGTTTGAGATCGAGTCCTTTATCGACCGGCTCGAAGGCGACAGGATCGGCCTGGTCGCGTTCGCGGGTCGCAGCTTTACACTCTGTCCGCTCACACTGGACTATGGCGCCGCGAAGCTGTTTCTGGATTCGATCGACACGGATATCATTCCGGTGCAGGGCACGGCCATCGCCGAGGCCGTCCGCACAGCGACCCGGGCGTTCGGAAGCGAAGAACGCAAGTACAAGGTCCTCGTGCTGATTACGGATGGGGAGGACCACGCCGACGATCCTGTAGAGGCGGCGGAAGCCGCGGCGGAAGCCGGGGTTCGGATTTTTGCGGTGGGGGTCGGGACGCCGGGCGGCGAGTTGATCCCGGTAAAGCGGAACGGACGGACGGAGTATCTGAAAGACGGTAGGGGCAACTATGTCAAGTCGCGCCTGGACGAGGCAAGCCTGCAACAGGTGGCAACGGTGACGGACGGGGTCTACATACGGTCGCAGGCGGGCGGCGTTGGGTTGGACAGGGTAACCCACGAAATCTCGCAGATGGAGAAGAAGGAACTGGGATCGCGGAAATTCACGCAATACAAACACAGGTACCAGTGGCCGCTGGCCGTCGCGGTCGCCTGCTTTGTCAGCGAAGCGTTGCTGTCGGATCGCAGACGGGTGCGAACGCAGTGGCGCGGGCGGTTCCAGTAGATGCCACGACACAGGATTTCCCGGGGAGCATGCGCCATGCGCCGATATCTGGTCGGCCTCGCCGTCGTACCGCTTATGGGCTTCACATTTCTGGATCCTGCGGCGGACAGGAACCGGCAGGGCAACCGCCTGTTTCACGAAGGCAAGTTCGACGACGCGCTCGAGTACTACAGGAAGGCCCAGGTGGAACGACCCGGCGCGCCGGAGCTCAGATTCAATGCGGGTGACGCCTATTTCAAAAAGAACGCCTATAAAGATGCGCTTCAGGAGTTCGGACACGCGCTGAAGAGCCGGGACCCCTCGCTTCTCGCGCGCGCCTATTACAACATGGGCAATGTCCACGTTCGCCAGCAGAACCTGCAGCAGGCGGTCGAGGCGTACAAGCGCTCGCTTTCGATAAGGCCGGACGATCTGGATGCGAAGGTGAATCTGGAATGGGTTCTGGAGAAAATGCGGGAGCAGGAGGAGAATCAGAATCAGGACCGGGAGCAACAGAAGAACCGGGAGGACGGTCAGGAGCGGAAGGAGCAGGGGAAGGAGCAGAGAAACGAGGACCACAATGACGACCGGAGCCGGGAACAGCCCCCGGAAGGGCCGGATCCGGACCAGGATGGGAATCTCGATCGGCAGAGCCGGGAAAGCCCGGACGATCGGCAGGAGGACCGGAGCCGGCAGCCGGACCCCTCCGGGGGGAAGTCCCGGAATCGGCCGGAAGGACAGGCGGAGTCCGGGGAGCTTGGCCGGGAAGAGGCCGAACGCCTGCTGGATGCGATGAAAGACAGGGAGATGAAATCCCAGAAATACCGCCGGCTGCGGGTATACGGCAAGAGATACAAGGGTAACGAGTGGTAGAAATGACACGAAAGCCCGTCTGTGTTGTTGTGTTCGTTCTTCTGGTTTCCTGGGGTGCGGCGCAAGGCGAAACGCCGCGTCTCGAAGTGTCGGTCGACCGGACGCGCGTGGAAGTGGGCGATCAGGTCACGCTTACTGTGACGTTGACGGCCGAAGGCGACGTCCCCGCGCCGGAACTGCCGGTTCCTGACGGATTCGACGTGATCGGGCGTTCGACGTATACGACCCAGGCGCTCAATATTACGAATGGCCGCGTCGTAACCACGCGTAACAACTCGTACGTATATTCCCTTCGGGCGACGCGCGATGGCAGCTTCCGGATCGGGCCGGCGCACGTGATGTACGAGGGCAGACGACACGAGTCCTCAACGGCACAGGTGAACGTGGTCAAGCGCGGAGGGCGGCCGCACACCCGACCGGCGCCAGGACAGTCCCGCCGCGGTCCCGATGCGGAGGCATTGGAGGAGGACCTGTTCGTTACCGCGACGGTGGACAAGGAAAGGGTGTTTGTGGGAGAGCAGGTTACCGTCACTTATATGCTTTATACACGCCGGACACTGCGAAACATCGGCTACGGCAGCATGCCCACTTATACCGGTTTCTGGTCGGAGACCCTGTTTGACGCGCAGCGCGCCAGTTTTGACCGGGAGATCCACAACGGCCGCGAGTACCGCGTCATGCGGTTGAAGACGATTGCGTTGTTTCCCACCGCGTCCGGAGAGCAGGCCATTGACGAGCTTGAAGTCGTCTGCCAGGTACAGGACCGCACACGGCGCCGGAATCTGTTCGATATGGACGATTTCTTCGGTTTCGGTGACAGCCGTGAAGTTCGCGCACGATCCGCGCGCGTGAAGATTGACGTCTCCCCGCTGCCCGGTGGCGCTCCGCCCGGGTTTCGCGGAGCGGTGGGCAGGTTCGACCTGGCGATTGAGGCCAGTCCCTTGTCCGTGGAGGCCGGTGATCCCATCGCGGTGAAGGTGAACGTGCGCGGCACGGGAAACATGAATGGCGTCGGTGAGCCCGTTCGTCCGGCCGGAAACGCGTTCAAGTTCTACGACCCAAAGACAACAGTAAACGCGGGAAACACGAACGGTCGCATCGGTGGTGAAAAGAGTTTTGAGTACGTCGCAATTCCCGGCCGCCCGGGCAGCTCGAGAATCGGTCCGTTCGTATTGCCCTATTTCGATCCTGAGAGAAACCGTTACCTTACGGCGCGAACACAGGAAGTTTCGGTAACCGTGAAGCCGGGCAGGCAGCAGGCCGATTCCGGACCCGTTCTCAGCCGGAAAGAGATCGAGAGGCTCGGACAGGATATTCGGCACCTGAAACCGGATCTCGACAATCTGGAAGATCACGGAATGCAGCTTTACAAGAATACCTGGTTCTGGGCGATTCAATCCGTGCCTGTTCTCGGTCTGCTCGGGATCGTCGCGTTAAAACGCCGGCGGGACCGGCTCATGGGAGATGTGGCCTACGCCCGAAGGCGCCGCTCCGGTTCGGAGGCGAGGAGGCGTCTGATGCGGGCCCGGGCGCGCCTCGCCGAAAAGGACGGCGTGGCGTTTTATGTTGAAATCGATCGGGCGCTGGGCCAATTCTTGGCGGATCGGCTGAATCTGCCGGTCGCGGGCATGACCCGCGAGTCCGCCGCGCAGGCGCTCCGCGAGAAGGAGGTGCCGGATTCCATTGTGTCCGAAGCGAGGGAAGTCTTCCGGCGTTGCGACTACGCGCGATTCGCCTCGGTCCGGATACCCGAGAAGGAACGGAAGGAACTCTTCGACGCGGCGGCGGCATTGATCGATGCGCTGGGAGCCAGGATATGACGTGCGTACGCGCGCCGGCCCGCCGGCTGTGGAGGCATCGCAGGGCATTGGTAACCGGCATCTCCTCCCAGGTTCCGGTTGCGTGGGCGGTAATAGCCGTGCTTCTGTTTGTCGGCACCGCAGGGAGCGCCGGGACCGTCGCGCAGGGTTACAATGAGGCGAATGCTCTTTACAGGCAGGGTGAATTCAGGGAGGCGGCGAGTCGGTACGAAGAAGTGGTGTCGCAGGGTGTTCGGAATGGCAACGTTTTTTTCAATCTGGGCAATGCCTGGTTCAAGGCAGGTGAAATCGGCCAGGCCATTCTGGCCTATGAGCGGGCCCTGAAGCTGATGCCGGGCGATGAAGACGTGCTCTTGAACCTGCAATTTGTGAACGCCCGCAAAGAAGACAAGAGTCCGGAAGAGGACGACAATCTTCTAACCCGCGTGCTGTCGTCGGCTTACCGCGTGCTGAGCGCGGATGTGCTGGCCGTATTGAGCAGCATCAGCCTGTTTTTGATGTCGGCGGCGGCTGTTCTTTGGCTATATTCGACGTCTCGCCGTTCCCTATGGATCGGGCTGCTGGTACTGGCGGGCGCGGGGTTGTGCGGTTCAGGCTCCCTGCTGACGTACAGGGCCTATAGCGAGACGTCGGCCTCGGAAGCGATTGTTCTGGCGGACGAGGTACAGGGACGAAGCGGCCCCGGGAACGACTACCTGCTCGTTTTTACGATCCATGAAGGAACGAAGGTGGCCGTCGAACGGCTGGAAAGCCGCTGGTATCTGGTACGACTGCCAAACGGGATCGGCGGGTGGGTGCCGGGGGAGACGGTGGAGAGAATCTGAAGTGCGCATCGCCCGCTCAGAAGGCGACGGTGCGCTCGATGGGGGCCGTCAGCAACAGAAACGACCCGTTTTCCGAATCGTGTCTGTATCTGATTTGCACCAGGGGTCTGCATGATGCCTTATAGCGCCTGGTTTCGGTGTTTCAGAGGATGCGGCGGTCGTTATCCGCTCACGCAGATCATCTACGCGTGTCCGAAGTGCGGCGGCCTGCTCGAGGTGCGCCACGATGTGGAGGCGCTGCGTGCCGGTTCCCCGGAGTATTGGCGCCGGCTGTTCGATAGCAGGTACATGCGCACGCAATGGCCGTACGGCAGCTCGGTCTGGGGCAAGAAGGAGATGGTCTGCCCCGTGGTGGACGACGACAACGTGGTCTCGATGTATGAAGGGGGAAGCAATCTGTTCTGGGCGGAGCGCCTCGGACGCGAGATTGGTGTGGAGGACCTGTGGGTCAAGCAATGCGGAAACAGCCACACCGGTTCGTTCAAGGATCTGGGAATGACGGTGCTGGTATCGATGGTAAAGCAGATGGTCGCGGAGGGCCAGCGCATCCCGGCTGCCGCGTGCGCATCGACCGGAGACACGTCGGCGGCACTGGCCGCGTATTGCGCGCACGCGGGCATACAGGCGGTTGTATTCCTGCCACGGGACAAGGTCTCCACGGCCCAGCTGGTGCAGCCGATGTCCAACAACGCGCTCGTGCTGAGCCTGGATACGGATTTCGACGGGTGCATGAAACTCGTTCAGGAGATATGCCACAGGGAGAACATCTACCTGGCCAACTCGATGAACTCGCTTCGCGTGGAGGGCCAGAAAACCGTCAGCGTGGAGTTGCTCCAGCAATTCGATTGGGACCTGCCGCAATGGATCGTGGTTCCCGGTGGCAACCTGGGAAACGTCAGCGCACTGGGCAAGGGGTTCAGTGAGCTGCGGGAGATGGGGCTGATCGACCACGTGCCTCGAATCGCGGTTGCCCAGAGCGCGCGGGCGAATCCACTTTATCGCAGCTACCGCAGCGGTTTCGATTCCTTTGAGCCGCAAACGGCCGGAACGACTCTGGCCAGTGCCATCCAGATCGGGGATCCGGTCAGTACCGAGAAGGCGATCCGGACTCTGAAAAACATCGGCGGCGTGGTGGAGCAGGCAACGGACCAGGAACTGGCGGATGCGGCTGCTCGGGCGGATCGAACCGGGTTGTTTTCGTGTCCGCATACGGGAGTGGCCTTTGCGGCGCTGTTCAAGCTGGTCGAACGAGGCGTCATTCGAAAAGATGAGCGGGTCGTGGTCATATCCACCGCGCATGGACTGAAATTCACCGAGTTCAAGATCGGGTACCATCAGGCGCAGCTGGCATCGTTCGACGTAGACCCGACCCATGCGAATCTGCCCGTGGAGTTGCCGGCGGAATACGGACCGGTTCGGGACCGGATCTTTCGCACGCTTGATCTGAACGGTGGTTGACAGAGATGTAAGAATTGGTTACATTGGTTGCCCATGTTCAGCGTAGTGGTGATTTGAGGCATATTGCAGCCACTATAAAGAAATCGCTAAAAAGCTGATGACCGGTACGATCGATGCCTGCGTATTCAGGTTCTCTGGGGCTTTTTAGCTTCAGATTTTTTTTTGTGGATACGGAGGAGGCAATGAAAAAAAGCCCATCGACGGATGGCGACTGCAGTTCCACCCGTGCGGTCCACGCCGGAGAAAAGGGCGGTCATTGGGGCCATTCCCTCACCGTCCCGATCGCGCAAACGTCGACCTACGTGTTCGAGAATACGGAGGCGGTGGACGATTTCGTGTCCGGGCGATCGCCCCGCCTCGACTACGGGCGCTACGGTAACCCGACCCAGCAGATTGCGGAGCGTAAACTGGCCGAGCTCGAGGGAGGCGATGCGGCGCTGTTGTTTTCGTCCGGCATGAGCGCCGTAACAACGACGCTTCTTGGCATGTTGTCCACGGGTCACCACGCCGTGATTGCGGACGACTGCTATCGAAAGACCGCTCAGTTCTGCGAACAGGTGCTGAAAAAGTTCGGAATCGCCACAACCTTTGTACCAGCGGGTGACTATGAGCGGTTGGCTTCGGCCATGCAGGAGAATACGAGGGTCGTGATTGCGGAGTCTCCGACCAATCCGCATCTGAACGTGATGGACCTGGAAAGGGTTGTTCCCATCGCAAGGTCAAACCGTGCGAAGGTCGTAATAGACAGCACGTTTGCCACACCGTTCAACCAGCGTCCCCTCGAGTTCGGCGTCGACCTGGTCATTCACAGCGCAACCAAGTACCTGGGGGGCCATAACGACCTGATTGCAGGCGTTGTAATCGGCCCCGAGCCCCTGGTATCGGCTATAAAGGACTATCGAGGTATCCTGGGCGGGGTGATCGACCCCCACTGTGCCTATCTGCTGATCAGAGGCATCAAGACATTTCCATTGAGGATGGCGCGTCAGAACGAAACGGCGCTGGCGCTCGCCCGCTTTCTGGAAGGGAACGTCAAGGTGCGCCAGGTATACTATCCCGGTCTGGAGAACCACCCGCACCACGGGGTCGCGCGGGAACAAATGCGTGGGTACGGCGGTGTGGTGAGTTTCGACCTCGATGCGGATCTGGGCGGAACCATGGCGTTCCTGGATCGCCTGAAGGTCCCGTGCATCGGGGCGAGCCTGGGCGGCGTGGAGAGTATCGTCTCCCATCCGTCAACCATTTCCTACTATGAAATGGCGCGGGAAGACCGGATCGCCGTCGGGATCAAAGACGAACTGGTACGCTATTCCGTTGGTGTCGAGGACGCGAAAGACCTGATCGAAGACATGGAACGGGCCCTCGAGGCCATTTAACGAGATTAGGGAGCGAGGCCGCGGTGACGCGGCCCTTCGAATGTATGTTCGGTCCGTTTCTGATGTTTGCTTTGCGGGCGCCGTTACAGGACGTGCGCTGGAGGCAGAAGATCCTGCTGGGGGGGTTGCTGTCCCTGCTGCCAAGTCTGGCGCTGCTCCTCGCCGTCTTTATGGCGCTCGGGAAAGTCACCGTGTTGCTGACGCCCGTCGCGGTGGTATTCTTCATATTTCCGACGCTCGTTTCCTGGGGGTATATATATCGGATCTTTGTCGACGCGTTAAACGGAATGGAGTTCAGGAAACTGCCCGATTGGGGCGCATGGAAGCAATACGCGGGCGTGGGAGTGCGGCTGGGCGTTATTTTCTTCGGATATCTGTTTCTGGCCGGCCTGGGCGCGCTTGCCGTTATGGCAGTCCTGGGACTGGTACCGCCCGGAGAAGATCCGGCCCGGCTCAGCGCGGTCACACTAGTCGTAATCGTCGCCGCAATGCTGCTCTACGGGCTCCTGCCCGTGGTATTTGCGAGGTTTGCAGCCGAGCGCAAGATATGGGCTTCATTCGATCCCGGCGCAATCCTGTCGGACATTCGGCGGGTGATTCGGGGCGGGAAGTATACACAGGCGTGTCTTGCGTTTTATCTCACTTACGGAATGCTGCTCTTCGTGAACCTGCTGCTGGGAGCCGTACCGCCGGTGGCGATGTTCATCGGTTCGATTGGCTCGTTCTACCTGATGGTGGTTTTTGCCTGGGTATTCGGATGGCTGCTCGGGGTCAGGGGCGCGGAGCGTTCAGACCGGTAACTTCGTTCTTCGGCTGCCTGGGACTCGGGGTGCGGCCGGACATCGCGGTCGCGCGCCTTGTCTTCGGCCACAATGAATCGGCGGAAGAATGGTGAGGTATTTTCGGGACAGGACATCGGATCAGACCTGCGCCCAGGCAGCGTCGAGAACTCTTTTTGCATTGGCGATGACGATTTCAGCTGACTCTCCCTCCATCGGAGAAACTTCGAAGCTGAGAATGGGGCGTTTCTCAGGATTCAGAAAACCGATGTCGAGCAGTTCACTGAGGAATTCAACGGCTTCGGGAATGTCGTTCTCGCCGTCTTCGCAACCGAATCGGGGGTGGTTGTCCCCGTATGCCGGATGATTGGGGTTCCGCATCACGCAGTTGCCGATATGGGCATGAACCAGGTGGTCGCGAGCGACTCGAAGCGCATATTCCGAGGTTTCGCCCTGCAGGGGGAAATGACTCAGGTCCAGCATCAATCCAAAGTTCGGGTACTCCCGCCTTACCCTGGAAGAAACTTCGACCGCCAGCGCATTCGGACCGACGAGACAGTTCTTGCCAAAGGGCACGCGATCGAATGTCTCGAGTACGATGTTCATGTTTCTGGCGGCCGCTTCTTCGCAAAGGCGATAGAGAGAGTCGACCAGCAGGTCCACGCCCCGCTCGCGGGCTCCGGGACCGGGATCGGCGCCCGAAAGCAGGGCAACCCCCGGGGCCCCCAGCGCTTCGGCCTGCCGGATGCCCGCGATGACCGCGTCCACCGCGCCGAGCCTGTGGTCCTCGTCTTCGTCGTTGATGTTCAGGTTGCCGCCAAGAAGAATCGGTTGGGCGCCGAAGGCCACGTCCAAATGGGCGGCCTCCAGCAGTTCGGCGGCTTCCGCAAGTACCCCTTCGTCCTTCATATGGGTGACTTCCACCGCCTGGAAATAGGGATCGAGCGCGATCCTTTCGAGTGTCTCCACAATCGGGCCGTCGCCGCCGATGCAGGATTTGTAGGCCATAAAGTGTACGATGCCGATTCGAGCGTAGTTCTGAATGGGTTCGGTCACAACAACGACTCCTTTCCTGCCTCGCGATTTCGTGGGTCCGAATCGTGAGGGGAGCGACTTGGTAAACGGGCATGCGAGGCCGATTCCTTATCAGCCGGAACGCGGCGGGCAGACGGTTCGGTCGAATGCCCGGGGAGGCATCGGCGCTGGAGGAATGGCGGGGCAAAAATACGCATTCATGCCGGTTTTGTCAAACGGCAATTCGCACTTTTCCGCTTGACTTCAGGGACGTCGGCCTGTATTTTTTCTCCTTCGATATTCCAGCCTGTGGGGAGGTACCCAAGCGGTCAACGGGGGCAGACTGTAAATCTGTTGGCTGACGCCTTCGGTGGTTCGAATCCGCCCCTCCCCACCATTTTCCTGGCCCTGCGCCCCTCCTCACACGGGGGGCTTTTGTTGTCTGTCGCGCTTTTCGGCGTTCATCCCGTTCCTCCTGTCCACCCATGTCAATTGCAGCAGGTGAAAATGACTGCAAAAGACGCCAAACATGGATACACAGGATAGGCAGGATGAAAAGCAAAATTCGGAAAAAACCAACCTCAATTCGAAAAAAGACAACCGAAAAATCAGCCACAAAAAGCACAAAAGACACAAAGGGCATGGCTGCGAAACGGCGTGTAGAGGTCGTTCAAAGGCCTGTATTCTCGGTTCACGTTCAGTGACCTGAAGGTTCCTGAAAATCCGACGTCAGATCGTCTTCATTCACCTGCATATTTTTCGTGTGTTTCGTAGGTCCAGGTGTTTGTATTTTCCCGCTTTTCGGTTTTTATCCTGTCCATCCTGTTTATCCATGTGAGTTGTGGTTTTTTGAATTCATGGGTTAGTCACGGTGTTTTCGTATTTTTCGCGTAATTCGTAGTTTCTGGTGTTCGATTTTTCCCGTTTTTTGATCTTTCATCCTGTCCATCCTGTTTATCCATGTGAGTTCTGGGTTTTTGAATTCATGAGTGGTGAAGTTTGCGAGCGCGATTATTGACAAAAATTCTTGACATCCGTACACGTATATTATAACTTCTTAAGTCTGGAAACTTTCCGCGCCGGCATTCTTGCGTGTGCGGCCCGCAAGGAATCGTTTCCTGTTTTGCGCGGGAATAGCTCAGTTGGCTAGAGCGTCAGCCTTCCAAGCTGAATGTCGCGGGTTCGAGTCCCGTTTCCCGCTCCAATTTCCTACGGGCTGCGTTATCAGCCTATTTCTGTCGTACAGACAGGGTACAGGGCCCATGTAGCTCAGTCGGTAGAGCACCTCCTTGGTAAGGAGGAGGTCACCGGTTCGAGTCCGGTCGTGGGCTCCACAATAACGTCCGGTCCCCATCGATGCCCAGAGATCTGATTACATTGGCATGCGCCGACTGCGCGCGCCGGAATTATACGACGAACAAGAATCGGCGATTACACCCGGACCGCGTCGAATTCAAGAAATATTGCAGGTTCTGTCGTAAGCATACCCTGCACCGGGAGACTCGCTGAAATTTCATGAATCACTGCAGATTTTGGGGTTAGGGCAGTAGCTCAATTGGTAGAGCACCGGTCTCCAAAACCGGTGGTTGCGGGTTCGATTCCTGCCTGCCCTGCCATTTTCCTCCGAAACAGACACCTTACCCGCGCCTGAGTTCCGCTGGAAATTGCAGGAGCCGGGTTTCTTCTACGAATCCCCATCTGCCTTTGTCGACTGCGGCATACGCGAGCCCGTTTCCGGGCTGTTTCAGGTGTTGGGACGTTTTCCTGGCGGTGTACCCGATGTTCGCGAAAGTGGCGCAGTTCATTAAAGACGTCCAGCTGGAAATGGGCAAGGTGACGTGGCCGACCCGTGACGAGCTGATCGCTTCGACAACGATTGTGCTGGTGGTTTCGCTGGCGCTTTCCGTATTCATTTTCGCCGTCGACTTCGTGCTTTCGCTGGTTCGCAGATTTGGTATGAGCTGACGGCCTCCGGCTTCCCAACTGAGAGTGATACACCATGGCAATGCGCTGGTACGTCGTGCATACCTATTCAGGACACGAAAACAAAGTGCGTTCCTATCTCGAGAGTGCCAAGGAAGGCACTGAGGTTGCGGAGAGGATCAACCGGGTCGTCGTACCTACCGAAGAGGTTGTCGAGATGAAGGACGGACGGAAGACAACCTCCTTCAGAAAATTTCTTCCCAGTTACATTCTTGTCGAAATGGAAATGGATAAGGAGACCATGCACTTCGTCACGAATGTGCCTGGTGTCACGAGCTTCGTCGGGCCCGGGAAGCGCCCCCAGCCGCTTCACGAAAAAGAGGTGGAACACGTGCTGGGTCACGTCGACCGGCGGCAGGTTCAGGACGATCAGGAAATCCCCTATCAGGTCGGAGACCGTGTTAAAGTGATCGACGGGCCCTTCAGCGAATTCATCGGGATGGTCGACGTCGTGAACCCCGAGAAGAGAAAGATCAAGGTGATGGTGAGTATCTTTGGAAGGAATACCCCCGTGGAACTGGACGTCCTGCAGGTCGAAGAGGCCGTGGAAGGGTAGCGTAATGGCGAAGAAGATCATGACAACCATCAAACTGCAGATTCCGGCTGGCCAGGCGTCCCCGACGCCGCCAGTCGGTCCGGCGCTTGGCCAGCACGGAGTCAACATCATGGAATTCTGCCAGGCGTTCAACGCGCAGACCAAAGACAAGCAGGGATTGATCGTTCCCGCGGTCATTACCGTTTTTACCGACCGCAGTTTCTCGTTTATAACAAAAAGCCCGCCGGCCGCGGTGTTGCTGAAGAGGGCCGCGGGACTCGAGAAGGGATCGCCCGAATCCAACCGGACCAAGGTCGGCAGCGTCAATCGGGATCAGGTTCGGGAGATCGCCGAGATGAAAATGGAAGATCTGAATGCGAGCAGCGTGGAAACCGCCGTACGCATGATCGAAGGAACGGCGCGCAGCGCCGGTATCACGGTTGAAAATTAGGAGGTAACTCATCATGGCTGGGCGCAACGGGAGACGATTCAAGACGGCGCTTTCACAGATTGACCGACGCGCGCAATATTCGATTGAAGACGCCGTAACGCTGCTGAAAGACATGCCGGCGCCTAAATTCGATCAGACGGTCGAAATGGCCATGCGGCTGGGCGTGGACCCGCGCCAGGCCGACCAGCAGGTCCGCGGTACGGTGATGTTGCCCCACGGGCTTGGCAAGACGATTCGCGTGGTCGTGTTCGCCAAAGGCGAACAGGCGGCTGCGGCCGAGGGTGCCGGGGCGGATATCGTGGGCGCCGACGACCTGGCCGAACGCATCAACGGGGGTTGGACCGATTTCGACGTAGCCATCGCGGCGCCGGACATGATGAGGGTTGTCGGACGTTTGGGAAGGATACTCGGGCCCCGCGGGCTGATGCCCAATCCCAAGAGCGGCACGGTCACGCCGGACGTGGCGCGGGCGGTGGCGGAGGCCAAGGCGGGTCGCGTGGAGTATCGGGTCGACCGGAATGGAAACGTCCACGCGCCCGTGGGCAGGGTCTCGTTCGAGAAGAACCGGTTGGTTGAGAATGTCCGAACGCTCTTCGAAACGATTCTGCGCGCGCGTCCTTCTTCTGCAAAAGGGCAATTTGTCCGTTCGGTTACCCTGGCGACCACGATGGGCCCGGGTGTCCGTATCGATCGGTCCAGTGTGACCAGCTGACGGGGCGTGTGCCCGTAACGGAAGGGAACAGGATGCCAACGGCTGGAAAAATCAGTGCGGTCGATGAATTGACCCAACTCATGAGCAGGTCCCAGGGATTCTGTCTGGCCGATTTTACCGGTCTCGATGTCCCTGAGGTGACGCGGCTCCGTAAACGGCTGCGCGATGAGGATATAACCTACAGGGTCGTCAAGAATCGCCTGGCGTTGATCGCGGTAAAAAACGCGGGGATTCAGGGTCTGGAAGAGGTATTGCGGGGGCCAACCGGTCTGGCCAGTTCGGAAATCGACCCGGTCGCACCGGTGAGGCTGCTTCACGATTTTGCCGAGGAGTCGAACGGCCTCCCAAGGGTCAAGGGCGGCTTTGCGGACGGACGGGTCTATCGGGAAGATCAGCTGGAGGCGCTTGCCAGACTGCCCTCGAGGGAAGTGCTGTTGGGGCAGGTGGTGTCGTCGGTCCAGAGTCCATTGAGCGGGCTGGTATTCTGTCTGGGCGGCCTGCTGCAGAACCTCGTTCTGATTCTGAACGAAATTGCCAAGAAGAAGGGTGAGGCCGGTGTGGATGACCAGGCATTCCGGATCACCTAAAACCGTTTCAATCATCAGGATAAGACGTTTGGAGGAAATCCATGGCAATCGCAGACATTATCGATGAAATCGAAAAGCTCTCCGTTCTGGAACTGGCCGAACTGGTCAAGGCGCTCGAAGATAAATTCGGCGTGAGCGCCCAGGCGATGGTTGCCGCACCGGCGGCCGGCGCCGGCGCCGTCGCCGATGGAGAGGTCGAGGAAGAGGAACAGACGGAATTCGACGTGGTTTTGAGCGCCATCGGCGACAAGAAAATTCAGGTCATTAAAGTGGTACGCAGCGTCACCAGCCTGGGCTTGAAAGAAGCCAAGGAACTCGTCGACGGTGCGCCTCGCAGCGTGAAGGAAGGCGTTTCCAAGGAAGAGGCCGACCAGATCAAGGCCGAGTTGGAGGAGGTTGGAGCCGTGGTTGAAATCAAATAGACTCGCTTCACAGCATTCCTGCCTTCAATCAATGGTCGATTTCACCGGAGGAGCGTGATCATCTTGGCGAAAAATGGACTTATAGACAGGAAGTCTTACGGAAAAATCGCTTCAGCCATCGAAATGCCGAATCTTCTGGACATCCAGATAGATTCCTACAATTGGTTCTTGCAGAAGGACGTACCGCCTGGTGAACGTGGAAAACAGGGCCTCCAGGCGGTTTTCCATAGTATCTTTCCGATCAGCGACGTCCACAGGCTTTTTTCACTCGAGTTCGTCGACTATTCCATTGGCACACCCAAGTACGACGTGGGTGAATGCCTGGAGCGGGGAACAACCTACGCGGTTCCGTTGCGAGCCACGTTAAGGCTGATTTCCCGCGAAAAGCAGGACAACAAGGAGTTCCGGATCAAGGATATCGTGGAGCAGACGGTATTCCTGGGCGAACTGCCGCTGATGACGGACGAAGGCACGTTTATCGTCAATGGTTCAGAGCGGGTGATCGTAAGCCAGTTGCACAGGTCTCCCGGCGTCTTTTTCGATGAAACCATTCACCCCAACGGAAAGCGGCTCTATTCCGCGCGGATCATACCGTACAAGGGCGCCTGGCTGGAGTTCAGCCTGGATATCAACGATATCATGTACGTGCATATAGACAGGAAGCGGAAGTTGCCGTTTACCACGTTTCTGCGCGCCCTGGGTTTCAGCCGGAACGAAGAGATTCTAAGCCTGTTTCACGAGAACACGACAGCGAAGGTCGACGAAGACATGGTCGGCGCCGTCGCGATGGAGGACGTGGTCGACAGGGAAACCGGCGAAGTCATCGTTGAGTCCCGCCAGACGATAACGGAAGAACACTTGCAGGCGCTGACGGACGCAAAGATCGACCGCCTGACCGTACTCGACGTGAATGCCGATAACGATGGCGGCGTGATTGCCAATACCCTTCAGAAAGATCCTTGCGACAACGAAGAAGAGGCCCTCTCACGAATCTACAACCTGCTGCGACCGGGCGATCCGCCGAATCTGGAGACGGCGCGCGGTCTGCTTGAGCGACAGTTCTTCAGCCCCAAGCGCTATCAGTTGGGCGAAGTCGGGCGTTATCGTCTGAATCAGCGGCTGAATCTCAACATTCCGCTGGAATTCACCACCCTGTGCATTGAGGATTTTCACAGGGTCATCCAATACCTGCTGGTCCTGTTCAAGGGCGAAGGCTATACGGACGACATCGACCATCTCGGCAATCGGCGCATCCGGACCGTGGGCGAGCTCCTGTCATACCATTTTTCAACCGGCCTTGTACGCATGGCCAGAACGATCAGAGAGCGGATGAGTCTCAGGGATACGGAGCAGATTACACCGCAGGATCTGGTCAATGCGAGGACCGTGTCGACCGTGGTTCAGGCGTTCTTCGGCAGCAGCCAGCTTTCCCAGTTCCTTCAACAGACCAATCCCCTGGACGAGTTGTCGCACAAGCGGCGGCTGTCCGCGCTGGGTCCCGGCGGACTGACGCGCGACAGGGCCGGCTTTGAGGTACGTGACGTTCACCATACCCACTACGGGCGGATTTGCCCCATCGAAACGCCGGAAGGTCCCAATATCGGCCTTATCGCAAACATCTCCACGTACGCCAAGATCAACGCCCTCGGATTTCTTGAAACGCCGTACCGGGTTGTAAAAGACGGAAGGGTGACATCGGAGATCAGGTATTTGTCCGCGGACGAGGAAGACAAACACACCATCGCCCAGGCCAATGCAATGCTCGACACTGACGGGCGATTCCAGGATTCCGCGGTGCAGGCCCGCCGGCGAGGCGACTTTCCCCTCGTCGCGCCTACGGAAGTCGATTATATGGACGTCTCACCGTGCCAGCTGGTCAGTACGGCTGCGTCCCTGATTCCGTTTCTGGAGCACGACGATGCCAACCGCGCCCTGATGGGCTCGAATATGCAACGACAGGCTGTGCCGCTGCTCCGGACAGAAGCGCCGTTCGTAGGTACCGGAATGGAACACGCGGTCGCCGTGGATTCCAAGGCGGTCGTAACGGCGAAGAGCCCGGGAACGGTCACCTACGTGAGTGCGGACAAGATCGTGGTGAAGCGTCGAAAGGGCCCCAGCCTCGAATTGATCGATTTGTTCGACGACGATATTTACAGCCTTATCAAATTCAAACGGTCGAACCAGGATTTCTGCATCAGCCAGAAGCCGCTCGTGAGGGTCGGCGACAAGGTTAAAGCCGGCGATCTCCTGGCGGACGGCTGCGCCACGGACCGGGGGGACCTTGCCCTCGGAGCAAACGTGTTGTGCGCGTTCATGTCCTGGAACGGGTACAATTTCGAAGATGCGATCATCGTTTCCGAGCGGCTGTTGAAGAAAGACATATTTACGTCGATATCCATTGAGGAATTCGAGCTCCAGGTGCGTGACACCAAGCGGGGTGTGGAGGAGATAACGAGGGAGATTCCGAACGTCAGCGAACAGGCGGTGCGCAACCTGGATGAGCAGGGCATCGTCCGGTCCGGCGCCGAGGTGACGTCCGGCGATATTCTCGTCGGTAAAGTCACTCCCAAGGGAGAAACCGAACTGTCTCCCGAAGAACGCCTTTTGCGCGCAATTTTCGGAGAGAAAGCGGGAGACGTCAGAGATGCGTCCTTAAAGGCGCCGTCCGGAATGGACGGGGTTGTCATGGACCGGAAGGTTTTTTCGCGAAAAGACCGGGAAAAGACCCGCAAGGCAGATAAGGAGAAGACAGCCACCGTCAAGACACGGATCCAGGAGAAAGTCAAAGCGATAAAGTCCAGCAGGGACGAACAGGTGGCGGAGCAGCTGCGGGGCAGAAAGCTGAAACTGTTGCGGAATACCGAAGACGGCTCCGTCGCGGCCCGTTCCGGAAGGGCATTCGATGAGAAGCTGGCCCAGAAGCTCGACCTGGATGTCGTTCGGCCGGACGACGCATGGGTCGACGATGCCGACGTCGACCGGAAGGTCGCCCGCATCATCGAACTGGCGGAGAAGCTGATCCGTGCCGCGGAAGACGAACTGGAGCGGGAGCTGGAAAAAATCGCACGGGGCGATGAGCTTCCTCCGGGAATCGTCCAGCTCGTCAAAGTGTACATCGCCCGAAAGCGCAAGCTGATGGTCGGCGACAAGATGGCCGGACGCCATGGCAACAAGGGTGTCGTTTCGATCATCGTACCGGAAGAGGATATGCCTTATCTTCCCGATGGCACCCCGATCGACATTATCCTTAACCCGCTGGGTGTGCCGTCACGCATGAATCTGGGGCAGATTCTCGAGACCCATCTCGGATGGGCCGCACAGGCGCTGGACCTTCACGTCGCCACGCCCGTTTTCGACGGCGCTACGCTCGAGGACATCAAGTCGGCGTTGGGCAAGGCCCGGTTGCCGGAAACCGGAAAAACCGTGTTGTACGACGGCAAGACGGGAAAGCCCTTCGACAAAGAGGTCATGGTCGGTTTCATCTATATGTTGAAACTGTCACACCTGGTCAGCGACAAGATCCATGCCCGTTCCATCGGACCCTATTCGCTGGTGACGCAACAGCCCCTTGGCGGAAAGGCGCAATTCGGCGGCCAGCGGTTCGGCGAAATGGAGGTCTGGGCGCTCGAGGCGTACGGCGCCGCATATATGCTGCAGGAGATGCTGACCGTCAAGTCCGATGACGTTGCAGGACGTTCAAAGATCTACGAAGCGATCGTAAAGGGCGAAAATCCGCCTGAACCGGGGGTTCCGGAATCCTTCAACGTATTGGTGAAGGAATTGCAGAGCCTGTGTCTGGACGTGGTTCTGGAGAACGGCCAGGGCGGGTGAATTCTTCTAGCTGGGGCATCTTTTTTAGAATTTCGATCGCAAAAAGGGGGTAAGGCCCGTGGCGGACATCAACACTTCCAAGCGGCCCACAGAGTTCAATTCGATCCGTATTCAACTGGCTTCTCCGGAGACGATCCGGGGCTGGTCCCGCGGTGAGGTGACCAAGCCGGAAACCATCAATTACCGCTCGTTCAAGCCGGAACGCGACGGTCTCTTCTGCGAACGCATCTTCGGTCCGGTTAAAGATTGGGAATGCAGCTGCGGCAAATACAAGAGGATTCGTTACCGGGGCGTGGTCTGCGACCGGTGCGGCGTTGAAGTCACCCAGTCCAAGGTGCGACGCGAGCGTCTGGGCCATATCGAACTCGCGGTGCCGGTTACGCATATCTGGTTCTTCAAGTCGCTTCCTTCCCGCATGGGTTATCTGCTGGACATCACCATTCGCAACCTTGAACGGATCATCTATTACGAGTCATACGTTGTATTGGATCCGGGAGACGCGCCCGATCTGAAGTATAAGGACCTTCTCTCCGAAGACGAGGCATTTGAACTTGAAGCGAAGGGGTACAACTTTACTGCGGACATGGGCGCGGTCGCGCTCAGAAAGCTGCTCAGCGAAATAGACGTTGAGGAACTTTCGGCCGAGTTGCGCACCCAGGCGCGCATGGAAACCTCGGTTCAGCGTAAGCAGGAGGCATTGAAACGGCTCAAGGTGGTCGAGGCGTTTCGACAGTCCGACAATCATCCGTCATGGATGATCCTGGACGTCATCCCCGTGATTCCACCGGACCTTCGGCCGCTGGTTCCTCTGGAGGGCGGAAGGTTTGCCACGTCGGATCTGAACGATCTCTATCGGAGAGTCATCAACCGGAACAACAGGTTGAAGAAACTGATCGAAATCAAGGCGCCGGAAGTTATCCTCCGTAACGAGAAACGCATGCTTCAGGAGGCTGTCGACGCGCTCTTCGACAATGGCCGCAGGTCTCGCGCGGTGCGCGGCGACGGCAATCGTTCCCTGAAGTCGCTCTCCGATCTGCTCAAGGGAAAACAGGGCCGCTTCCGCCAGAATCTGCTCGGCAAGCGGGTCGATTATTCCGGCCGGTCGGTAATCGTCGTCGACCCCAATCTCAGGCTGCATCAATGCGGGCTTCCAAAGCACATGGCGCTTGAACTGTTCAAGCCGTTTATCATCAAAAAGCTGGAAGAGCGTGGATTGGTCCAGACCGTGAAAAGCGCGAAAAAGCTGGTCGAGCGCGAACGGGTCGAGGTATGGGACATTCTCGAAGACATCATTCAGGATCACTACGTCCTGCTGAACCGTGCGCCCACGCTGCATCGGCTGGGCATCCAGGCGTTCCAGCCCGTGCTTGTGGAAGGAAAGGCGATTCGAATTCATCCTCTGGTGTGCGCGGCGTTCAATGCGGACTTCGACGGAGACCAGATGGCCGTCCACGTGCCCCTGTCTTTCGAGGCGCAGATCGAAGCCCGAATCCTGATCATGTCCGCGAACAATATGCTCAAGCCGGCAGACGGATCGGCGGTGATCGTACACAACCCGCAGGACATCGCCATGGGCTGCTATTATCTGACCAAAATCGTCCAGCAGCCCGACGGGAAGCAGCTCAAGGCGTTCGGCAGCCCCAACGAAGCGTTGATTGCGCACGATTACGGCAAGATTGACCTGCACGAAGCCATTCGTGTCCGGGTCGACGGCGAGCTGTTGACGACGACCGTAGGCCAGGTGATTTTCAATGAGATCCTGCCCGACGGAATGCCCTTTATCAATCAGATGGTTGACAAGCCGGTAATACAGAAGGTTACCACGGACGTCCATCGGCGATTCGGCAATCGGGCGACCGTGGAATTCGCCGACGGCCTGAAGCGCCTGGGTTACGACTACGCCACCCAGTCCGGCGTGACGGTCTCGATGGACGACGTCGTGGTTCCGCCCAGGAAACAGGAACTCATCGACAGGGCCAAGGGTGAGGTCGATCGAATCCAGCAACAGCACGGCCACGGCGTCATCACGGAGGGCGAGCGATACAACAAGGTCATCGACGTCTGGCAGCACACCACGAACAATATCGCCGAAATGATGAACGAGGCCCTGGAGCATTCCGAGGCGGGTTTCAACTCCATCTACATCATGAAAGACTCCGGCGCTCGCGGCAGCGACGATCAGGTGAAACAGCTGGGCGGCATGCGCGGGCTGATGAACAAACCCCAGAAGAAGCTCACCGGAGCGATCGGTGAAATCATCGAGACGCCCATCGTTGCCTCCTTTAAAGAGGGTCTCTCGGTACTGGAGTACTTCATATCCACGCACGGGGCAAGAAAGGGGCTGGCCGATACGGCGCTGAAAACCGCCGAGGCAGGGTACCTTACCCGCCGTATGGTGGACGTGGCGCAGGACGGCGTGATCAACGAAGGCGACTGCGGCACCATCATGGGCATTGAACTCGAAGCGCTCAAAGAGGGCGAGGAGGTGGTCGAGCCCCTGGCGGATCGCATCGTCGGCCGAACCCTGCTGGAAGATGTTTACGATCCCATCGGAGGCGAGATCATCGTGGAAAGCGGTAAGCTGCTCGACGAGGCAACCGCCGCCAGAATCGCCGATGCGGGTGTGGAACGGGTGAATGTACGGTCGGTACTGACGTGCGAGGCCCGGCGGGGCATCTGCGCCAAGTGCTATGGTCGTAATCTCGCCACCGGGAGGCTCGTCGATATCGGCGAGGCCGTCGGAGTGATTGCCGCACAGAGCGTCGGCGAGCCCGGCACCCAGCTCACGCTCCGTACATTCCATATCGGCGGCACGTCCAGCCGAATCGCAGAGCAGGCCGAAATCGTGGCGAAGCGGGCCGGCGTGGTGCGGTTCATCAACATCGACTGCGTGACCCGAAGCGATGGGCAGCGCATTGCGGTCGGCAGGAATGGCGAGTTCGAGGTTCAGGACGATCAGGGACGTCCCCGGGGCGGCCACTATTATGTGCCCTACGGCGCCGTGTTGAAAGTCGAGCACGAGCAGGTGGTGGACGAAAGCCAGGTCCTTTACGAATGGGATCCCTACAACAATATTATCGTCTCCAACCGGCCCGGCACCGTCGAATTCGTCGATCTTGTGGAAGGGGTAACCTACCGCGAAGAGGCCGATGAGACCACGGGTCTGGCGGCACAGGTGGTCACCGAGCACCGCGACCGTACGCTCTCCCCGCGGATTCGCATTGTGGATGCCGCGGGCAATGAGGTCGGCCACTACATTATTCCCGTAGGCGCTCGTCTCGTTGTACACGACGAGGACCGGATCGGCGCCGGCGATACCCTGGCGAAGATTCCGCGCGAACGCAGCAAGACGCGGGACATCACCGGCGGGCTGCCCCGCGTTGCGGAACTCTTCGAGGCGAGGCGACCCAAGGATCCCGCCGTGGTCACGGAGATCGACGGTACCGTCAGTTTCGGCGGACTCGTACGGGGTTCCAGGACCGTAATTGTCACGTCTGACGACGGCGAAGAGCGGAAATATACGATTCCCTATGGTAAACACCTCCGGGTTCAGGAGAACGACCGGGTGCAGGCCGGCGAACAGCTTTCCGAAGGGTCGGTGAATCCGCACGACATACTGCAGATCCAGGGCATTCAGGCGGTGCAGGAGTATCTGGTGAACGAGATCCAGGCCGTGTATCGCATGCAGGGCGTCCGGATCAACGACAAGCATATCGAGTGCATTGTCCGCCAGATGCTGCAAAAGGTTCAGGTTACGGATCCGGGCGATACGAATTTCCTGGAAGGAGAAACCGTAGACCGCTTCCGCTTCCGCGACGAAAACGACAAGGTGATTGCCGAAGGCGGCGATCCGGCAACGTTCCACCCGGTGTTGCTGGGCATTACAAGGGCCTCGCTGATGACCGACAGCTTTATTTCCGCCGCGTCGTTCCAGGAGACCACGCGCGTCTTGACGGAGGCATCCGTCCAGGGCAAGATGGACGGCCTGCTCGGATTGAAGGAAAACGTCATCATAGGTCACCTGATTCCGGCCGGTACCGGTTCGGAACGGTATCGCGAGGTCCAGGCGGTGTCTCTGGAGAAGGATGCCGAGGAGGTACCCGACGAAGGTCTCGAAAACGTCGGCCTTCCGCCGATAAATGCTTGACAAGCAGGCTTCAAATTGTTATAATGCAAGTCTATGGCCGAATTTAGCCGTTAACGGCAAAGTCGACCGCGTCGGTCCGGATGTGAACCATACAGGAGGTTGTTTTGCCCACCATCAACCAGCTGGTGCGCAAAGGTCGCAAGTTAAAGGCGAAGCGGTCGTCCGCCCCGGCATTGCGGGGATGTCCGCAGAAGCGGGGCGTCTGTACGCGGGTGTATACCACAACCCCCAAGAAACCGAACTCAGCTCTGCGTAAGGTTGCCCGCGTCCGCCTGACGAACGGGATGGAGGTCACAGCCTATATCCCTGGCGAAGGCCATAACCTCCAGGAACACTCAGTTGTGCTCATTCGGGGAGGGCGGGTACGGGATCTGCCGTCGGTTCGTTACCACATTATCCGCGGCGTTCTGGACACGACCGGTGTCTCCGACCGAAAACAGAGTCGGTCCAAATACGGTGCCAAGACACCTCAATAGGACTTGCGGGTTTATGTAAGGGTTTGTTTCGGGGGATAACGCTGGAGTCGGCAGTAAACGGTGTGTCCCCCTTGTTTTGAGGGCGTTATGAGAAAGAGGCGGGCCGAGAAAAGAGCGCTTTCGCCCGATCCCAAGTACGGCAGCGTTCTGGTGACGCAGTTCGTAAACAGCCTGTTTCGAAAGGGCAAGAAAAGCATCGGCGAGAAGATACTGTATCGAGCGCTGGACCTGATCGCCGAGCGTACGGACAAGACGGGGCTGGAAGTGTTCGAGCAGGCGGTTGAAAACGCCAAGCCGATCATCCAGGTAAAATCCCGGCGTGTGGGCGGCACGACCTACCAGGTGCCGGTCGAAGTAAGGTCGGATGAGCGGCTTTCTCTATCGATCGGCTGGCTGATTACGTTCGCGCGCGGGCGCGGCGAGAAAACCATGTCACAAAGACTCGCCGGTGAGTTGATGGACGCGGCAAGCGGCCGCGGACGGGCGATGCAGCGAAGAGAAGAGACACACCGCATGGCCGAGGCAAACCGGGCGTTCGCACACTATCGTTGGTAACGGAAATGTCACGCAGAGAACAACTGGAACGGATTCGCAACATCGGCATCATGGCGCACATCGATGCGGGTAAGACCACAACGAGCGAGCGGATTCTGTACTATACGGGTCGGCTGCATCGCATGGGTGAGGTGCACGACGGCGCGGCGACAATGGACTGGATGGACCAGGAACGGGAACGGGGAATCACCATCACGTCGGCTGCCACCACCTGTTTCTGGGACGGACACCGGATCAACATCATCGATACGCCCGGACACGTGGATTTTACGGCCGAGGTAGAACGGTCACTTCGGGTTCTGGACGGGGTTATCGGGATTTTCTGTGCCGTCGGCGGCGTGGAACCGCAGTCGGAAACCGTCTGGCGGCAGGCCGATAAGTACAGGGTGCCCCGGATTGCCTTCGTCAACAAGATGGACAGGACGGGCGCCGACTTCTTCCGCGTACTTGAAATGATGAGGGAACGGCTGGCTTCGAATTTCGTGCCGGTGCAGATTCCCGTGGGCGCGGGGGAGTTATTCACGGGGTTGATCGATCTGGTGAAGATGAAAATGGTTTCCTATCAGGAAGACACGCTGGGCACGGTCTTTACCGAAAGCGAAATTCCTCACGACCTGATGGATCGTGCGCAGACCTATCGCGAGCAGATGCTGGAGGCGGTCTCCGATTTCGACGACACGCTGATGGAGAAATTCCTCGAAGGCGAGCACATCGCCGAAGAAGAAATCAGACAGGCGCTTCGTCTGGCAGCCATCAACGTTCACGCCGTGCCCGTCTTCTGCGGGTCGGCTTTCAAGAACAAGGGGGTCCAGCGGCTGCTCGA
Source organism: Candidatus Latescibacterota bacterium (assembly GCA_965219995.1). Classification (GTDB taxonomy): domain Bacteria; phylum Latescibacterota; class UBA2968; order UBA2968; genus JAAXHE01. The sequence goes on from CBDCOX010000002.1 coordinate 338,027, forward strand.
CGGCGTTCTGGACTATCTCCCGTCGCCGCTCGACGTCCCGGCTGTAAAAGGGTTCGATCCGGACTCGGGGGCAGAGGTTACCCGGGCGCCGTCCCATGACGAACCGTTTTCAGCGCTTGCGTTCAAAGTGAAGACCGATCCTTATGTGGGGCATCTGACCTATTTCAGGGTTTATTCGGGTTGTCTCAAAACCGGTTCGTACGTAAGGAATTCCAACAACGGGAAACGGGAGCGAATCGGCCGGGTTCTCCAGATGCATGCCAACAAGCGCGAGGAAATCGATGAGGTCGTTACCGGAGATATCGCAGCTGCCGTGGGATTGAAGGCGACGGCCACGGGGGAGACGCTCTGTGATATCGATCATCCGGTGATTCTGGAGTCGATGGACTTCGCGAAACCGGTCGTGTCCGTGGCCATCGAACCCAGGACAAAGGCCGACCAGGATCAGCTTGGGACGGCGCTGGGAAAGCTGTCCGAAGAGGACCCCACGTTTCATGTCTCCACAGACGAAGATACCGGGCAGACAATCATCTCGGGTATGGGAGAACTGCACCTGGAGATCATCGTCGACCGCTTGATGCGGGAATTCCGCGTTGCCGCCAATGTAGGCAAACCGCAGGTGACCTTCAAAGAGGCGATTCGCGAGACGGTCAAAGTCGAGGGGCGGTTCGTGCGGCAGACGGGCGGCAGGGGGCAATGGGGCCACGTATGGCTGGAGATGGGTCCGGGCGAGCCGGGCAGCGGCCTCGTATTCGAGAACAAGGTCGTGGGAGGGTCCGTTCCGACCGAATATATCCCTGCTGTCAGGCAGGGTGTTCAGGAGGCCATGCAGTCCGGCGTTCTGGCCGGATACCCGGTAGAAGACGTAAAGGTTGTGCTTTACGACGGATCGTACCACGACGTCGATTCTTCTGAGGTGGCGTTTAAGGTGGCCGCATCCATGGCGTTTAAAAACGGCGCCCGAAAAGCGGATCCGTACCTGATGGAACCCCTGATGGATGTTGAGGTCGTCGTACCCGAAGAATATATGGGCGATGTCATGGGCGACCTGAATGCCCGGCGCGGACACATCGTGGGCATTGTGATCCGTCCGGATGCCCAGGTGATCACGGCAATGGTCCCGCTAACCGAGATGTTCGGCTACGCCACGCGACTGCGCTCCCTGACCCAGGGGCGCGCGATCTATTCGATGGAATTTTCAAGGTTCCAGGAAATTCCCAAAGCGCTTGCGCAGGAACTTACCGACAATTAGCGATCGGGACGCCCGTTCCACTTTGACGGCGGGCAACCACAAGAGCCCAACAAAAGGATTTTCGGGACGTTTTTTGCACAGGAGGTAAGGTCATATGGCTAAGGAGAAATTCGACAGAAGCAAACCCCACGTCAATATCGGAACCATCGGGCACGTTGACCATGGCAAGACGACATTGACGGCGGCCATTACAAAAACGCTGGCCGCGAAGGGACTGGCGGACTATGCGCCATTCGAGAGTATCGATAAGGCACCTGAAGAAAAAGAGCGCGGGATCACCATCAATACCGCACACGTGGAGTATTCAAGCGAAAACCGCCACTATGCCCACGTGGACTGTCCGGGACACGCCGACTACGTCAAGAACATGATCACCGGTGCGGCGCAGATGGACGGCGCCATCCTGGTCGTGAGCGCCGCCGACGGGCCGATGATTCAGACGCGCGAACACATTTTGCTCTCTCGACAGGTGAACGTACCGTCTATCGTCGTTTACCTGAACAAGGTCGATATGGTGGACGATCCGGAGTTGCTGGAACTGGTGGAACTCGAAGTGCGCGAGCTTCTCAGCGATTACGATTTTCCGGGCGACGACATTCCCGTGATTTCCGGGTCCGCGCTGCAGGCGCTCGAGGCGGACAGTCCGGACGCCGAGGAATGCGGATCCATCTGGGAACTGCTGGAGGCGGTCGACACAGCCATTCCCATTCCCGAACGCGACGCGGACCGGGACTTCCTGATGCCTGTCGAAGACGTTTTCAGCATTACCGGCCGCGGTACGGTTGGCACGGGGAGAATCGAACGCGGCGTGGTCCATCTGAACGAAGACGTGGAGGTCGTCGGTATCAGAGAGACGCGCAGGACCGTCGTGACCGGAATCGAGATGTTCCGAAAGCTGCTTGACACCGGAGAGACGGGCGACAACGTGGGTCTGCTGCTGCGCGGCGTCGACAAAGAGGACCTCGAGCGCGGCATGGTCGTTGCAAAACCGGGTTCGGTAACGCCGCATACCCGGTTCAAAGGCGAAGTTTATGTGCTCACGGAAAAAGAGGGCGGCCGGAGTAAACCATTCTTTACGGGTTACCGGCCGCAGTTTTATTTCAGGACCACCGACGTTACGGGTGCGGTCCAGCTGCCCGAAGGCGTTGAAATGGTGATGCCGGGCGACAACGTTACGATGGACGTCGACCTGAAGCCTCAGCCCATCGCCATCGAACCACAGCTTCGATTCGCGATACGTGAAGGCGGCCGGACGATCGGATCCGGCGTGGTCACCGAAATCCTGGATTAGTGTCCTGTCCCAAAAATACCTCACCATTCTTCCGCCGATTCATCCCGTCTCGCGGCGTTGCCTTCGCTCGACGACCTGGCCAGGTCGCCTGCGCTCCGGCGCCTTGCGAGCCGGGCGACTCGACGGCCGAATTTAGGCAACTTATTTCCGGGACAGAACACTAGGTCCGACGGAGGGGCAGGTGCCCGCACAAAAAATACGAATTCGGTTGAAGGCTTACGATCATTTTGCCCTTGATCGGTCCGTCGACGAGATCGTGCGAACGGCGAAACGGACAGGGGCCCTGATTTCCGGCCCCATTCCATTGCCCACCAAGCGTTCGTTGTACACGGTCCTTCGAGGCCCGAATATCGACAAGAAATCACGGGAGCAGTTCGAGACCCGTGTACATAAGCGCTTAATCGACATTCACAACTCGACGCCACAGACGGTGGATGCATTGATGAAACTGGATCTGCCGGCAGGGATCGACATCGAAATCAAGGCGTAGTGACGTGCTGGGATTGATTGGAAAGAAAATCGGAATGACCCAGGCCTACGACCAGGACGACAACCTGGTCCCCATAACCGTGGTTGAGGCGGGGCCATGTCCGGTTGTACAGGTCAAGGAAGACGGATCGGATGGATACCGCGCTGTGAAGCTCGGCTTCGGCGCGACTTCAGAGCGGCGCCTTACTCGGCCGCACCTGGGCATTCTCAGGGAATCCGGCGCGGGCCCACACCGCGTCCTGAAGGAGTTCCGGGTAGCCGACACGTCGGAATTCGAGGTCGGCCAGATTCTCGATTCCGGTATATTCGAGCCCGGAGAAACCGTCTCGGTAACCGGGCGTACCAAGGGCAAGGGCTTTCAGGGCGGGGTCAAGAGGCACCATTTCAAGGGCGGTCCGAAAACACACGGGCAATCCGACCGGCATCGGGCACCCGGATCCATCGGTCAGAGTTCCGATCCCTCCCGGGTATTCAAGGGGATGCGGATGGCGGGCCATATGGGCCATCGCCGGGAAACCGTGAAAGGGCTGAAGGTTGTCCGGGTGGACACAGCGCGCAACCTGTTGCTGCTCAAAGGCGCGGTACCCGGCCCCAACGGCGGCATCGTAAAGGTGCAGAAGCAGCGCAATTAACGGGAACCAATTGGGTTATGGCGTCAGTTGAGGTAACGAACTTCGAGGGTGAGGTCGTGGGATCCGTCGACCTCCCGGAGACGATCTTCGGAATCGATCCGTCCCACCATGCCATTTATCACACGGTCAAGATGTATCTGACCAACCAGCGCCAGGGCAACGCCCACGCCAAGACCCGTGCGGAAGTCCGGCGCAGCAAGCGGAAGATGTACAGACAAAAAGGCACCGGACGAGCGAGAGCCGGCACCGCGTCGTCCCCGATTCGGGTCGGCGGCGGGGTCGCTCACGGTCCCAGGCCGCGGGAGTTGAACGAGCGCGTACCCCGGAAGGTGCGGCGCCTGGCGCTGAAGTCGGCATTTTCGCTGAAGGCTCCGGTCGGGGCCATCAAAGTGGTGGAAGACTTCACGTTCGACGCGCCCCGGACGAAGCGGATGGCGGGGATGACGCAGGCCATCGAGGTCGACGACCGCAAGGTTCTGCTGCTCACGCCGGAAGCGGCGCCGAATATTCTGAAGTCATGCCGGAACTTATCCAACGTCCGGGTGGTGCCGGTCGCGCAGGTATCGACATACGACGTTGTCAACGCGGACGCGGTCGTCTTCACCCAGGAAGCCCTGGGAAGGCTGCAGGCCATCTGGGGGTCGGCATGAAAAAAGACTTCAGAGAGGTCATCCGCAGACCGCTGATCACCGAACGGGCTTCCGAGCTGCAGGAAGATCACAACAAATTCGTGTTTGAAGTTCGGGTCGATGCCAACAAGCTGGAAATCAAAAGGGCCGCTGAAGCGATGTTCAATGTACGGGTGCTGAACGTCAATACGTCTGCCGTATCCGGAAAGCTGAAGAGAATGGGGCGGTTTCAGGGCCGACGCGCCAACTGGAAGAAGGCGATCATCACGCTTGCGGCCGGCGACGTCATTGACTTTTTCGGAGAATCCTGATCGATGCCTGTAAAGACGTTCCGACCGTTTACGCCGTCGCTGCGGTTCAAAACCGTCTCCTCGTTCGAGGAAATCACCCGTTCCGACCCCGAGAAATCCCTGGTCGAGGCGAACAAGAAGAGCGGCGGCCGCAACAACATGGGCCGCATTACGAGCCGTCGTCGCGGCGGAGGACATCGACGGCACTACCGTATCATCGATTTCAAACGCAACAAATTCGGTGTTCCGGCAACGGTGAATTCCATCGAATACGATCCGAATCGCTCAGCGCGAATTGCACTGCTCCATTATGTCGACGGTGAGAAACGGTATATTCTGGCGCCCACGGGACTGAACGTTGGCGCTCAGGTGGTATCCGGGCCGGAGGCCGATGTGCGGCCCGGCAACGCGCTGCCTCTGGAGAACATCCCGCAGGGAACCCATGTTCACAACGTCGAATTGCAGCCCGGCAAGGGAGGGCAGTTGGGCCGATCGGCCGGATCCGAAATCCAGATCATGGCCAAAGAAGGCAGGTTCGCGCAACTCCGCCTGCCCTCCGGCGAGGTACGGCTGGTCCCGGTCACGTGCTATGCCACGGTAGGTCAGGTGGGAAATCAGGAGCACGAAAACGTCGTTCTGGGAAAGGCGGGGCGAAACAGGTGGCTGGGGAGGCGGCCGTCGGTGAGAGGAGTGGCGATGAATCCCATCGATCACCCGCATGGAGGAGGGGAGGGACGCGCGTCGGGCGGCGGACATCCGGTAACGCCCTGGGGGGTGCCCACGAAGGGATACAAAACGAGAAAACGCAAGAAACAGTCCAGCAAACTGATCGTAAGAAGACAGAACAAGAGATAGATTTCCCCAGGCGAGGATTGAATGGCACGGTCGCTCAAGAAAGGTCCCTACGTTGACGCGGGTCTTCTGACGAAGATCGAGGGAATGAACAAGTCGGGCAACAAGCGCGTGATACAGACGTGGGCCCGCCGTTCGACCATTTCTCCCGAATTTGTGGGTCATACGCTCGCGGTGCATAACGGAAACAAGTTCATTCCGGTGTACATTACGGAAAATATGGTGGGGCACAAGCTGGGTGAATTCGCCCCTACAAGGACGTTCCGTGGGCATTCGGGAAGCCTGACAGAGCGATCGACGGGGCTGAAGTAGCTCCGGTAACCCGTTCCGGCCGACGCCCGCCTGTCGATGTTCGGCGTTGGACCGGGGCAGGCAGAATGAACCGGCTGAGGGGCGGTTGGCAGTCCTTTGAAGAAACCGCTCTGCAGGGTTTCGGCCATAAGGGCCGGACGCAGCCCGGATGGACTTTTGCGACGGGATGTCAGGGTCAGGAAGGGATTTGATGACGGCCAGGGCAGTCACCAGATACGTCAGGATTTCGCCCCGAAAAGCGCGTCAGGTGGTGGACCTTGTGCGCGGTAAAGGGGTCGAAGAGGCGTTTCATATCCTTCAGTTTACGCCCAAGAAGGCGGCCCGGATCGTAGAACGCACGTTGCGGTCGGCGGTAGCCAATGCCGCCAACACCGAGTCGTCCACGGTTCGAGAAGAAGACCTTTACGTTCAGGAAGCGTTCGTGAACGGCGCCATCGCAATGCGTCGTATTCGCCCCATGCCGCGTGGCGCCGCGGGATTTATCCGAAAGCGCTGCAGCCATATCACGCTGGTCGTATCGGACGACGATTAGTCGTCGGGAGGATTACGTTTGGGCCAGAAAACACATCCAACCGGATTCCGACTGGGCATTGTAAAAGACTGGCGTTCCCGCTGGTTTGCCGGTAACGATTTTGCCGAGCTGTTGAAGGAAGACCTGATGCTGCGACGTTACATCCATAGCAGACTCCAACGTGCGAGCGTGTCTCAGATCGAGATCGAACGCGCACCGAAACGGGTGACCATTTCGGTGCATACTGCTCGTCCGGGTATCGTGATCGGCCGTAAGGGGCAGGAAGTGGACAAGCTCAGGGACGAATTGAAACACATTACCGGCAAAGAGATTTATATAAATATCCAGGAAATCAAGCGGCCGGAACTGAATGCGCAACTGGTCGCAGACAACATCGCGCGCCAGCTGGAGCAGAGAGTTTCGTTCCGCCGGGCGATGAAAAAAGCGATCGCTTCGGCGATGCGCATGGGTGCCGACGGCATCAAGATTGTATGTGGCGGACGCCTGGGCGGTGCGGAGATGGCCCGGATCGAAAAGTCGGAACCCGCCGGCCGAGTGCCGCTGCATACGCTCAGGGCGGATATAGACTATGCCACGTCCACGGCCTTCACAACTTCAGGCACGGTCGGGGTCAAGGTGTGGGTGTGCCACGGAGAGGTCGTGGATCGTCGCGCTCCGGGAGGACCGGGTCAGTAAGCCGAACCGGGTATTGTAAGGATAAGACTCCATGTTGATGCCGAAAAGGGTGAAGTGGCGAAAACAGCAGCGCGGCCGTATGCGCGGCGTGGCGTACCGGGGCAGCAGTATCGCTTTTGGAGAATTTGCGCTTCAGGCGCTCGAGCCGGCCTGGATTACCAGCCGGCAGATCGAGGCCGCGCGCGTGGCCATAACGCGCGCGCTCGGACGTGGAGGCAAGGTGTGGATCCGTCTGTTTCCCGACAAGCCGGTCACCATCAAACCCGCCGAGACCCGGATGGGCAAGGGTAAAGGGAATCCGGAATACTGGGTGGCCGTCGTCAAACCGGGCCGGATCATGTTCGAAATCGACGGTGTCGAGCGGGCGAGCGCGCGGGAGGCCATGCGAAAGGCGGGCCACAAGATGCCCATCAAGACCCGGTTTATCGAACGCGGAGAAAGTGAAGAATGAAAGCCAGCGAGATTCGCCAGATGACCCCGGGCGAGGTTGACGAGTTGTTGGTCGACAGGCTCGAGGAGTTGTCCAATTTGAGAATTCAGCTTGTCACGCAGCAGCTCGACAATCCGCTTCAGGTCAAGTCGGTCCGACGGGATATCGCCCGGATCAGAACGGTACAGCGGGAGCGCGCAGAGGATTCGATCGTCGCAGTCGGCGGCGACTCCCGGGGATCGGAAGGAAATTAAACCATGGCACAAACCGCCGCGCGCGGCCGTCGCAAGACCCTTGTGGGCCGGGTGCTGAGCAATCAGGCCAACAAGACAATCGTCGTGGAAGTCACCTGGCGCACCCCCCATCCGCTTTACGGCAAGGTGGTGCGGCGCCGTTCGAAATTCGCCGCACACGACGAAAATAACTCGGCGAATTCAGGCGACACCGTGTTGATTTGCGAAACCCGCCCGATCAGCAAGACCAAACGATGGCGTCTGGCCGAGATTCTGGAAAAGGTCCAATAGGAGTATTACGGAATGGTTACGGAGCAGACGGTTCTGAACTGCGCCGACAACAGTGGCGCCCGCAAGGTGATGTGCTTCCGGGTGCTGGGCGGGTCCCGGAGAAAATACGCCGGTCTCGGCGATACGATCGTGGTAGCCGTGAAAGATGCCCAGCCCAACAGCGCCGTGAAAAAGGGAGAAGTTGCGCGGGCGGTCATTGTTCGGACCAGGAAGGAGGCGCGTCGCTCCGATGGTTCTTACATCCGGTTCGACGACAATGCCGCGGTGTTGATCAATGCGGAGGGCGAACCGCGGGCAACGCGCATCTTCGGCCCGGTTGCACGGGAGCTGCGCGACAGGCGATTCATGCGAATTGTGTCTCTGGCGGCCGAAGTGGTCTGACGTTTCCACAGCAGGGAGAGTCGAACGGTGAAAGTTCATGTGCGCAAGGGCGATCAGGTCGAGGTCATCGGCGGGGTGGATGCGGGGAGGAGAGGGCGCGTCCTGAAGGTATTTCCCAGGAAAGCGCGGGCGCTGGTGGAGGGCATCAATTTCATAAAGCGGCATACCCGCCCCGGCCCCAAGAACCAGCAGGGCGGTATTATCGAAAAAGAAGCGCCCGTGCATATTTCCAGGCTGATGTTAATCGATCCTCAAACCGACGAGCCCACCCGGATACGCCGGAAGCGATTGGAGAACGGTGAACGGATACGGCTCGCGATCAAGAGTGGCGAACAGATTTCCGAAGCGAGTACATAGAGAGGGATGAATGGCTGCGCGGCTTAGAGAAATGTACAACAATGAGATCGTCCCGGCGATGGTTTCGCATTTCGCCTACAAGAACAGGATGCAGGTGCCGAGGCTCGAGAAGGTTGTCATGAACATGGGTCTGGGAGAGGCCGTACAGAACCCGAAGGCGATCGACAGCGCCATCGCCGACCTGTCAACCATTTCGGGACAGCGACCTTCCATTCGTCGGGCGAAGAAGTCGGTCTCGAATTTCAAACTGCGCGAGGGCATGCCCGTCGGGTGCGCCGTTACGCTCCGACGCGATCGGATGTACGAATTCCTCGATCGTTTCTTCACCTTTGCCATACCCCGCACACGCGACTTCAGAGGGTTGTCTCCCAATGCCTTCGACGGTCGCGGGAATTATACTGTGGGTGTCCGGGAGCAGATTATTTTTCCGGAGATCAACTATGACCAGATCGACCAGATCCGCGGGCTGGACGTGACCATCGTAACTACGGCCCGGACGGACGAAGAGGCATTTGAATTGCTCAAGCGCTTTGGCATGCCGTTCCAGGCTGCCGAAGCGGCCTGAAACCAAGAAAGCGAGCGTACCTGTGGCAAAAAAGACATTGATTGTCAAGGCAAACAAAAAGCCGAAGTTTGCCGTTCGCCGTTATAATCGTTGCCATCGTTGCGGACGCCCCAGAGGCTACATGAGGCAGTTCGGAATCTGCAGGATCTGCTTTAGGGAACTGGCGTTGCTGGGTGAGATTCCAGGGGTCGCGAAGGCGAGCTGGTAGCAGCTCTGACAGACAGGAGGCTGTTGACGCTATGAGTATGAGCGATCCGGTTGCCGATATGCTGACCCGTATTCGGAATGCGGCCCGTGCAGGGCACCGCAAGGTAGACATTCCGGGTTCCCGGATAAAAACTGAAATTGCCCGAATTCTGAAGACCAAGGGGTTTATCCACAATTACGCGTCCGTGGAAGACAACAGGCAGGGCTACATCCGGCTGTATCTCAGGTACAGTTCGGACGACGAGAGCGCGATACAAGGATTGGAACGCATCAGCCGACCGGGGCTGCGTCGTTACGTAGGAGCCGGCGAAATCCCGAGGGTACTCAACGGTCTCGGCGTGGCCGTGCTTTCCACGTCGCGGGGTATTCTCACGGATAGCGAGGCTCGTACGGCCGGGGTTGGCGGCGAAGTCCTCTGCCACCTCTGGTAAACGGGAGGATTCAAGGTGTCACGCGTTGGAAAACAACCGATTCCCGTTCCGGATGGGGTTCAAGTACAGGTTGGACCGGACGGCGTGCAGGTGAAGGGGAGCAAGGGAGAGTTGACGGTGCGGATTCATCCGTTAACACAGTTACGCCAGGAAGACGGGACGCTGCGCGTCACGGTTGAGAATACCAACGACAGGGAGTCAAAGGCGGTATGGGGCTTGACCCGGGCGTTGCTCGCCAACGCGGTTGAGGGCGTGCGCAACGGATTTGAAAAACGGCTCGTAATCGTGGGAGTGGGGTATCGCGCTGAGATGAAGGGCAGGAATCTGGATTTGCAGGTCGGTTTCAGCCATCCCGTGATCATAGAGCCACTCGACGGCGTTGAAATAAGCATTGAGGCGGCCCCCGCCGAAATAGACACGGCCCAGGCCTCAATTGTCGTCCGGGGACCAGATAAGGAACGAGTGGGACAGATGGCCGCCGATATTCGAAAGGTCCGTCCCCCGGAGCCATACAAGGGTAAAGGGATCAGATACTTTAACGAGTACGTGCGTCGCAAGGCCGGCAAGGCCGCTGTTACATAGTATCGATTACCCAAGGAGCGGATTTTCATGGCAAACCCACAAATACAGAAGGCCAACCTGCGACGTCGCCGCCGATTGCGAATCCGAAAGAAGATTCGCGGAACCCCCGGGCGGCCCCGGTTGGCGGTTAGCAGGAGTCTGAACCACATCGAGGTGCAGCTGATCGACGACACGACGGGTCGATCCCTTCTGGGGCTCTCGAGCAATTCCCGTGAAATCCGCGATACGCTCTCGGGCAACAAGAGCGAGAAGGGGCGTGAGGTGGGCCGTGCGGTGGCAACGAAAGCGCTCGAGGCCGGCATCAAAACCGTTGTATTCGATCGGGGCGGCCGCCTGTACCACGGCCGGATCAAGGCGTTGGCCGACGGCGCACGAGAAGGTGGACTGTTGTTTTAGGCTGGTTGCCGGATATAAAGGAGTACGCATTTGAAACGTATAGACCCTTCGGGACTGGACCTGACTGAAATCGTCATCAACAACAGCCTCAAGCGGGTATCCCATGTGCGCAAGGGCGGACGTCGCTTTGCCTTCAATGTGATGGTGGTCGTCGGCGACCGACAGGGTCACGTCGGCGCCGGAATGGGCAAGGCGGGAGAAGTGGCCGAAGCCATTCGCAAAGCCACCGAAAATGCAAAAAAGGAACTGGTGCGCATACCGGTCATCAACGGAACATTGCCGCACGAGATCATCGGTGTCTTTGGCGCCTCCAGGGTACTGTTAAAGCCCGCGGCGCCGGGAACCGGGGTGATCGCCGGAGGGGGTATACGAGCGGTTCTGGAACTGGCAGGTGTGCAGAACGTGCTGACCAAATCTCTGGGTTCCCAGAATACCCACAATACCGTCAAGGCGACGCTCCAGGGTCTGGCTAGCCTGCGCGACGCACGGGCGTTCGCGCGGCTGCGGAATGTCGACGAAGCAGAGTTTACCGGCGTTCGGGAGTAATGCGGAATGGCAGACGACGGGAAAAAACTGAAGATCACTCAGGTTCGCAGCATGATCTCGCGCAATGAAAAACAGCGGCGTACGCTCGTGGCGCTTGGCATTCGACGTATTCGTCACAGCGTGATCCACAACGATACCGTGCAAATCCGCGGAATGGTCAATGCAGTAGCGCACCTCGTCGAAGTGAAACCGGCGGACGGCTGATTTCGGATAGGGTCGTTCCATGGTCGCGACGGCCGGACCGGGCCCGCGTACTCTCACGCGTAAGGACTCAGGAAGATGGAACCAGGAAAGTTCAAGCCCCCCAAGGGCGCGGTCACGAATCGGAAACGGCTTGGCTGCGGCGTCGGATCCGGCTGTGGAAAGACCAGCGGAAAGGGACACAAGGGTCAGAAGTCGCGTTCGGGCGCCAAGTTGAGGCCGTGGTTTGAAGGCGGGCAGATGCCGTTGCAGCGCAGACTTCCCAAAGTCGGATTCAACAACCCGTTGAAGGTGGTCTATCAGGTCGTTAATCTGGACGATATCGTCAAACGGGGATTGTCCGGGCCGGTGACACCCGAACAATTGAAACAGTCGGGTCTGATACGGTCGATCCGGCGGCCGGTGAAAGTTCTGGGGCGAGGTGACGTCTCCGATCCCTTACAGGTTCATGTGCATGCGGCATCCAGGTCGGCCAAAGAGAAAATCGAATCGGCCGGAGGAAGCGTCACTCTGATCGACGCGGGTTCCGGGGCGGGTTAATCGGCAGAGGAGGCGGCGGTGCTCCAGAGTTTCCAGAGTGCCTTTCGAATCCCCGAGTTACGGAATCGTATCCTGTTTACGCTTGGGATTCTGGTGATCTTCCGGGTTGGGACGTATGTGACCATACCCGGCATCGATCCCAGGGCCCTGGACGAATACTTCAGCAGTGCCGCAACGGGCGTCCTGGGATTCTACGACATGTTTGCGGGCGGCGCATTCGGCCGCGCGACTGTCTTTGCGCTGGGTATCATGCCGTATATCAGCGCCTCGATCATCCTTCAGCTGATGGGCGCCGTCATTCCCTTTTTGCAGAAACTGCAGAAGGAGGGTGAAGAGGGGCGGAAGAAGATCACCCAATATACCCGCTACGGGACCGTTGCGCTGGCGGCCGCTCAGTCGTTCGGTGTCAGCCTGTTTATGGAAAGCCTCCGGTCGCCCATCACGGGAATGCTGGTGGTTCCGGATCCGGGCCTGGGCTTTCGCCTGCTGACGATACTGACGATTACCGCCGGTACCGTATTCGTTATGTGGCTGGGAGAACAGATCGATGACCGGGGTATCGGCAACGGCATGTCGATGTTGATCTTCATTGGGATTATCGCCCGCGCGCCCGCGGCCGTGATTCAGGAGTATCAGGACTTCGTGGCCAACAATAAGCCTATCCTGCTCGAGCTGTTCGTGGTCGTCATCATTGTCGCGGTTACCGCGCTGGTGGTTCTCATTACGCAGGGTACGAGAAAAATACCGGTACAATATGCCAAACGTGTCGTGGGCCGGCGTGTATACGGAGGCCAGAGCACACACATTCCGCTGAAGGTGAATACCTCGGGAGTGATGCCGATCATATTCGCGCAGGCCATCATGTTTTTGCCGTCCACTTTGGCCAATTTCTTCCCGATGAACGAGTGGGTGCAGGATATGGCATCCCGGTTTTCGCCGGCAACCACCCTGCATGCGCTTCCGTACTGGATACTCTATTCCTCAATGATCATCTTTTTCGCATATTTTTATACGGCAATCGTCTTCAACCCTGTAGACCTGGCCGATAATATGAAGCGGCAGGGCGGGTTCATTCCCGGCATCCGTCCCGGCAAGCGCACCTCCGATTTCATCGATCGGATTCTGACCCGGATAACGCTTCCCGGGTCCATCTTTCTGGCGGCGATCGCGGTCTTCCCGTTTTTCGTCATCAGTTGGGCCGATGTGAATCCCGGTCTGATCGACTTCTTCGGGGGCACCGGGCTTTTGATTATCGTGGGTGTGGCGCTCGACACGTTACAGAGGGTGGAATCACATCTCCTGATGCGCCACTACGACGGCTTTATGAAAAAGGGCAGGCTCAGAGGCCGAAGGTGATCGAAAGGATTTCAGAATGAGGGTTCGCGCGTCGGTCAAGAAACGATGCAATCACTGCAAGATCATCCGGAGAAAGGGCGTGGTCCGGGTGATATGCAAACACGATCCAAGTCATAAACAGCGACAGGGCTAGTGTTCCGTCCCGATAACAGGCGACCCGAGTTCGGCCGTCGAATCGCCCGTCCGGTATCCCTTCGACCCTTTGACGACCCTTCGGCAAGTTCAGGCCGGGGATCGGGGAACCGCGCATGAGCAGGACGGGATGAATCGGCGGATGAATGGTGACATTTCCCCGGGGCGGGAACCGGGACCCTCGGAAACCGAACAAAGGAGGAGAATCCATGGCACGTATCGCAGGGGTAGACGTGCCGCGCGATAAGCGGGTGGAAATCGCGCTGACATACATTTACGGTATTGGCAGAAGTTCCTCAAACCGGATTCTGGAGAAGACGCAGATTTCCCCGGATACACGCGTTGACGCGTTGAGCGAGGAAGACGTTACCAAACTCCGGAGTGTGATCGAGGGCGAATACCGTGTGGAGGGCAACCTGAGGAGCGAGGTGGCCATGAACATCAAGCGTCTGATGGACATCGGCTGCTACCGCGGACTTCGCTGGCGGCGGGGGCTTCCGGTGCGCGGACAGCGCACCCGGACGAACGCCCGTACGCGAAAAGGACCGAAGAAGGGCCAGATTGCCAAGAAGAAGAAAGCGCAGGTTTAAACACGATCAAGGAGGCGATCAGTTGCCGCCGGAACAAAGAAAAGGCCGACGAAGGAGCAAGCGGGTCGACGGTCAGGGTGTTGCCCACATTAAAGCGACGTTCAACAACACCATCGTCACCCTGACCGACAGAGACGGGCACGTGATTTCGTGGTCCACAACTGGAAAGGTGGGTTTTAAGGGTTCACGCAAGAGTACGCCCTTTGCCGCCCAGTTGGCTGCGGAAGCTGCGGCAAAAGAAGCAATGTCCATGGGGCTGCGACGTGTTGAGGTTTGGGTAAAGGGCCCGGGCGTCGGCCGGGAAGCCGCCGTACGCGCGTTGCAGGGCGCCGGACTGGAAATCGCGGCGATTCGCGATGTCACCCCGATTCCTCACAACGGCTGCCGTCCGCCCAAGCGACGTCGGGTGTAACGGTTTCCGACCGAGGAGGTCTATCGCATGGCAAGGTATACGGACTCGAGTTGCAAATTGTGCCGCCGCGAAGGAGTCAAGCTGTTCCTGAAGGGCGAGCGCTGCTACCTGGATAAATGCTCGTTCGAAAAGCGCAGCTATGCGCCGGGCATGCACGGGCAGCGCCAGGGCCGCAAACCTTCGGAATATGCGCTGCAGCTGAGAGAGAAGCAAAAGGCCAAGCGCCAGTACGGTGTGCTCGAAAGCCAGTTCCGCGGCTATTATCACAAGGCCGCCCGCCGGAAAGGCGTGACCGGGGAGCTTCTCCTGCAGACGCTGGAAAGCCGCCTGGATAACGTCACCCACAGACTGGGGTTCGCGCCTTCTCACAAGGCGGCGCGTCAACTGGTGCGGCACCGGCACATTATGGTGAACGGGCGTATCGTGGACGTCCCTTCTTTTCAGGTCACGCCCGGCGATACAATTCAGGTACGGGAAAAGAGTCGGCAGTTGGCGTTGATCCACGAGTCCATCAAGCGGATCGGCGAGGGGCGACAGGCGGCGTGGCTGTCTCTGGACAAAGTAAATCTCACCGGCACCGTACTCGACGTTCCCGCCAGGGAAGGGATTCCGACGCCTGTAGAAGAACAACTCATTGTGGAATTGTATTCGAAGTAATCGCGTCGGCTCCAATGACGAGCGGCCCCGTGTGCCTGGAAAACCGGGGATGCCGCGTTGCTTCTTAGTTGATCCAAGGAGAATGCTTGTATGAAGCCCAAGAACTTCCAGATGCCCAGGTCCGTCCAGATCGATGAGGACAGCCTCACCAGTTCATACGGAATGTTTACGGTGCAACCTCTGGAACGTGGATTCGGAACCACAATCGGCAACGCATTGCGCAGGGTATTGCTCTCTTCCATAGAAGGCGCCGCCGTGAAGGCCATTCGGGTGAAAGGGGTCCAGCACGAGTTCTCCGTTGTCCAGGGCGTTGTCGAAGACATGACTGAAATCGTCCTGAATCTCAAAGAG
Source organism: Candidatus Latescibacterota bacterium (assembly GCA_965219995.1). GTDB lineage: Bacteria > Latescibacterota > UBA2968 > UBA2968 > JAAXHE01. The sequence continues at coordinate 353,639 of CBDCOX010000002.1, forward strand.
GTCAATCTGCGCATGCATTCGGAGGAAGACAAACAGCTACGAATCGACAAGGCGGGGCCGGGCGCCCTGACCGCCGCGGAGCTGGAAGTGGACGCGGACATCGAGGTCATGAATCCCGATCAGCACATCGCGTCTCTCGATCAGGACGGCCACCTGGAACTGGAGATCACCGTGGGCAACGGACGGGGGTATGTTCTTGCCGAAGAGAACAAAGTCGCCGATCCCGCTACCGATACGATCATGCTCGATTCCGCATTTTCTCCCATCCGGAAAGTGCATTACGAGGTGGACAATGCCCGGGTGGGCCAACAGACGGACTACGATAAACTGACGCTGACCGTCTGGACCAATGGAACGGTCCGGCCGGACGACGCCGTGGCTCATGCGGCAAAGATACTGAAGGACCATCTGGAACTCTTCATTCACTTCGAGGAAGAGCCGGAGGAGGAGTACGAGGAAGTCATCGACGAAGACACGCAGCGTGTGGCCTCGCTTCTTCAGATGCCGGTAGAAGAACTGGAATTATCGGTACGTTCGGCGAATTGTCTCAAGGCTGCCAATATTCTGACCCTCGAAGACCTCGTACAAAAGACCGAGACGGAGATGCTGAAGTTCCGGAATTTCGGCCGGAAATCGCTGAACGAGCTGACGGCCATCCTGGAGGGTCTGGGACTTCAGTTCGGCATGGATATTGCGAAATACAGCGGGATTGCCGCCAGGAGTGATGAGGTGGCGGTGTTGGAAGATGAATTCTAACGGGAAAGACAAGCTATGAGACACGGAAAGCGGGGGCGCAAGCTCGGACGTACAGCAAGCCACAAGAGAGCGATGATGAATAATATGGCCGCGTCGCTGTTCACGTACGGTTCGATACGTACGACCCACGCCAAGGCCAAGGAGTTGCGCGGTCTGGCCGAACGCCTGATCACGTTTGCCAAGCGGGGCGATTTACATGCCAGACGACAGGTTCTGCGGCGAATTCGAAACCAGCGTGTGGTGGCGAAACTCTTCGACGAGATCGCAACGTCCTATACCGAACGGAACGGGGGTTACCTGCGATTGCTCAAACTGGGCCCACGCCGCGGCGACCGCGTCGAAATGTGTCTGGTGGAGATGGTCGGAGAGGAGTCGAGGGCCGATTTCGCCGCGCGTTCGGACTCACTCGACGAAACCGATACCGGGCCTGACGGCGTGGAGGCCGAAGAAGGTACCGCTGAGGAGGTCGCGGGCGGATCGGGCGGGCCCTCGCCGGCTCCGGCCGTTGAGGGAGATTCCGGGGAAGCCGTCGAATCCGGAGAGGAACATAAGCGCACGAAAAAATGATCCCGTCGCGTCGTCACAAGTTCAGGATGAGAGGGCAAATCGACAAGCCGGTCGATTTGCCCTTTGTCTTCCGGCACGTACCCGGCAGCGGACTCGCCTGTCTCTGCCTCGTGCTTTGCCTTTGGTCGACTGCCGTTGGCGGGACAGGCAGGCCGAATGACGAATTCCGCGGATTGTGGGTGGTTCGCCACTGGCTGAAGGATCGGGAGCAGGTAACGCGCGCGGTGCGCACCGCCGTGGAGGCGCGGATGAACGCCCTTCTGGTGCAGGTCCGGGGCCGGGGAGACGCCTTCTACGCCAGCCGACTGGTGCCGCGTGCCGAATCTCTGTCCGAGCCGGATTTCGACCCGCTTGCGCTTCTCGTGGAGGAGGGTCACCGGGCGGGGCTGGAAGTGCACGCCTGGGTGAACATCTACCTCACCTGGCACCCGACAGAGCGCCGCCCTGAGTCGGCGCGGCACATATTTCTGCAGCATCCAGAATGGTTCATGCATTCTGCGGACGGGATCGACCTCGGGCGCGTAGCGCTGAACGGGGTGGACCTGGTCAGACGTTCCGTGGAGGGGCGGTACCTTTCGCCCGGTAATTCCGAAGTCAGGACCCACTTGCTGGCGGTCATAGAAGAGATCGTCACGAAATACGACGTCGACGGAATTCACATGGATTATGTCCGGTATCCGAATATCCACTATGACTACAATCCGGCCGTGACGGCGGAGTTTACGAGGCGTTTCGGGTTCGATCCCGCGGAATCGAAAAAAAACAGGCAGAAGCCCAGTGGCGACGGGTCGGGCGCGAGCGAAGTACGAGTGGCATGGGAAAAATGGCGAAGCGGGCAGGTCAGCGTACTGGTCGGGCAGGTACGCGAGCTGCTTTCGCGCCTGAAGCCCGGCACCAGGCTGTCGGCGGCAGTCAAACCCGACATAGAATTGGCATATACGCAATATGGCCAGGATTGGACCAGATGGATAAACGGGGGGCTGGTGGATTTTGTGGTACCCATGTTCTACGAAGGATCCACCGCCGATATCGGACGTCAGATGACCGAGGCCCGGAAGCGGGTGAAAGCAGGGAATCTGTACGCCGGGATCGGCATATGGAATCAGGAAGCCGACGACACGGTCGCGCAGATTGACGTCGCTCGCCGCGCGGGCCTGCAGGGCGTGGTGTTGTTTTCCGCCGATGGATTCGTACAGCAGAAGGGTCTGGCGGGCCGTCTGCTGGAGGGTCCGTTTCGTGAGCCGTCGCCGCTTCCGGCGCGGAAAGCGAAAGAGGAGGGCACCCGTGCTGAAACCCAGGCGCGGTGACCGGATAGAGATTGACATCGATAGGCTCGACAGGCGGGGAAATGGCGTGGGCCGCGCCGGCGATTACACGCTGCTGGTTCGCGGTGCGGTGCCCGGAGACCGGGTCCGGGCGCGGGTGCGCAAGGTCCGAAACCGGTTGAGAAGGGTCGAAGCCAGGGTGGAGGAACTTCTTTCCTCCGAAATTCGGCGTATCGGTGCAAGCTGTTCTCACTTTGGACTTTGCGGCGGGTGCCTGTGGCAGGATATCCCATACGAATCACAGGTCCGACTGAAGCAGGACATGGTGAGGAACTGCCTGCTTGAGGCCGGTATCGATACGGAACCCGACGCGCCGATACCTTCCGGGGAGCCGTTCTTCTACCGGAACAAGATGGAATTCTCGTTTGGCTCGGCGCCGGACGGGCGAAACGAGGTGGGGTTGCACGTCTGGGGGCGATTCGACCGTGTATTCGACCTGGACGCCTGTCATCTGCAGTCGGAATCGTCCAACCGGATCGTTGAACGCGTGCGCAACATCACCAGGTCTCTCCCCGTTTACCATTTGAAACGGCACGACGGCCTGCTCCGGTTCCTGACCATACGTGAAGGTAAACTGACGGGTGAAACGATGGTTGTGCTGACCACGTCGGGAGACGGGTTTCCCGGGGCGGAGACGTTGGGAAGAACGCTGAGGGAGTCGTTCCCGGAGGTGAAAAGCGTGATCCGCAGCGTAAACCTTCGGCGGGCTCAGGTGGCGACCGGCGACCGCGAAGAGGTGCTTGCCGGAACGGGCTCGGTGAAAGAAAAACTGGGGGACTTTACGTTCGAGATATCGCCGGGTTCGTTCTTTCAGACCAACACCCGACAGGCCGAGCATCTCTACCGGCGGGTCGTCGAGTTGGCAGAGCCCGGTTCGGACGACCGGATTCTGGATGTGTATTGCGGAACGGGCGCAATTTCGTTGTATCTTTCGCGGAAGGCAGGATACGTACTGGGCATCGAGGTCGTTGAAGGGGCGGTTCGGGATGCGATTCGCAACAGCGCCATCAACGGCGTGTCCAACTGCCGTTTCATTGCGGGTGCGGCGGAAGATATCCTGTGGCAGATCCGGGAGCAGGGCGAGCGGTTTGAAACCGTGGTCACCGATCCCCCGCGACCGGGAATGCATCCAAAGGCGTTAACCGCGATCTGTGATCTGCGCCCGGAGCGCATCGTTTACGTCTCGTGTAATCCGGAGGCGCTGGGTTCGGACTTGAAGCGCCTGGAGGCGGGGGGCTACAGGACGGACTACGTGCAACTCGTGGATATGTTTCCCCACACGCCCCATTGCGAGGTTGTGGCCCGGTTGGCGTATACGGCCTGACGATCCGGAATGCCGCACGACACGCACAGTAAAGCAGAGGACGCGGGCGCCCTCTGCTTTTTTATTTTTTGGAACGGAAGGGCTAATCCCTGCTGATATCCAGAATTTCGTACGCCAGCGTACCCACGGGAACCTTCGCTTCCACCTGCTCTCCAACGCCTTTGCCCAGAAGCGCCCGGCCCACGGGGGATTGTGTCGAGATTTTGTTCTGTTCGAAATCGGCCTCGTCGGTGGATACCAGCGTATACCGGATCTGCTCGCCGGTTCTGCGGTCCTTCAACGTGACCGTAGCGCCAAGATATGCCTTGTCCTTGGCAATCAGGCTTTCGTCGATGATTTCAGACCTGACCAGCTTGTCCTGCAGTTCGGCGATCTTCTTTTCGACGAACATCTGACGCTCTTTCGCGCTGTGGTATTCCGCGTTCTCACTCAGGTCTCCGTGTTCCCTGGCGCTGGCGATGGCCTCGATAACCGCCGGCCGTTCCCGGGTTCTGAGACGCTCCAGTTCGTTCCGGATCTTGTTATAGCCGTCTTTCGTGAGGTAAAGCCGATCCATTGTCCTGTCTCACTTCCTCAGTCACGAGTCGCAGGGCCTCACGCGCCCTGAAATTTTCCGAAAAAATATCGGGGGTCCGGTTCTGCGGACAACCCCGCTGCGTGTGTCGAAAACGAATTTGGTGAATCCGAAAATGGACGCTAAGGTGCTCAAAAATAAGGTCTTTTTTGAATAAAGTCAAGACCAAAAGATCCCTGGCAGGTTCGGTTTGACATCTTTCACAAAGGTTGGTATACTATACGTCTCGTGAGTCCTTCCACCTGAAAAAGTGCCTCACAACACCAACGAGGGGGGAATGGATACCACGTTTGTGCGTGGGCTGATACCGGCACTGATTACCCCGATGACCTGCGATGAAGCGCTGGATGAAGCGGGCCTGGAGCGTCTGCTGAATTTCGTGATCGCCGCGGGGGCGCATGGCGTATTTGCAGGGGGTACCGCCGGAGAGTCCTGGGCCTTGAGCGTGGAAGAGAAGATACGGCTCTACGAGTGGACCGTGGATTATACCGCCGGACGGGTGCCTGTCTACGCGGGTACCTCGGCGAATTGCACGGCCGAAGCCGTGCGACTGGCCGAAGCGGCGCAGGAGGCGGGGGCCGATTGCCTCTCCGTGCTCACGCCATACTTTATCACGCCCGGTCCCGGCGAGATGTACGACCACTTCGCCGCCATCGCGCGCGCGGTGGACCTGCCCGTGCTCTTGTACGATCTCCCGGACAGAACGGGAAACAGCCTTTCGGTAGATCTGGTCATGCGGCTGGCGGCGGCATTCGGCAACATCGTCGGAATCAAGGAAAGTTCGGGCGACTTTTCCCGTACACTCGAGTACCTGCGGATCGCCCCGGAGGGCTTTCGCGTGATTATGGGCCGCGATACGCTGATCTACGCCGCCCTCGTTCACGGCGCCGCAGGGGCAATTGCAGCAAGCGCCAACGTGGCGCCCGAACTCGGGGTTGGCGTCTATGAGCGGTTCCGGGCGGGAGACGCAGACGGCGCGCTGGATTTCCAGCTGCGGCTGGCTCCGCTGAGGTCCGCGTTTTCGCTTGGAACCCATCCCGCGATGCTCAAGGCCGGGGCAGACCTCGTCGGCGCCTGTGGAGGACCGCCCCGGCGACCCGTGAGCCGTCTGGCGGGCAGCGATCTGCAAACGTTGAAAACGGTACTTGCAAGGATGGGAAAGTTCCAGGCCAATGCGCCAATTGAGTGAATCGGAAGGGCGGAGACCTGGACATATCCACGAGCGGGGGAATGATGGATCGACGGGAGAAGCATCGGACGATTCTGGTGGTTGGTGCACCCGGTTCGGGCAAGGGAACGCAGGGGAAAATCCTGGGAAGGATACCGGGATTCCACCACCTGGCCTGCGGAGACGTTTTCAGGTCGCTGGATCCGGGCAGCGAGCTGGGCAAGATATTTCTGGCCTATTCCGGCAAGGGCCGCCTGGTTCCGGACCAGTTCACTGTGCAGCTGTGGCTGGACCACATACGAGGCGCCATTCATAACGGCGGTTTTCGACCTGAAGAGGAAGTGCTCGTTCTCGACGGCATTCCACGCAATCTGCGCCAGGCCGAAATGATGGTGAACTATATCGACGTCAACCTGCTCATTCACCTGGATACAGCCGACGACAACGTCCTGGTTGAACGCGCGCTTCGCAGAGCGCTCAGAGAGAACCGGCTCGACGATGCCAGCGAAGCCGTCATCAGGCGGCGGATGCGCGAATTCGAGCGGGAGACCGCGCCTCTGCTGGACTATTATCCTGCAGAAGTGATTCGTCGGGTAGACGGAGAACAGAAGCCGGTAGACGTTTTGCATGACGTCATCGGAATCATCCAGGAAGTCGATGCCGTGACAGGATTCTGAGACACGCTGTCAATCGGTATGGATGACGGTCGCCTGTTCTCGGGCGGCCGTCGCATTTTAACAGCCCGTTGATTACGTCCATCCGGGCTGTTAAGGGTTCGGGAGTTCCGGATCCCGGTTCCGGGTCTCCGCGTTCCCGGCGCACCCCGCCGGCCTTTGGTTTGCGGGCCGGTTCCATCTCGACGCAGGAGCGAAAGCAGAGATGACTCGTTTGAGTTTCGGCCTGACATTACTGTTCCTGGCGTCGCCGGCCGTGGCGTCGCGTGCGATGACGGATTGGGCGGTCTACCAGCAGGACGACGGGCTTGCACACAACGTCGTGACCGCAGTCGTGCAGACGCAAGACGGCGCAATGTGGTTTGCCACACGCGGGGGTATCTCCCGATACGACGGCAGGACCTGGCGGACGTTTACCGAAAAGCAGGGATTGCCCGGCAACGGTTTCAGTGGACTGTACGAAGCCGAGGATGGCACCCTGTGGGCCACCGGTGGACTCGGATTTCGCGGGCAGATCGAAAACCACATCGCCCGGCTGGCCGGGGACCGCTGGGAGCCGGTCGAATTGCCCGGAAACCTCGCGGATGTAAACGTGGGGCCGGTGATCGGCGTCGGCGGTGGCGGCCTGTGTTTTGCGACCGGGGGTATGGGAATACTCCACTTTACCGGTGACGAATGGAAGACGATCGATGAAGTGGATGGGCTTGCGTCCAACTACGTGCAATGCCTCTTGCGGTCGAAAGACGGCGCCGTATGGGCCGCGTACACGGGGCGGCGTCCGGGTGTGCCGTCTCCGGCCCGTCCGAGGCGGGGTGGGGGTGGGGGCATGAGCCGGTTCGACCCCGCAACCAATGAATGGGCGGACGTCCACCCGCCTGGCGAACTGTCGGGTGGAGCGGTCACGACGATGGCACAGGCGGTTGACGGCGCCGTATGGCTGGGCACACTGAATCGCGGCGTCATGCGTTACGACGGATTGCATTGGCAGGGATTCACCGTCGCGGACGGACTGCCCGCGGACCGGGTGTTGTCCGTGGCCGCGGCGCCCGACGGGTCGATCTGGGTGGGAACCGTGGGGGGCGTGGTGCGGTTCGCGGCATCCGAAAGTGAATCGCAGGTGGGGGATCGCGGGCCGGTTCTTCAGGTCTTTACGGAGGAGAACGGGCTTCCCAGCAATCTGGTGACGTCCGTCAGCACAAGCACAGACGGTTCCGTCTGGGTGGGAACGGCATGGGGTGTGGCGCGGTACGGCGCTACCGGCTGGGACCACCATACCCGTTGGGCGGGAGCGTCCGACCGTGGCGGGGTGGCCCTTGAACGTACGGCGGACGGCCGCTTGTGGGCGGCCACCGGAGAGCGGGTCTACGAATATGACGGCGCCAACTGGAACGAGGCGTACCGGATTCGGAGGAACGGCCGCAGAAGGCCCGGGCGCATCGTGGCGCTGAAAAAAGGACGGGGCGGTACGCTCTGGGCCGCCGTCGGCCGGCGAGTGTTACGGTATGACGGCGTCTATTGGAAGGAATTCGGACTGCCCCTGTCGGGCCCCGGGTCGCGGATTCTCTCTATGTTTCCCGCGCGTTCCGGCGGGGCGTGGGCAGGCACGCGCGCCGGGCTCTTTAGACTCGACGGGGAGGAATGGTCCGCGCACACACCCGGGGTGTCAGGTGGAGTGAATGCGGTATACGAGTCAGGCGATGGCGCCCTCTGGCTTGGCGCCGCGGCCGGTGTCGTTCTGGAGAAAGACGGCGAACGAAGGACGTTCACCACTGTCCACGGGTTGCCCGACGAGCCGGTCATCGCGCTGGCGGAAGCGCACGGCGCCGTGTGGGCCGCAACCCGATTTAAGGGCATGTTTCGGTACAATCGGGGTGCGTGGGAGGCCGTTCCGAGCGGAGATCAGACCGTTTTCGGCGGGGCGCACAGGCTTTTCGTGGATGACGACGGCATACTCTGGCTGGCGTCTCTTGCAATAGGCGCCGTCCATACCGACGGGGAGACCTGGACGCGATACACGACGCGCAGCGGCCTGCCCGGCGCCAGCGTGTGGGACATCGCACAGGACAGGCACGGCCGTTTCTGGTTTGCAACGGACAGGGGGCTGGGATGCTATACGAGAGATGCGATCGCACCGGAAACAACGCTATCCATGCCTTCCAACGAAGTGGCGCCCTACCAGAGTGTGTTGTTCAAGTTCTCCGGTCAGGATGCATGGAAGGAGACCCCAACGCGGGATCTGAAATACGCGTGGCGGGTGGACGGCGGCGACTGGTCGGTGTTTTCGGGCGAGGACCAGGCGCTCCTCGGCCGCGTTGATCCGGGACCTCACACGTTCGAGGTGCGTGCGATGGACCGGGTATTCAATGTAGATCCGACGCCGGCGCGCCGCACGTTCGTGGTTCTGGCGCCGGTCTGGCAGCGGCCGTGGTTCGTGGCGCTCAGTGTATTTTCTTTCGTGGCCCTTTGCGTATCGTCCGGCTACGCGCTGCACCGTCATCGGCGGTGGCGGGAGGCGCAGGCGCGGCAGATTCAAGAGCTGGAATCCGAGTTGCAGCAGGCACACAGGATGCAGATGGGTCTGCTGCCCACAGGCCCGATCCGGGACGAATCCTTTGAAATCGCGGGGGTGTGCGCGCCCGCGAACCACGTAGGCGGCGACTATTTCAATTATTTCTGGCTTGACGAGCGTACGCTGGGCTTCGGCGCGGCGGACGTATCGGGAAAGGCGATGGAGGCCGCGGTTCGCGCGATGCAGTTGAGCGGAATATTCAGGTACGAATTTCGAGGCCGGAGGCCGCTGAACGAGGTAGCAATGCGGCTGGACGAGGATCTGAAAGAGCAGATGGACGAGGCCAGTTTCGTCACCTGCTGCCTCGGCACGCTGGACCTCGACACACGGTGTGTGCAACTGATCAATGCCGCCCATCCCTTCCCGTATCACTATTCCGCCAGCGCTCAGGAGTTGCGCGAAATTCACCTGCCGTCCATACCATTGGGCATGGTGTTGCCCCCGGGAAGCCCCGGCGGGCACGCGGAGGCCGCCATCCGCGTCGCACCGGACGACTTGCTGGTGTTCTACAGCGATGGTGTAACGGATATGAGGAACCCGGAGGGGGAATTCTACGAGGCGGATCGGCTGGAACAGACCATCAAGGCGCACATTCAGGCAGGCGCCGCGGATCTGGTTTCGGTGATCCTCGAGGATGTAAACCGTTTCAAGGGAGAGGCGTCTCAGTCAGACGATATCACGCTTCTGGTGATTCGAATGCTGAAGGGCGGCCGCGCGGAAACCGGCTGATGAAACCCGAGACACCCGGTGTTTGCAGGCCGCGTCACGTCGTGTGACAGGGTGCCTATACGCGTTCGTTTTCGTCCGCAGGCCCGACCCCGGGATTCCGCGCTTCCGCGGATTTCACTGTCTGGGCGATCAGGGTGGCAATGGTCATCGGCCCGACGCCACCGGGAACGGGCGTGTATGCCGCGCATCGGCCCACGACAGCAGAGAGTTCCACGTCGCCGACCGGCCCCGGATGGTAACCGGCGTCGATGACGACCGCGTCGTCCGCGATCCAGTCGGCCCTGATGAACTCCGGTCGCCCGACCGCCCCGACGACAATGTCGGCCCCACGGACAATACCTGGCAGATTTCGGGTTCTGGAATGACAAATGGTCACGGTGGCGTTCGCGTTCAGCAGCATCATGGCCATCGGTTTGCCCAGAATGGGGCTCCGACCGACCACAACGGCGTTTCGGCCCTCCAGTGGAATCTCGTAATGTAGAAGAAGCCTCATGACACCCGCCGGTGTCGCCGCGCCGTAGGCGGACGCACCCATCGCCATCAGACCGAAGCCGTGCGCCGTGACGCCGTCCACGTCTTTGTGGGGCGAGATCCGGTCGAAGCACGTCCGCTCGTGGATATGGGCTGGCACCGGATGCTGCAGAAGGATTCCGTGTACGCGGGGGTCCGCGTTGAGTCTGTCGATTTCAGCCAGGAGTTGGCGCGTGGTTGTTGCTTCCTTCAACAGGACTCGATTTGAATCCATGCCCACCCGTTTGCAGGCGTAGCCTTTCATTCGCACATAGGTGGCCGAGGCGGGGTCGTCACCCACCAGAATGGTGGCCAGTACGGGGACCATGCCGTCCGCCCGGTCCCGTATGCGCGCCACCCGTTGTTTCAGATCGAATTCAATCTGTCCGGCGAGTCTCTTTCCATCCAGAACCGTTGCAGGCATCGCGCCTCCCTGTCTGCGGTCTATCACCCTCGCGCGTCCTCCGGTTGTCCAAACCGGCCCCCGGACGTGACGGCGCCGGCCCGTTCACACCTCGTCATGTCTCCTGTTCCCTCCTACCCTTCTTCGCACCACTTCCGGGCATTCTGGAACAGCTGCAGCCAGGGCGAAGCGCTCAGGCACTGTTTCCAGGATTCCGGCATCCAGCCCCATTGCCACTTCAGGAACGTCCTCTCCGGGTGCGGCATCATCGCCAGGTGTCGACCGTCCGGGGAACAGAGGGCGGCGATGCCAAGGGGAGAGCCGTTGGGATTGAACGGATAGGCTTCACTGATTCGATTGGCGTCGTCGACGTATCGGATGGGGGCCAGGCTGTCCTGAATGACCCCGTCGAGCGTTTCGACGTCCGGAAAATGGACTCGGCCCTCACCGTGCGCAACCCAGATCCCGAGGGAAGCGCCCGTCATGTCTTTGAGCATCACCGCCGGACTCTCCTGGATCTGTACCGTGACAAAGCGTGACTCGAAACGCCCGGACGTATTCTGAATGAAGCGAGGCTGACTCCCGGTTTCGATGCCCGGCCGGGGTACCCATCCGAGCAGGGCCATCAGCTGGCAGCCGTTGCAGACGCCCAGGCTGAATGTGTCGCGCCGTTCGTAGAACGATTGAAACTGATCATGCATCCCCGGACTGAACCGGATGACTCCCGCCCATCCCTTGGCGGAGTCCAGGACGTCCGCGTAACTGAAACCACCGACAAACGCGATGCCGCGAAAGGCATCCAGTCGGACCCTGTCTTCCTGAAGATCCGACATGGTCAGGTCCCAGGGCTCCATGCCTGCCGCATGGAACGCCGAGGCCATCTCACGGTCGCCGTTGCTGCCTTCCTCGCGGACGATGGCAACCGGAATCTTTGTCCGGGACGCCAGAATCTCGGGCGCGGTCGGCGCCGGCGTGAACGGTACCGTGTACGGGGGCGCCACTCGCTGCCTCAGCGAGTGGCGTTCCTGTTCCACACACAGCGGGTTCGCCTGTAGCCGTTCGAGACGGTAGCTCGTTTCCTCCCACAGGTCACGCAGGGCCGCCATGTCGTCGTCGAGTACGGTCAGGCCGTTCACGTCGATCCGTACCGACGTGTCCTCCGTGGTTTCGCCAATGGGAATACAGGGCACGTCCGCGGCCTCGAGGGTATTGAGAACATGGGATGCTCTTTCGGCATGTACCTCGAATACCAGGCCCATCTCCTCGGAAAAGAGGGACGCGATCGGATCTGAAGGCGCCGGAAGTTCGATGCGGATGCCGCAATTTCCGGCAAACGCCATTTCGAGCAGGCAGGTGACGATGCCGCCGTCGCTACGGTCGTGACCCGCGGCAACGGTGTTCTCGGCGATGAGTCGCTGCATGGCGTTGAACGCGCGTTTAAGCAGTCCGGGGTCGTCCACGTCGGGCGGCGTATCGCCCGTCTGGCTGTACACCTGGGCAAGGGCGGAGCCGCCAAGGCGGTTCCTTCCGCCTGACAGGTCGATGAAGAGCAGGCGACCGCAACCGGGGTGTTTGAGGTCCGGCGTGACAACCCTGGTGACATCCGGACAGGTTACATAGGCCGAAACGACCAGGGCTCCCGGCGCGGTCACGGTTTCCTCGGTCCCGTCCGGTCCGGGGGCCAGCGCGGCCATGGAAAGGCTGTCTTTCCCGCCGTCGATGGCGATACCCAATTCAAGCATCATGTCCACCATGGACCTGGCCGCATCGTAGAGCGCGGCGCCTTCGCCCGGCAGTTTCGCTGCCCACATCCAGTTTCCGGAGCACTTGACGTCTTCCAACGCGCTTATCTGAGCCCATACCAGATTGGTCAGTGCTTCTCCGACGGTCATCCGGGCCATCGCCGCGGGGTCCACCAGACCGATTACGGGCTGCTCGCCGATGGCCGTGGCGGCGCCGGTGATGCCGAAGTGGCTCTGCGCGATCACGGCGACGTCCGAGACCGTGAGCTGAAGCGGGCCCGCGCATTGCTGGCGGGCAACCAGTCCGGTGACGCTCCGATCGACCTTGTTGGTCAGAAAACGTTTGGAGCCAACCGACACGAGGCGCAACACCCTCTCCAATGCGGACTGTACGGTGACGTCTCTGGGCAAACTGAGGGGGGCCAATTCGGGTTGACTGTGGTATAGTTCGAATTTCTTCCGGGGCATGTCGCCAAGCACTCTGTCCAGTTCCAGGTCAACCGGGGTGGTGTTGTCATCTTCGTCGTACAGGACGATTCTTCCGCTCCCGGTTACATGGCCCACAAACGCCGCCTGTATCTTTTCGCGACCGCACAGGGCTCTGAACGAGTCCTCGTGCCGGGGATGCAGAAGCAGGGCGTCGTTTTCCTGGTATTCTGCGCCCCAGATCTCCAGCACGGAAAGTGACCGGTCGCCCACGGGCAACTCGCGAACGTCGATACGGGCGCCTTCAGGCTCGACAATTTCCTTGAGCACGTTACAGTTGCCGCCGGCCCCCTGGTCGTGGATGCTGACGATGGGGTTGTCGTCGCCCATTTCCACGCATGCGCGGATGACCCGGTTTACTTTCTGCTCCATTTCCGCATCGCCCCTTTGTACCGCGTTGAAGTCCAGTTCGGCCGTATTCTCGCCCTGCACCATCGACGACGCCGCCCCGCCTCCCATCCCGATCCGGTACGCGGGACCTCCGAGCTTGACCACCCACATCTTCTTTTCGGGGCTTCCCTTGGTCGCGTGGCGGGCGTCGATCTGGCCGATGCCCCCGGTGAACATGATGGGCTTGATCCATTCGCGGCGTTGTCCGTTCGGCAGCCGCAGACCGAAGGCGCGGGTATAGCCCTGAATGAGCGGTTCGCCGAATTTGTTGCCGTAGTCGGACGCGCCGTTGCTGGCTTCAATCTCGATCCGGACGGGAGATGCCAGATTGTCGGGATATTCGAACGCCGCGTCCTCCCATGGCATCTCGTAGCCGGGTATGCGGAGATTGCCCACGCAGTAGGCCGCGGTACCGGCAACAACCAGGCCGCCCCGACCAGCGGCATGCACGTCCCGGATACGGCCGCCCGTGCCGGTTTCGGCGCCCGGGAACGGCGCGACTCCGGTGGGGAAATTATGCGTTTCAGCGGTGAAGATTATGTCATAATTCCGTTCGGAAGCGGTGAATGGGCTCGGCTCTCCGGGCCTGACGGGCAGGATGGTTCTTGCGGAATACCCTCTGATGCCGCTGGCGTTGTCCCTGAACGCGATGGTGCTATTCCCGGGATTGGCCGCCAGGGGCCGCTGAATCATGCCCAGGAGGTGTTCCGGTATCTCCTCGCCGTCGATCGTCAGCCGGCCTTGAAAAAACCAGTGCCGGGAGTGTTCGCTGTTGGACTGGGCGATGTCGAAACATTCCACGTTCGTGGGATTGCGTCGGAGGTGATCCAGAAAGAGGTCCGTGTAATAGTCGAGGTCCCATTCGTCGAAGGCCAGTCCCAACGCAGTGTTGATGCGTTCCAGCGCCGGTCTGCCTTCCTGAATGAGCGGAACCTCGGAGACGGGCTCCGGTTGCACGCCGGTCTCGAAGGACGACTGCGGCGAGGGGTATTCGCATTCGGTCATGCGGTCATGGATCAGTTCGAGGAATGCGGATTCCTGCTCGTGCGTCAGCCGGGGCCGCAGCAGATAGCGCCTCGAGCGTTCGATGCGAGTGATTCCCGTCAGACCGCATGCGTGGCAGACGGAAACGGCGTTCGTGGACCAGGCCGTGGTGAAGTTGAGGCGAGGACCCACCTCGATCAGCGTGCCGTCATCGCCCAGAAACGGCGCCGGACCGAACTTTTCCGGTTCGAAGGTCTCGCTAAGGAGCCACGTGAGCCGTTCCCGTTCAACGGCGGTTAATGAACCCTCCAGTTCGACATTGAAGCAGGCTTCGGTTTCAAGCCGCGCAACACCGTGCCAGACTGTCTTTCTGACCTGGCCGATCAGGGTGTCGGTCTGAGCCGGAGACAGGTGCGGTATGCGGTATAGATGAAGAAGACCCACGTTCCGTTTTATTTCCTTTCCGGCACTTTCCATTGAGAAGCACCGATGCGGTTATGCAACAACTCGGGCAGGGATCGGATGATTCGATCCGGACGAACGTCGCAGTCGTCCGGCAGACCCACGCCTTTGGCGTCGTTCCAGATGCAGTAGATGCCCAGCTTCTGCGGAACGGCAACTTCCCATTCCAGGTTGTCGCCCACCATCCACGCTTCCGCGGGCGCGGCGTCCAGGAGGCGGAGCGCATCCAGATAGATCCGGGTATCCGGCTTTCCGTAACCACATTCTCCTTCGATGAGGACGGCGTCGAAGAGTGGCGCGAGATTGAACCTGCGTATCTTTTCCCGCTGGGGTTCGGCGCCTCCGTTCGTTACCAGCGCCATCCGCACACCGTTGGCCTGAAGCATGCGCAGGGCTTCGAGGGCGCCCGGGAACGGCTTGATCGTCTTTCCTCGTTCGCGATCGTACAATTGCGCGATCGTCCCCGCCATTTCCCAGTCTTCAATGCCAAGAAGGCGCAGGCCATGGTGGATGACTCGCTGATACGCCAGCGGCATGTTCTGGCGGTTCGCCCGGTGCCGTTCGGGATCGGCCCAAAACCACGTTCTGGCCGCGGTCAGCGTCGTGTAGAGCGACTCCGCATCGACGCCGTCAATCCGGCCTGCGGTATCGTAGCAGACCCGTTTCCAACATGGTCCCGCGTACGTGGAATAGGACACGATGGTATCGTCCAGATCAACAAGCATCGCGACGGGCAGATGCATATCGGAGTTTCCTGCAAAAATTGAAAACAGCGTTGCGTTGTTCGCGAGGCACGCACCGGAACTCGTGGGAGGCGGCAGTACCTCCGTGGAGAAGATCGGTATAAAAGTAGCGAGTCGCGGCCCATATCGCAAATTTATAAATTTGATTAATTCAATAAAATATTTTTATATTTCAAGGAGGACCGATTGTCGGCGACGCTCCGGGCGCTCCTTTGGCCTGCCGAACCCGAATTGAGTTGACATCCCGATTTGACGGCCCTATCTTCTGGTGGCATCCAAGCGATGTCGTTTTCGGCCTTCGATGGGTTCGCCGGGAGGGAACCTTCGGGGGCCGTTTTGACATGACAGTCTTTAGCCTCGACGGGAGTAAGCATGAATCTCCGTGCGCTATGCAGGGGCGGTCCCAGGATTTCGGAGGTCGGACTCGGCGCCGGACCGTTCCGGGGATTGGACTGGGGACCCGTGGACGACGAGACATCGGTACGTACCGTGTACCGTGCGCTCGACGTGGGCGTAAACTTCTTCGATACGGCGGACGCTTACGGGAACGGTCGCAGCGAACGCGTACTGGGCAGGGCGCTGGCGGGAAAGCGGGAACAGGTTGTGCTGGCCACCAAGGGCGGCTGGTGGTACGTGGACGGTGCGCCCTACTGCGATTTCTCGTTGATTTACCTGTGCCGCGCGGTAGAGGCCAGTCTGCAGTCTCTGAGAACGGACTATATCGATCTCTACTACATCCACGATCCGGATACCGAGACCATTCGGCGAAGCGGGGTCTTCGAATTCCTGAACCGGTTGAAAGAGGCGGGCACCATCCGTTTCGCCGGCGTTTCGGTCGATACGGTCGAGCAGGCGCGGCTGTGCATCGACTCCGGCTGTGTGGACGTGATTCAAGTTTATTACAATATCCTGGACCAGCGTCCGGACCCCGGTCTGTTCGAAGCGGCACGAGCAGCGGGTGTCGGAACGGTAATCAAAGCGCCCATGGCGCGGGGTCTGCTGAGCGGGAAGTACCGAGTGGATTCGCGATTTCCGGGAGCGGACTTTCGGTCGGCCTGGCGCAGAGACGGCCGATTGCAGCGAGCGCTTGCCCGGGTGGCGAGGGTGGAGGCTCAGGTGGGCGACCTGAGTCCCACGCTTGCGCAGACGGCCCTCAGGTTCGTATTGAGCCATCCGGCCGTGTCGAGCGTGATTCCGGGCGCCAAGACGCCTGAGCAGGCCGAGGCAAATGCGGCGGCGTCTGAATTGGGGTCGCTGGGCGCCGCTGACGTTGCCGCGTTGAAGTCGCTCTACGGAGAGATGGCGGGGCCGGTTGACGTCCGGTAGCGGTATTGGGAAGCCAGCGCGTGGATGGGTGCGCGGGCGTGCATTCGGAAACAAAAGAGGCGGGGTTTAACCCCGCCTCTTTTGCTTGTGGATGCCATTTGCAGATGCGGTCTCAGTCGGCGGCGATACCCAGGGGTTCCACGCCGGTACTCGCCTCGCCCGCCAGGGTCTGCCTGGCATTGTCCATAAACTGCGCGATACGCACCTGAAGATCTTTGGCTTCCGATTCAAACCGGTCCAACTCGTCCACGAGATCCTCATAGTCGAGGCGTGGCTCGACGCCTGCGCGGTTCGCCATACAACACACTCCCTTCGTGCAAGGGGAATCAGGGAGAGGGGGGAGGTTGATTGCCGTACACGCTCGGATGATTTATGTGAGGGATCAAAATATAGGACAGTGTGTAAGAAGGGTCAAGAGAAAAGGCGAAAAATCGGGATTTCCCGCGGTCAGGAATGCGGCCCGCGCCGGGTCGGCGCGTCCATCAGCGCCCTGATCTGAGACTCGCGCGGCAGCGCGGCCTGGGCGCCGATGCGGGTTACCGAGAGCGCGCCGGCGCTGTTCGCGAAGGCGACAGCATCCGGGAGGGGCCGCGCTGCGCCCAGTGCGGCCGCGAGCGCGCCGTTGAAAGCGTCACCGGCGCCAGTGGTGTCGCGAACGTCGACCGTGGGCGCCGGAACCAGCATTGCGTTCCGATCCGTCGCCAGAAGCGCGCCGCGTGCGCCAAGGGTGATGATCACATTGTCAACCCCCCGGGCCATCAGGATGTCTGCGGCACGCCGCGCCGCTTTTTCGGTATCCGGACGAACGCCGGTCAGAATCTCGGCTTCCGTTTCGTTCGGCGTGAGTAGAAAGAGATCGGAGAGTAGACGATCCGGGAGGTCCCGCGCTGGCGCAGGATTGAGAATCACCGGGACCCCGTGGTCCCTCGCAATCCCCGCGGCATGGCGGACCGTCGGCAGGGGGGTTTCAAGCTGCAGGAGGCACACGGAGGCGCGGTCGAAGAGGGAACGCGCGGCGTCAATCTGAACGGGAGAAAGGGCGGCGTTGGCGCCTGGAACCACGGCAATGGTGTTCTCGCCCCTGCCGTCCACCAGGATCGAGGCGACGCCCGACGGCAGGTCCGGGTCTCTCATCACGCGGGTCGTGTCGATGCCCTCCGCTTCAAGGCAGCGCAGGGCGTCCGCGCCGTACGCATCCCTGCCGATTCTAGCAACGAAAGAGACGTGCGCGCCTGAACGGGCCGCCGCGACGGCCTGATTGGCGCCCTTGCCTCCCGGTAACGCGACAAACGTCTCCGCCATGATCGTCTCGCCGGGGCTCGGCAGGCTCGCCGATCGGACGATCAGGTCGGTATTGGAACTGCCAATGACCAGAACGAGCGGACGCGAAGCCATGGTAGTCTCCGAATCAATTGACAGGCGCCGCAACGTGTGGGCTGCGGGAGAGACCGACCCGGTCTCGACCCGCCCCCGGACGCCACCGAAGCGATTCCGGACTGGAATGCAAGTTAACCCGGGCGGGTCGGTTTCGTCAAGATGAACCTGTGCGAATTCGTCCGGTGGTGACGGGAGCGTTCGGACCTCATTGTATTCTCTTGACTTGCCTGTGGGGTTTGCTTAAGTTTTTCCAATCTGCCTGAGAAGACGTTACATGAACCGGACGCTTCCGCGTACTCGGTCTGACCGGCCGGCAGGGTTTTCCGCAGGTCTTGTACGGAACCATCCACGGGTTTCCGGAGTCAAAGGTTAGAGCGTGGGCTTTACCGATTGACTGCAGGGAAAACGCCACTTGAAGACGTCCTGGTTGCAGGGCGGTCGATCGCGCCGACCGTTCGGGGTTGGGATAAACACGGCCCCGATTTTCTGTTATTGCGGGGTATGAAGGGTATGATGACGCGGTGTGTCATCGTTCTGTGTTCAATTGGCCTGCTGGCATTGGGCGGATGCGCCCAAAACAGGTATCGCCACCCGAGTGCGGACCTTTACCTGGAAAAGGCGAACGAGGCGTTGGAGAAGAAAGACTGCTGGGAGGCCCAAAAGCTGCTCCGCAATCTGCTGACGGACTTTCCGGGGTCCCATCTCGTCGACCGGGCCCAATATAAACTGGGCTTCGCATTTTTGTGCGACAAGGACTACGTGACGGCGGTATTTGAATTCGAGCGGCTGCTGAACGAGTTTCCCACCAGCCCGTTTGTCGACCAGGCGCGTTACCAGATCGGCGTGTGTTATTACCGTCAGTCCCGGGGCATCCATCACGATCAGGATGAGACCCATAAGGCAATCAGGGAATTCGAACGGTTTATCGAGGATTTCCCCGACAGCGATCTCGTCCCGAGCACGCGTGACAGAATACTGGAGCTTCGGACCAAACTGGCGCAGAAGAAACTCATGGTTGCCCGGAACTACATTCAGTGGGACATGTTCGAATCCGCCGCGCGGTATTGTGAGATTGTCCTGAAGGAATTCAACGATACCCCGCTCGCAGCACAGGCCAGGTTTCTTCTCGCACGCGCAAAACACCACCTGGGTGCCCTGGACGAAGCGCTGGAGATGTTGAGGTTTCTGGCCGCGGACGGGGTCCAGGACGAACTGAAACGCGAAATTGCCGAAGAGATACGCCAGATAGAAAGATCCCGGGCCGAACAGAAGACCGAACACCGGAAACCGGCGGCGAAGACGAATGGCTCCAGCGCCGCGAATGCCAGGTAAGGCGGCATGGGCGGAAGGATCGGCATTCTCGGCGGCACGTTTGATCCCGTTCATCTCGGCCATCTGATCATCGCCCAGGAAGCGCTGGCGCAATGTTGTCTGGACCGCGTCCTGTTCGTTCCCTCAGCGGACCCTCCCCACAAAAACGCCGCCGACGTGGCGCCGGCGGAAGCGCGCTCCAGAATGGTTGCGCTTGCTGTCGACGGTCAGCCCCGGTTTGAGCTGTGCCGGATCGAATTGGATCGTACCGGCAAGTCCTATACCGTTGAGACCCTGAGGCAGCTGCGTGGAAAACTCGGCTCCGCGACTGAATTCTATCTGATCATCGGTGCGGATAACGCGCCGGAGATGTCGACATGGTGCGATCCCCAAGGAGTTCTGGACCTCGCCCACGTAACGGTGATGGGTCGCCCCGGGTTTCTTCCCGATGAAGTCGACAGACGAATAGCCGCTCGAATGCGTTTCCTGGAAACGCCGCTTATCGAGATCTCTTCGACACAGATCCGTTCCCGTATTCGTACGGGCAAACCCATTCGATACTGGGTGCCGGACAAAGTCGTGCGGTATATCGAAGCGCACCGCCTCTACGGGTAGAAGAACGAGAACACAATGGCTGAATCCTCGGACGGCCATACTCAAAGCAGCGCCCAACTGGGCGGAAGCCCAGAGGGTCGCATCCAGCGGTATTTCTGTGTCGACGATGAAAAATACCACGCATTCGCCAGAGTTTCCAAAGACGCGACAGTATTGCGTCGGATTCCCAAGCGGATTCGGGTGATGGGCAAGGACGTGGACGGTTGGGTTGTGGAGGTGATGGTGCCCGCGACAGATGGCGTGGTTCGAGTGGATCCGCTTGAAGCACCGGACAAGATTTGAGTTCCACGTCCATGGCGTTTGAACGCCAGCCCGGTCTTCCCATACCGTAGCGCCACCCAGGGCGGCAATATCGGGGGGCAGGAAACTGCGGGAATATCGGTAGATCGACGGGCGTAGTCGGCGAATGCCGCGGACCATTGACCAGAGCTCCGAAACTCCGCGAGAAACTCAGGGGGCTGCATGTTACTTTCGGACGGGGCCAACCGGAATGAGACGACCAGCGTGACGATCTTCGGGCGCAAGTATCCCGTCCAAAGCCCAGAGTCGTCCGACTATACCCATCGGGTTGCCGATCTGGTCGATCGTCGGATGACGGAGATCGCCTCGCAGCAGAAGCTGGCCGAACCCACAAAGATAGCCATCATCGCGGCACTGGATATCGCCGACAGGTTGTTGAAGGTTCGGACGGGACGCGAAGCGGCAGGCAGGCAGGCCGAACAGGCTGCCATGCGTCTGACCACGCTGCTGGACGACGAACACCGGGGCACTCGCGAGGAGTCGGATACGGCCTGATTGCGAAGGTCGACGGGTGTGGGCAAGGTCGAATCAGTGCGGGGCAGCCGGTGAGGATTCTGGCGCCTCCAGGAATCTGTATCTGAAGATCGTGTAGAGGATTTTCCAGCCCGCACGGATCGTCCCGCCTATGGTTCCGGTAATCTTGGAAACGCCGATACGACGTCGGTAACTTACCGGAACGTCCAGGTGCCGGAAGCCCATCCGAGCCGCCTTCACCTGCATCTCCACCGTCCAGCCGAAAGTCCTGTCCTGCATATCGAGCGCGACAAGCGCCGGGTACGTGATGGCGCGAAATGGCCCGAGGTCGGTAAAGTGGGCGCCAAACAGGCGACGGATGAGCCACGTGGCCAGCCAGTTGCCGAAGCGGGCCTGTGGAAGCAGCGCGCCGGCCTCCCGGACGCCCAGCGTGCGCGACCCGATCACGAGGTCCGCCCGATTCTCAGCGATGGGCGCCACCAGAAGCGACATTTCATCGGGATGGTCACTGTAGTCGCCGTCCAGGAAGACCACAATATCGGGTTTCTCCAGGGCGGCGATGCCCGCCAGGCAAGCCCATCCGTATCCCCTTCGATGTTCGTGTACGATTCGGGCCCCCATCTGCCTGGCCAGGTCGACCGTACGGTCGGTGGAGCCGTTGTCCACCACCACCACGTCGGCATCGAGATGACTCGGAATATCGGACAGCACGTTCTGAATAGCGTCCTGCTCATTGAAAACCGGGATGACAACGGAGATTTCGGGACGGGCGCGCATGGAAGGAGAGTCTGTTCGTTTCGGGATGAAACACGTTTACTTCCGATCCGGCGGCTTTCGTATCATCCGGTTCGTTCTGGCGTTGCCTCGCCCCTTCAGGCGGGCGACCAGAATGAAGATGCAGAAGACAATGCCCAGGATAACGGTGCCGGCGACCTTGTCCGGATGGTCCGCAAGCCACATCAGCGCCAGCGTGATCAGCAGGCAGATGCCTGCGATGGTCGTTTCTCTGGTCATCGGATCCACCTCTTTTTCGGGTCGTGGGAGTCTTTCACCGGAAATCTAACGGACGACACGAGCATTGTCAATGGATTCGGCCGGGAGATGCGCCATCCGTAAGGGTTTCCGGGACGAGAAACGCAAAGGTGCCCGCGGCCATCAGGCCGAAACCAGCGATTGCAAACGTGGCGGGGGAGAGTCCCAGCAGATCGGCGATTCCGCCCACGACGAGGGGCGCGCCCATATGGCCCGTATCGCCGACCAGGCGCCAGGCCCCCAGAAATTCTCCGAACGATTCCCTCGGCGCAAGGTCCGCGCCGAGGGTCATCATGGAACCGGAGCCGATGCCGTTGCCCAGGCCCAGAAGCGTCGTGGCCAGAAGCAGCCCCGTAAAGTTCTGGGTGAGGGGTATGGCCGCCATGGCGACGGCCTGGATCAGGAAGCAGGGTACCATCGCGAACTTTCTTCCGAAACGGTCCATGACAAGGCCGGCCGGGTAGAAGAGCGACATGTCCGCCAGCGCGGAAACGGTGATGATCAATCCGATGGCCTGGACGTCCAGGCCGATCACGTCGGCGGCGTAAAGCGGTACGACGACGTGGCGTCCTGCCCGGATGGTCTGTGCGAAGAGCTGCCCCGAACCGGCGACCGCCAATTCTCGAAAATGCGTTTTGAAGATCGCCAGAACGGGTTTCACCCGGCCGCCGCGGGCCTGCCGGGCCGCGGGCGTCGGTTCGGTTTCAAACCACCATGCGGCGATGATAACGACAAGAGCCGCCAGAACCCCGAATACGAGAAACGGGGCTTCCAGACCGTAAGATAAGGCGAGTGCGCCGCCCGGCAGGGGACCCGCGAAGGTTCCGATGCGTTGAATCCCGCCGAAGATCGAGAGCGCCCGTCCGCGGTGAAATACAGGGACGGCGTCCGCCAGATAGGCGTGACAGGAGATATGCCAGAGGGAACCGCCGACGCCGGCGGCAAGACGGTAGCACACGACTTCGTTGATGTCCTGCGCCCAGAACAGCGCGAGCGTGGACAAGGCGACGCAGCTTACGCCAAGAACCATCACGGGCTTCCGACCGAAGTTCCCGAGCAGAAACCCTGCAGGCAGCGCGGCGACCAGCCTGCCCACGCCTTCGGCGGCCAGGACGCCGCCGATGAGGCCGTACGACGCACCGAAGGTCTTTGCATAGAGCGGAAGGATGGGAATGAGCATTCCGTTGCCGAACATCAACAGCAGCGACGGAACGTAGACGGGCAAAACGAGGGGATTGCGGATGGGTTTCGTCATTGGGTTCCAGAGGGTGCGGGGGATCCGGAAGACGGGTATGTTAAACAGCGGACGGGGTTTTGTCAAGGAGCGCCTGGGTTTGAACGGGCGCAGTCGTACGACACGCCGTGTACAATTTCGGGAAGGCAGGTTCAACCATGAAGATTGTCCTGTGTCCGCCGGTGAACGAAGCGTTGTGTGAGCAAGTGCGCCAGGCCGCGCCCGGGGCGGAAGTCGTGATGGCGGCGATGGATGAAGCCCCCGCGGTCGTGGGAGACGCCGACGTGATATTCGGCATGTATACGGAGGAGATCATCCGCGCGGCCCGGCAGGTCAGTTGGATCCAGACCACCAGCGCGGGCATGGACATGTTAATGGACATACCCGGCGTCCGGGAGGCCGATTTCAGGTTGAGCAACGCCAGCGGGTTGCACGCCCTTCAGGTGGCGGAACACGCCTGGGCGCTGACGTCGGCCCTGTTCCGGGGCCTGCACGTAACCGTGCGAAATCAGCTTGCGCACGAATGGAAGGGCGCGCCGATCCGGGATCTGTACGGGGCCACGGCCGGGATCGTGGGATTCGGCGGAATCGGGCGGCGGTACGCCCGGCTGGCCACGGGATTCGATATGCGAATTCTCGCAGTTGACGTGCAGCAGTCGGAAGTGCCCGATTACGTGGAGGCGCTGTGGGGAACGGATCGGCTGGAAGCATTGCTGGCGGAATCCGACGTCGTGTTTATCGCTTGTCCCTGTACGCCGCAGACCGAGAGGCTGATCGATGCGCGTGCGTTTCGCATGATGAAGAATTCGGCCTTCCTGGTCAATACGGCACGAGGCCCGATCGTCGACGAGGCGGCGCTGATCGATGCGCTGATGTCCGGTGAGATCGCCGGCGCGGGCCTGGACGTCTTCGAGACCGAGCCGCTGCCGGAGACCAGCCCGCTCTGGGAAATGGAAAACGTGATCATCACCACCCACTCGGCGGGTGTATCGAGCTACCGCCCGCAACGCACGGTCGACTTCTTCTGCGAGAATCTGAGACGGTTTCTGGCGGGGAAGCCGCTGTTGAACGAGACGGGCCGGGAACTGGGATATCCCACGCTGGAAAGCCGCGTCGATTGACCTGTACCACCCGATTCCGGAGAGATGGAAGATGGCGGAAATAAGGGCCTTTCGCGGAATCCGATACGCGACCGACAGGATAGGCGACGTTGGGGACGTGGTCTCGCCGCCCTACGATGTTATCGACACCTCGATGCAACGGGCGCTGTACAACGCTCATCCCAACAACATCGTACGCATTATTCAGGGCGAGGTCTACACAGGAGACTCGGTCGACGAAAACCGGTACACCCGTGCCGCGGAGACTTATCGAAGCTGGCTTGAACAGGGTGTCCTGGTCCGGGACCGGGAGGAAGGGATTTATCTGTACGCACAGGATTTCCACGTCAGTACTCCCGATGGGACAACAAAGAAGACAAGGCTGGGGATCGTCGCGCTGGTGCGTGCGGATGCATTGGGAGAAGGCGCAATCCTGCCGCACGAGAATACGATGCCGGGTCCGAAGGCGGACCGGCTGGCGCTGATGCGGCACACCCGGGCTGCATTCGGCCAGATCTTTTCGTTATACTCCGACCCCGACGGCCGGGTGGGGGATATCGTGGCGCCGGTCCTGGAAAACGCACCGCTTTTCGCGTTCACGGGGGATGATGGCGTAGGACACCGCTTCTGGCGGGTAACCGATCGGGCGACCGTAGACGGCGTCGCCCGATCGCTGAAAGACAGGCCGTTCTTCATCGCCGACGGCCATCACCGATACGAAACCGCGGTGGTCTACCGCGATGAACGCGCAGCGGCCGAAGGCGGGCAGTGGCAGGGCAGGCCCTACGGGTACCGGATGCAGACTCTCGTGAACATGGACGATACGGAGGGGATGGCCATCAATGCGATTCACCGGGTGGTCGTGGATCTGGGACCCGGCGGAGTCGCCGGCCTCGTCAGCCGTATGGCGAAACTCTGTGACGTCGAACGGGCACCCCTCCCGGATACCCGGTCGGTACTGGGGGAGCTGAGACGGCGCGGCGCCGGCGGAACCGTGTTCGGATTTTGCCATGGAAACTGCGGCGAAGTCCACTATCTGAGATTGAAGCGCGGCGTTCGGCCGTCCGATCTGGATGACGGGGGACATTCGGAAGCCTGGCGGGGCCTGGATACGGGTTTGCTGCAACTGGTTCTGGGCAGGGTACTGGATCTGGACCCTGAGACATTGACCAGAGGTGAAAAGGTGAAATTCGTCAAGGTCGAAAGCGAAGTGCTGGACCTGGTGAGGGCGGCGCCCGATCGGGCGGGTTTCTTTCTGAATCCCACGGGCATGGAGCAACTGCGCGACGTTGTGCTGGCCGGCGAGCGTATGCCTCCCAAGTCCACGTTTTTTTATCCAAAAGTGTATTCGGGACTGGTGATACAGGACCTGCAGTCGTTCTGACAGCGACCGCGAATCCAGGAAAAATCACACGGGAACAAGGGGCGCCATGCGCCCTTTTTTTTGAATCGGTCCGAAGGCTGGACTCAACTCTTAAGGTGAACTATTCACGACCACCCAAGATTTTGATGTATAACGGGTTGTTTTTCAATAAATTCAGTGGAGTATTATGCGACGGCATTTCAAGAATTTCGAAACTGATTGGTCAGGGTGATGTTTCGTAGCCCACGGAGGCAAGGATCCATCAGTTTGGCCCGGAGTCGTGAGCATTTGTCCTGCTTCTGGTCTTTATCCTGTTCATCCTGTCCATCCCTGTTAGTTAAGGTTTCGTGAATTATTCAGGTTACGTGTGTTTCGCAGGAAACCGGAGCGAAACTACAGGACCGGCAATTCCCCGGGGGCGGGTTCAGACAGGATTTCGCATCCGGTATCGGTCACGACGACATCTTCTTCGAGCATGAAATACGCGCCGTCCGTATAGAGAGAAGGTTCGACGGTGAGCACCATGCCTTCCTCGAGAGCTGTGTTGTCTTCGAATTCGATGAACGGGGGTTCGATGATGTCCAGACCGATGGCGTGTCCGATCCCGGTGACCTGCCGCGCCTGCTTTGCGTAACCCGCCCTCGCCAGCGTTTCGTTCGAAACGCGAACCAGGTCGGATATCGGAATGCCGGGGCGGACCGCGGCATTTGCCGCTTGCAGGCACTCATACACGGCGCGGTACGCGTCCTTGTGTTTCTGTTCGGCCCGCCCCACGGCGAACATGCGCGTGTAGTCCGACCAGTAACCCCGGTACACGCCGCCGGCATCGTGGGCGATGAGCTCGCCTTCGGTCACGACGCGGTCGGTGTGCCGGCGCAGGCTGCGGTTGCTGCTGCGCGCGTTGCCGGGGACGTACGTGGCCAGAGTGATCGAACCCGGGGCGTCCATCCCCCGTTTCATGTGCTCTACACAGAGCAGGCTATACAGATCCCTTTCCGTCATGCCGGGCCTGACGGTGTCAAACAGGGTTCGGTAGGCCTGGCCGGTGATCCGCACGGCCTCGCGAATGTATGCGATCTCGGCGGGGGACTTGGCGAAACGGGTTTTCCAGAGCGTTTGCGAAGCATCCGTGAATTGTACGCCGGGAAGTTCGTCCTTCAGCCGGCCGAAGTCGTCGTAAGGCATTCGCGACCAGAGGACGCCGCCCAGTTCGGCGCCGATGCGGGAGCTGTGGAGGCCGAGTTCGCGGATGACTTCGGTCAGGAGCGAGACCCCCGCCCGGATGCGGATGGGCGGCTGATACGTGCGCAGGTCCTGGATCCAGGCGTCTTCCTCGCACATTCCGGTTTCCAGCGGCGGGACAATGAGCACCGGGTCGCGTTCGAGCGGAAGCAGGGCAAAGAGAGAGGTGAACTTGTGCCCCCAGCGATGGGTCCAGTGTCCGCTGAAGTAGCGATGGTTCGTGTCCGTGGTAATCAGGACGGCGTCCAGGCGACTGCGCGACATGAGATCCCGCAGCCTGGCCAGGCGTCGTTCGTATTCATGGGCGTCGAAATCGGCGTAGTCGCTGGTCAGCATGAAGGGGGTCCTTAAAGATGGGTTTTGAATTGAGTCCCTTTGTCTCAGGGTTACGGATGGCGTGCGTACGGACGATCGCAGGGATGTGAGTGGCTACGGGCCCTGAATTTCCCTTGAAGTTACCTGGCGCACCGAGGCGACACGATGCCGTTGCAGGCCTTCATTCTGGTGATGATCTCCACCGTCCTTCACGCCGCCTGGAATTTTGCGGTCAGGAAGGCGTCCGGAAACCTGGGTGTCTTGTGGCTGGGTATGTGGTTTGCGTCCGTCCTGTGCCTTCCGGCGGTCTTTCTTTTGCCCCCTGGGTCTGGCGCGCTCGAGGCCGGATGGCCCTTCATTGCGGCGACCGGTCTGACGCATTCCCTGTATTTCCTCATGTTGGCCAAAGCCTACGAAGATGGAGAGATTTCGGTCGTATACCCGATTGCCCGCGGCACGGGTGTGGGAGGTACGGCCCTGGGCGCGTGGTTGCTGATCGACGAGAAGCTCACGGTCCCGGGTGCTGTGGGCATCGTAACCGTCCTGCTCGGCATCATCCTGCTGGGACTCGGTGGAGTGGGTACGCGAAAGCGCCGCCGTTCCATACCGTATGCGCTCATCGTAGGCGCATCGATCGCCGTCTATTCCGTCGTGGACAAGCTGGGCGTATCGCTTGTTCATCCCGTGCATTACGTCTTCTTCCTTTTCGCAATTCCTGGGGTGATCCTTTCTCCGTACGTACTCTTGCGGCACCGGCCCGCGGTTGTCCGGACCTGGCACGGAATGAAGAAATACGCGCTCCTGGCAGGGCCGGGTTCGATGGTGACCTACCTGCTCGTTCTGTATGCGATGCGCATCGGAAAAGTCAGCTATGTTCTGGCCGTCAGGGAATTTTCGGTAGTCATCGGCGCCCTGCTGGGAGTGCTTTTACTCGGCGAACGGTTCGGGTGGTATAAAGGTGTGGGCATTGCCGCGGTGGTTTTGGGGCTGGTGCTTGTCAAGCTGGGGGGATAGTCGAACGGCCGCAGCGAGACGGGATGAATCCGCGGTTCAAGATAGCCGGGCGGAAGGGGAGCGTCAAGCCCTATAGCCCTCTGAGGGGATGCCGTGAGAAAGGGAGATTTCGCTTTACACGCCATTGGCCGATTCGTATCATACGTCGGCCGATCATAGAGGTCCGGTACCGCAAGACCACCGAACGGAAACATCGTCGAATTCTCCATGTCGAAAGAGGCAATATACGTCGTTCCGTTTTCGCGATTGACGCTCTTTGGGTTGGGAGACAAAGAGGCGTGTCTGTCTCGCGGCGCGCAGATTATCGCACGGGTTCTGCGATTGTTGGAGGCCAGGGACGACTTCAGGTTCCTTATTGAAAATCCGGTTCATCTAAGCGCTTTTCTTGAGAAGCATCCCGACGCCGCGGATCGGGTCCGGGGCGCGGTTTCCGAGGGCCGCCTGGAGTTGGGCGCCGGCTGGACCCAGATGGATCACCGGCTGTCCGCGGGCGAAGACCTGGTTCGGAATCTGCTCTACGGAAAGTCCTTCGTTCGTGATACGCTTGGCGTCGACCCGACCGTTGTGAATCTGGGTGACGGGCGGGGCACAACTTCGCAATACGTTCAGGTTGCCGTCAAGTGTGGTGTCGAACTCGTCGTCCTCCTGGGCAACGGGCGGAATCAAGACGTCCTGTGCCGCTGGCCGGGGCCGGACGGATCGCGGGTGATCTGTTGGGACGCTCTGGGCGGCGGACACCTGCTCTGGGAAGCCAGTCGGGGAACGCCGCAGTCCAGGCGGGCCGCAAACGACGCCATTGCCGGCTGGCGTGAAACGCATAATGGCGGGTTGGCGCTGCACTGGGGCGGGCTGATGGTTCAGCCCAACGAAGAAACGCTGGCGCAGCTTGAAGCGTGGGCGGAAGAACAGGACGTCGAGCTTAAGTTGGAGACCCCCTCGGGCATTCTCCCGCAATCCCGGACAATGGCACAGCTCACAGAGGTGCGCCGGCAGAATTCGCCCGGAGGACCGCATCCGGAGCCGGTGTTTCCCGAAACGGCGCCGCTGAACGATCCAGCCGTCCGCGGGCTGCTGCGGGCGGAGCAGATGGCGGCAATCGCGGAGACGTTTCTTGAGTCGGAATATCCCGGAAAGGCTCTGAAGGCGGCCTGGCTGCGTCAACTCGAGGCAACGTCGTACCGCTTCAACGGCGCGGCGGCGAAGGAGGGGCTGGAACGGAGGCGGAGCGACCAGCAGGGCGTCATCGACACGGCGGGTCGTATTTCACGGAACGCAGAGGGGGTGATCGCAGAGCGGATCATTCCCCGCGACGGTCCGGACGGCAGATTGCCCATTGTGGTGTTCAATCCGTTATCCTGGCCGCGCACCGACCTGGTGGAAGCGCACGTCACGTTTTACGGTGAAGTGGAGGCGACTGACTTTGCCCGTTACGAAACGTACAGGCTGGTGGATGCTTCCGGGCGTCCGGTGCCGTTCCAGGAACTGGCGGGAAGGCAGACGGAGACGGCCGAGATACGCCTGGTCTTCGCGGCGCGGGAGGTTCCGGCCAACGGCTACACAACGTACTATCTGATTCCGGGTGTTACGGAAACGCAGCCGCTCGTTGGCATTCAGCCGCCGGAGATGATGGCGCCGGGACAGATGGCGCCTGAATTCCCGGAGCCTTCCTTCGTTCTGGAGGACGTCGAAGACCGCGTGTCCCAAGCATATGGGGGTGTGCGAATCGGCCGCCGGTTCAGGACGGCATCCATCGACCTCGAAGTCGACGAAATCACCGGTTGGGTGCGGGTGTCGGACCGAGCCACCGGTGCATTGCTGGTTGACGGCATTCATCTTGCCGGGACGGAGGAGGCGCTGACCGACGGATGCGCGGTGACGGGAAGGCGGTTCGAGATGGCCGTCGAACGCGTCGATCTCGAAGAAAGCGGCGAGGTCCGGGCAACGGTGCTGGTCGCCGGGAAGCTGCTGTCGTCTCCCTGTGAGATCAGGTACCGGCTTTACGGCGAACCGGACCGTGTGGACGTGGACCTCCGGCTCCAATGGCGCGATGCGAAGCCGGTGCGGGTGCAGATGGTCTTCCCGGCCGCCGGTGATACCATCCGGTACGGAACGCCGCACGGACAACAGTTGCTCGAGCAAGACGAGCAAGGGGATGATTCATCCGAAGTCAGGCGGGTCTGCCAGGGATGGGTGGCCGTGGAAGGACCGGACACGGGCTTCGTGCTGGCCTCGGACCGGAAGGCGTTTCAGTTCGGTCCCGGTGAAGTCCGTGGCGACGTTTTGCATTCAGGCCTCGATCCCGCATCGTATTCATACAATGTCATCTGGCGCTCGTTTCCGGATGACGTGGCATGCGGTTACTCCATCAGGGGATACCGTGGAGACTTCGCGCGGGGAAACGCTTTCCGCGACGGCTGGAACCTGGGCCAGCGGCTGAGCGCCCGGGTCGTGTACGACACGGTTTCCGGAAAGTCGTTGCCGGACCGGATGCAATTTATCTCCCTCGACGGCCCCGGAATCGTATGCACGACGATCAAGCGGGCCGAAGACGGCGAAGGACTGATTCTGCGCGCGTACGAAACCGTCGGCAGAAACTGTGAAGCCCGCCTGGTTTCCTGCCGTGACGTCGTCTCGGTTCGCGAAACCGACCTGATGGAGCGGCGTGTGCGCGACCTGGATCGGGATACCATCCCATTCGCCCCGTTTGAAATCAAGACCGTGCGGGTACTGCTGAATTGACGGCAGCCGAACGGAAGGCGGCTGCCGTCGCCGCGAAAGGTGAGCTTCCGGTTTTGCCGGCGGCGCGTGGGCCGACCCCGGACGTAGCCCGGATGGACTTTTCCAACGGGCTGTTAGGAGGTGACACTCATGACAAGCATCGAGGTACCGGTACGTTATTATAAGGATTACCCCGGCGGTTACGATTACGGGTACGAGGATTTGAAGCTGCCGCTTGAAAGCTCCTGCTTTCTGCTTGTGGACGTGGACGGCGCCTATTCGTTCGAGGGCGAACGCAGGCCGCATCCGACCACCCGGGATTACATTGCGCCGGCCCTGGAGGCGGCCAGGGCCATAAAGATGAAAGTGGCGTATGTCCACAACGATCTGAGGCTGGTGGCCGATCCCGGTTGCATTGCGGGTCAGTTGTGGAGCAGGACCAAGGTGCCTAACGGCGACGTGATGGAAAGCTGGACCAAGAGGCCGGATTACGAACCGGTCTACGTGGATTGCGTGGCGCCGCGCCCCGGCGAGCCGAATTTTCCCAAGTGGATGTGGAGCGGGTTCCGCGATACGTTTCTCGATCAGAGACTCCGCTCCTGGGGTATCGAGAATCTGTTCGTGGTGGGCTACAGCCGGCGGGCGTGCCTGCACTACACGTGCGCGGAGGCGATGGGCCATAACTACCGTGTCATCCTCCTCCGTGACTGTTCCAATCCGCCGGGCGAGATCGAATTTCCCGATACGCTGGACGACAGCCTGCCCGAGGGCGGGTGGGTGAATCGCATGATGCTTCGCCAGTTCGAGCACCTGATCGGATTCACCACGACCTCTTCGGAGTTTGTCGCCTCCTGCGAACAGGTGGAGGCATCGGAATGAAGATCCGTGACATCGACTCCATTATGATCGACTCTCCCGGGCGGAAGTGGACGATCGTTCGGGTCCATACGGACGAGGGACCGGTGGGGCTGGGCGAAGCCACCTACTCGCAAAAAGAACCCGTGGTGGCTGCGGCGCTGGAACATATGAAACAGGAACTCGTCGGCGAGGATGTATCGCGGATCGAGTATCTGTGGCACAAGATTTATCGGATTTCCTCACTCAGCGGAATCTGGCGAATGGTGGGTCCCGTCTGGATGAGCGCACTGAGCGGAATCGACCAGGCGCTGTGGGACCTGAAGGGCAAGGCGGCCAATCTGCCCCTGGTGGAACTGCTGGGAGGAAGATTCCGGGACACAGTCCGTGTGTATACCCACTTCGGCGGCGCCACCCCCGAAGAATCGGCGAAGCGCGCCAGGTTCTGGGTCGACCGGGGCTACAGGGCATTGAAGACGGGCGCGCGTTCGAATACCGGTCGCCCGTTCGAGTTCTACCTGGACGATGGCGCGCCCTCAGAAACGGCGGCGCATTTTGCGGCCGCGAGAGAGGCTGTGGGGCCGGACGTCGATCTGCTGGTGGACTGCCACGGCCGTTTTACCGTTGGCGGGGCGGTACGGCTGGCGCGTGCGCTGGAACCGTATGACCTGTACTGTTTTGAAGACCCGGTTCCCCCCGAAGATCTGGCTGCGTACCCAAAGGTGAGATCGCAGACGAGCATACCGATCATGGGCAGCGAGCGGCTGAACACCAAGACGCAATACCGGCAACTGCTGGAGTTGGACGGAATCGATATCGCACAGCCGGACCTCATCTACGCGGGAGGAATTACGGAGGTGAAGAAGATCGCGGCGATCGCCGATACCTATCACGTTCCGATATCCTTTCACAACACGAAGGGGCCCGTGGGTATTCTGGCAGCGGCGCATCTGCTGGCGTCCATCCCGAATGAAGCGCCGATGGAATTCGTCACCGGTATCGAATGGCGGGATGAGATTCTGGTGGAACCCCTGAAGATCGAAGCGGGCTGCCTGGTGGTGCCCGAAGGGCCCGGACTCGGGGTCGAACTGGACATGGAAGGCGTGGAAAAACATCGGTGGCGCGTGGGAGACCCCTATTGACGGAGCGGCCGTTCCGGGTTGCCCCTGCGCCTTGAACAATAAAGCCCGGTTTGGAGCCCCGTCGTTCGATCGGATTCAGGAATCGCAACCGCAATGTTTGACGTCCTGATCAGAAATGCCAGCATCATCGATGGAACGGGTGCGGCCGCCTTTTTGGGCGATGTCGGGATCGAAGGGGATGCGATTGCCGCCGTCGGCGGCGCGTCCGGCCCCTCCAGGGTGGAGATCGACGGATCCGGGTTGACTGCGGCGCCCGGATTCATCGACATCCACACCCACTCGGACTACAGCCTGCTGATCGACGGGCGGGGCGAGAGCGCGCTCTACCAGGGCGTGACCACCCACGTTTGCGGGAACTGCGGCATATCGGCATTTCCGGCAGGGCGCAACGGATGCTATTTCGGCCCGTTGGATTCCAGTCGGCTCAGGTCGGAAATCGCGGCGGACTGGACATCCGCGGCCGGGTATTTCGAGACGCTGGAGCGGCAGGGCGTGGCCATCAACGCAGCGTACCTCGTGGGGCATGGCTCGGTACGGCATACGGTCATGGGCCAATCCGTGCGGCCGCCCAGACCCGATCAGCTGCAGGAGATGAAGCGTCTCGTCGACGTTCAGATGGCCGAAGGCGCGCTGGGGATCTCCACCGGGCTCACCTATATGCCGGGAAGCAGCGCGACGACGGACGAAATCATCGCGCTGGCGGCCGTAACGGCGCCCTACGGCGGAATTTACGCCACACATATGCGCAACTACACGGCGTCCATCATGGAAGCGCTGGAGGAGGCGATTACGATCGGGAGAGAGGCCGGCGTTCCCGTTCACGCATCGCATATTACGCCCTGTCCTCCGGCCACGGGCAGCGCGCCGCGTCTGCTCGAACGCATCAGCCGCGCGCGCGCGGAAGGTCAGGACGTGACGGCGGAGACGGAATTCTATGCGACGGGATCCACGTCATTGAAGTCCCTGCTGCCGCCGTGGGCTCTGGAGGGCGGGAACGGACGGATGGTGGGACGATTGTCGACGCCTTTACAGCGAAGGCGCATGTGGCGTGAGATCCGGGAAAGCGGATCGGAACTCGGCGGGAGCACCAAGACGGGTTTGATGCAACAGGGGCTCTGGAAAAAGCTCTGGCTCGGAAACTGCGCGGTTAACGCCTCGCTGACGGGCAAGAGCTTCGCTGAAATCGGCCGGCTTCGCGGCGCCCATCCGTTCGATGCCGTCTGCGACATTCTGATTGAAGAGAACGGCGCCGTGAGTTTCTACGGCGAGGACAAGGCCGACCCGGACATCGACTGTCTCGCCCGGGGGACGCATTGCGGCGTGGGATCGGATGGGCTCGCCATGGCCAATACGGGTCCGCTTGCAGAGGAAAGGGAGCATCCCCGCTGCTATGGGGGCATGGCGTACCTGATTCGAACGCTCGTCCGTGAACGGGGCGTGCTCTCTCTCGAGCGTCTGGTGGAGAAGCTCACCCGGTTTCCGGCCGATCGGATGGGGTTTGGAGACCGCGGTCTGCTTCGGGAAGGAAAACGGGCCGATCTGGTCCTGTTCGATTCCGAAGGGATGCGCGATCTGGCCACGATTCAGAATCCTTGTCGCTATTCAGAAGGGGTTCGCTGGCTCTTCGTCAACGGCGTCGCGGCGATTTCAGATGGAAAGACGACGGGCAAGAGAGGCGGCCGCGTGTTGCGGCGAGGGTGATGCCGTGTTCGGTGAACTGCGGCCTTTCGGCAGCCGTTTGAGTCTACCGCTGGTCCATGTTTCGAGTGAATCAATATCGGGAACCGGAATTTCAGAGATGCGATCGGGCGACATCACCTCACGCGAACCCGGACGGATTCTGCCTACGTGCTCACGATGCGCATGCGGCGTAACGTTCTCCCGGTGCGCGACGTCGCGGATTCTGATCGTCGTTGGCGTCGTGATGGTTTGCGCCTTCCCGGTCGCAGCCGCGGATACGGCGCCTCCGTCTGCCTTTCAGGATAGTGCAGCGATGCTTCTTGCCGAGGTGCCGCTGGACGTGCTTCTGGCGAAGTACGGCGATTCGCTGTTCAGCCCGCCTGAGGGCACGGCGCGGATTTTGAGGGATCGCTACGGCGTGCCTCACATTTACGGCCTTCGAGACGTCGACGTCGCGTTCGGATTCGGCTATGCGCAGGCCCAGGATCACCTGGTTCCGATGTTGCTGAATTACCGGGCGGCGTCGGGTACGGCGTCGGAAGTACTCGGCGCCGGTCATTTGGAAAGCGACGAGCGGGCGTTGCTCTGGCGGGTCCGGGACGTGGCCGTCGCACGATACGGCGCGCTGCCCCCCGAAACTCGGGATCTGATTCGCGCATTTGCCGACGGCGTAAACCACTACATCGACGTCTACAGGGAGGGGTTGCCCGACTGGGTAACCTCCGTGGGCGGTACGGACATCGTGGCGCTGTCCCGGTGGGTGATCATGTTGTTTGCGGAGCGGGCGGGAACGCTCGAATTGCAGGATGCGGGCCTGACGCCGATGCTCGGAGCCCGTCGCGCCACCTCGAACATGTGGGTATTGGGAGGTTCGCGAACCGCCTCCGGAAACCCTGTCTTCGTGATGGACGTGCACCTCCCGTGGCGCGCTCCCTTTCAACCTTACGAGGCGCACCTTGTCAGCCGGGAAGGGCTGAACGTCGCGGGCGTGACCGTGTTCGGCCTCCCGGTCATTCTGGCAGGCCACAACCGCCGCATGGCGTGGTCGCTGGCGGCGAACGACGCGGACGTGTTCGATCTGTATGAACTGAAACTGGATCCGTCAAACCGTAGACGGTATGTGTTCGAAAAGGAAATGAGGCGCATGTCGACTCAACGCGTGCGCATCCGGGTCAGGGAGCCCCGGGGAGTCCGTGAAGTCGAGCGCGAGTTGCTCTATTCGCACCATGGGCCGGTCTACAAGGCTGTAGACGACCGGGCCTATGCGGGGCGATGCAGCGCCGGGGAGGTCGTCAATGCCATCGGGCAGTTCCATAGGATCAATCGGGCAGGCGACCCGGATGCGTTCGAACGTGCGTTGCGAATGCTTCAGTTGCCCATGTTCCACGTCCTTTACGGGGACGTCGAAGGCCGCATGTTATATGTTTACAGCGCGCGCAGTCCGGTACGAGCGGAAGAATTCGACTGGAGAAGCCCCGTTCCCGGTTGGGTTCCCGATACGGAATGGCGGAGGATAGTGGGGTACGAGCGACTCCCGCGAATCCTGAATCCCCCCTCCGATTTCCTGCAGAACTGCAATGTTGCGCCGAACTTCGTAACGCACGACAGCGGTCTCAAGTCCGTGGATTATCCGCCTTTCATGGGCTGGGGCGGGCTCGACGACCGCGGGCAGCGCCTGCTGACCTGGCTGTCGGCCAATCGGAAGGCGACGCTGGGCCAGTTGAAGGAACTGGCCAGAGATTCCTATCTGATCGCGGCGGAGGAACTGAAGGGCTTCATCCTCAGGGCGTACAATCGAACGTGGTGGGACATCTACGACCCGGACAGGCAGTTGGCCCTTGCCGTGGAGCTGCTGCGCGGCTGGGACAACCGCGCGTCGGTCGACAGCCGTGCGACACTCCTGTTCTCCATCTGGAAGTCCAGGTTCATCGAGCTGTTTTCGGGTGTACCTCCCGAACAATTGAACCAGGTGCGGGTTATGGAGAAACTTGCCCTCGAGGCGCTGAGAATGGCCGTCGAGCACCTGATGACGACATACGGGCGGCTGGACGTACCCTGGGGCGAGGTGCACGTGATCGATCGGGGGGGCCGCCTGTTTCCGGTGGGAGGTTCGGCGCCGGGCACACAGGCCCTGCATACCACGCGGTCCGTCCCGGGCGACGACGGTCTGTTCCGCGTCGAGGGTGGGTCGGCCTATACGATGGTGGTGGAACTCGCCGATCCACTTCGATCCTGGAGTCTTCAGTCTCTCGGAAACAGTGAGGACCCCGATTCGGACAACTTTAGCGACCAGGCGGCGATGCAGGCGAGCGGAGAACTGAAGCGTTTTCGGCTGGACAATGAAGAAATCACCGCCAATCTGCAGTCGGTCGTAACCGCGCCGCTCGAGCAGGCGGAGGTCGACAGGGAGCAGTTTCGCGTCCGGTGGAAGCTGAAGTCGGCGTTCGAAGGGACGGAGGACGCGGAGCCGGCCAATGGAGGCGGTTGAATCGTGTTGCCCAGCATGCGCCTGGAAGACAAGATCGTTATGGTGACGGGCGCGGGCTCCGGCATCGGCCGGGCCGTGGCCGTCGCGGCAGCCGAGGCGGGCGCGCACTGTGTGCCGTGTGAGCTGCCGGAAAAGACCGGTGACCTGGCGGGCGTCTGCGCCGAAATCGAGGGTCTGGAACGGCGGGCGCTGCCGGTACCCCTGCGTCTGCCGGACCTGGAGAGCATTGAACTTGCCGTTGAGAGAGCCGTGAAGGAGATGGGGCGGATCGACGTGCTCGTGAACAATGCCGGCGTGAATATCCCCAGAGTCGCGCTGGACGTCGACGAGGCGGACTGGGACGGCGTGATGGACGTGAATCTGAAGGGCCTGTTCTTCATGTCCCAGCGCGTCGGGCGGCGGATGGTGAACGCCGGAGGCGGCAAGATCGTCAATATGGCTTCACAGAACGGCGTGATCGGATACTATCGCCGCGCGGCCTATTGTTCCAGCAAAGCCGGGGTTGTGAATCTGACCCGGGTGTTGGCGCTCGAGTGGGCCCCGCACGGAATCACCGTAAACGCCGTGGGCCCCACGTTTATCCTGACGCCGCTCACGCAGTCCACCTTCGACGACCCGGCGCTCCGTGAGGATCTGTTGAAGCGGATCCCGCTCGGGCGGGTCGGGCGGCCCGAAGACGTCGTGGGTGCCGTGGTCTTCCTGGCGAGCCCGGCCGCGGACCTGATCACGGGGCATACGCTGCTGGTAGACGGCGGCTGGACGGCGGTATAGTCGGATTCGACCCCTTCAGGAAACGGTCGATGCCGGCTGGAAGAGATTGGGCAAATGGATTCGCTTGGCATTTCTGCCGTCGCGGTCGTCGGGGCGGGAACCATGGGCGCCGGCATCGCCGGCATGTTCGCCCGGACGGGATGTCGCGTCCATCTCGTCGACCTGAGCGATGCGCTGCTGGATCGGGCCATGGCGCGCCTGCGGCTGGGTCAGGAGGCGCTGGTCGGGGCCGGCCTGCTGCGCTCCCGCGACGCGGATGCGTCGGTATCGCGCGTGACAACGACTACGGACCTGGCCGAAGCGTGTGACGGGTCGGATTTTCTGCTGGAGGCGGCGACCGAAGACCTGGCGTTGAAGCAGGGGTTGTTCTCGGCATTCGACAGACTCTGTCCGCCTGACACCGTTCTGGCCACCAATACGTCGGGCCTGTCGGTGACCGCCATTGCCGGTGCGACCGGTCGTCCGGACCGGGTGGGGGGTATGCACTTCTGGAACCCGCCGCATCTGATTCCCCTGGTGGAAGTGATCCGCGCCGACACGACCTCCGACGAAACGTCCGAACACCTGAAGGCGGTCGCGATCAGGCTGAACAAAAAGCCGATCACGGTGCGGCGGGACATTCCCGGGTTCGTGGGGAATCGCCTGCAGTTCGCCGTGGTTCGGGAGGCGTTGCATCTGCTGCAGGAAGGCGTGGCTTCCGCCGAGGACATCGATACGGCGATGACCGCGGGTCCCGGCCTTCGCTACAGTTTCCTTGGCCCGCTTCGGACAGCCGATCTGGGCGGACTCGATGTGTTTCATGCCATCAGCAGCTATCTGTTCGCCAGCTTGAGCGCGGATCGGGAGGCGCCCGAGGCGTTGCACGCGCTTGTCAGGGCCGGGAAGCTCGGCGCGAAGTCGGGCGCGGGGTTTTACCGCTATACCGACGCCGACCTGGGGCGGTTCATACAACTTCGGGACCGGACCCTGCTGAGATTGACGGAGGTTCTGGAGGCGGAAGAGGGTGTGACCCATGGCTGATCTGGCATCCGGTTCGGGTCCGCTGTTTACAGATCCGGATCCCGAGGCGGCGCGACAGGTCTTCCGGAAGAAGCGTGCGGCCTTCGAAGACAAAGTGACGTCCGTCCGGGACGCGGTTGCACAATTCGTGAGAGACGGGGACTATGTCGCATCCGGCGGGTTCGGCGCAAACCGGATTTCGACCGCGTGCATGCACGAGATCCTTCGGCAGGGCCGGCAGAATCTGGGTTTTGCCGGTCATACGACTACCCACGACTTCGAAATCCTGGCAGCGGGGAATCGAAGCGGCCGCAAGCTGCTCTCACGGGTGGATGCGGCCTATATCGTCGGACTGGAAGCGAGGGGGTTGTCGCCGCAGGCCAGGCGGACGATGCAAAGCGGCGAGGTCACCGTGTGCGAGTGGTCTAATTTTGCGCTGGCGGCGCGCTTCCGGGCGGCGGCCGCGGGTGTGCCCTTTATGCCCATGCGGAGCCTGCTGGGCACGGACACCTTCAAACGCAGCGCGGCGAAGGAGATCGCCTGTCCGTTCACGGGACGCAGGCTCCTGGCCGTGCCCGCGCTGTATCCCGACGTCTCGTTTATCCACGTGCACGAAAGCGATCCCTGCGGGAATTGCCGGATTCGCGGGATTTCGGTGGCGGATTTCGACCTCGCGCGCGCCTCCAGACGGCTGGTCGTCACAACCGAGCGACTCGTCGGCACGGAAGAGATCCGGCAGACGCCGGAGGCCACGGTGATTCCCGCGTTCTGCGTGGATGCGGTCTGCGAGGTGCCGTTCGGTTCGTACCCGGGAAACATGGCGGGCGCGTATTTCTCGGATGAGGACCACCTCACCGAATGGCTCGACGTCGAACGGGATGAAGACAGGTTCGAAGCCTTTTTGCAGAAATACATCTACGGGGTGGAGCGCTTTGAGCAGTATGTACAGCTGTGCGGTGGGGCCGAACGCCTGAAGGAACTGCGGGATCTGGAGTTGCACCCGGGGTCCTGATGGAATGCGCCGTCGCGCGTTCCGGCTGTCGAACCCGACATTCACACTCGCCAACGCGGCCGGGAGGAGAAGGGCATGCCCGATTACAGCGCCACCGAACTGGCGATCTGCACGGCATCCAGAATGCTGGAGGACGGCGCCGCGGTGGGCGTCGGAACCGGAGCGCCGTGCGCCACTGCGATGCTTGCGCAGAAACGGCATGCCCCGCATCTGCTGGTCGCGTTCGAAGCAGGCGGCCTCGCGCCGCTGTTGCCGTCCATGCCGATTTCGGTCGGGGATTCCAGGACGTTTTATCAGGCCCAGATGGCAACCAGTATGGGCGACGTCATGGAGGCGTGCCAGCGCGGGATGGTGGACTACGCGTTCCTGGGCGGGGCTCAGATCGATCCGTTCGGCAACCTGAACTCAACGGTGATCGGGGATCACGGGCGTCCCAAAGTACGGTTTCCGGGCAGTGGCGGGGGAAACGACTTCGCCAGTCTTTGCTGGCGCACAATGGTCATGACGCAGCATGACCGGCGGAGGTTCGTGGAACGGCTGGATTTCCTGACTACGCCCGGCTTCCTGACGGGTCCCGGCGCCCGCGAGGAGGCGGGGTTGCCGCAGGGAGGGGGGCCGTACAAGGTGATCACGGACCTGGCCGTGATGGGGTATGATCCCGAAAGCTGCCGGATGCAGGTGGAGAGTCTACATCCCGGGGTAACCTTCGACACGGTTCAGGAAAACACCGGATTCGAGCTGTCGCTGTCACCCGATGCGGGCGAAACAGCGGTGCCTGAAGAGGACGAACTGCGCATCCTCAGGGACGAGGTGGATCCCTACCGGTATATCATCGGCAGGTGAACGGCGGAGGATTCCAATGCCATCCGTAAGGGAAATTTACCGTTTCGACGAGTTGACCTGGCCCGAGGTAAACGAAGCCGTGGCGATGGGCAAGATCCCCATCATACCAACGGGCTCGGTCGAACAGCACGGACACCATCTGCCTCTGAAGGTCGATCATCTCTGCGCCGACGCGGTGGCGACCGAGGCCGCGAGAAGGAAGCCCGACCTGAGCCTGGTATTGCCGCCGGTCAGCTACGGCTACGTCCATCACGTCATGGACTTTC
Source organism: Candidatus Latescibacterota bacterium (assembly GCA_965219995.1). GTDB lineage: Bacteria > Latescibacterota > UBA2968 > UBA2968 > JAAXHE01. The sequence continues at coordinate 394,522 of CBDCOX010000002.1, forward strand.
CGGGTTCGTTGAATATTCACTTCGAACATTTCATACAGTACGTTCTGGATATCTGCAAGAGCCTGGCCTATCATGGTTTCAAGAAGATGATCCTGGTGAACGGCCACGGATCCAACCACAACCTGGTCGATATGGTAGCCAGGCGCACGATCGTCGAAACGGACGCGAGTTGCGTGTTCTGCTCCTGGTGGCAGTTGCTGAAGGTGAATCCGGACTTCGACAAGGAGTGGCGGGAGAGCGTCTTCCCAGGTGGCTGCGCCCACGCGGGCGAACTGGAAACGTCAATGATGTTGTACCTTGCGCCCGAAAGCGTGCGCAAGGACCGGATCAGGAGCGAAATCGCCAAAACGAACAAACTGGGGTCGAAGTACGTCTGGACGGATCTGTTCGCCAAGGGAGCGATGGGACTGATCGAGTGGACCAGCCAGTATACGGACAGCGGAGTGATGGGCGAGGCGGAGAAGGCCACCGCGGAGAAGGGCAGGGTTGTTTTCGAGGAAGCCAGCGGGAATCTGGCGGAGTTCATCGAGGAATACCACGCGATGGAGATCGCCGGGCGCACGCCGCATCAGAAGGATGCGCCAACGTTTCCGCTGTCGTATCCCACGGATTGATACGTTGGATCGGCTGCATGCTTCCAGCTATCAGCCCGATTCATTCAAAGGCCGGAACAAACATGGATGGACAGGATAGACAGGATAAGGTCTGGAAAACCGGAAGAACGTCCTCGATTCTGTTCAACCAGACAGGTGGAAATGAAGGCGTGAGCCCGTTTGACGGTTCAATTACTCCCCCCTTGAGGGGGAGTCGCAGAAGCCGAGCCGGTTCCCTGAGCTTGTCGAAGGGCAGGCGACGGCTGATGCGGTGGGGGGATTTCAATGTCTTTCCGTATGCGACAATCAGCGTGACTCAACATGCACGCATTTTACATTGAAGTCTCACTGCAAGGTCAAAATCATGAGTATCTGAAGAACGGGGTTGAAAGCGCCCCATGCTGAATTAAGACATCGTAGGCCTCGGACGACCGTTGTCTCGCCGGAGCGCAAATAACAGGAACTTAAAGGGGGTGCAGCATGAAACTCGTTACATATGGAATCGGAAGAGAACGCTTTGTGGGGTCCGTGGTCGCGGATGGCGGAATCGTGGTCGATCTGGCGGCCTCGGAAGCGGAATTGGCCGCCGGCGAGGGGCGCGCGGCGCGCGGTTTGTTCGGTGATATGCTCAGTCTGCTCGACGCGGGAGGGGCGGGGCTCCGCGCGGCGAAACAGGTCGCGCGATTTGCCGAAAACCGGCTGGGAGGTACGGCCGACGGACGGCTTGGTCATCCGGCCGGAAGCGTAAGGCTCAAAGCGCCTGTGCCGAATCCCCGAAAGGTGTTCTGCCTGGCGGGAAACTACCAGGACCATATTGAAGAGGGCGGCGGAAAAATGGCCGTCCAGGACAGGGAAACGCCGCGGGTTTTCATGAAGCCGCCGTCCACGACGGTGATCGGCCCCGGAGAGCGCATCCTGATTCCTCCCGTCGCCCGGTCGATCGACTGGGAGGGCGAACTGGCCGTGGTGATGGGGAGAAAGGCAAAAGCGGTCAAGGCGGAAGACGCGCTGAAATACGTGGCCGGCTATACGATTATGAACGACGTGTCCGAACGGGACCTCGTGATCAAAGAGCGTACGGACAGTCGCGAACGCGACAAGTGGTTCGACTGGTTGAACGGAAAATGGCTGGATACGTTCGGGCCCCAGGGGCCATGGATCGTCACGTCGGACGAGATCAGGGACCCCCAGTCGCTGGAGATCAGCACCTACGTGAACGGCGAAAGAAAACAGAACAACAATACGGGACAGATGTTATACCCTGTCGATATGATCATCGAGTATATCTCGGCGATAATCACCCTCGAGCCGGGTGACCTGATCAGTACCGGCACCATTTCCGGAGTGGGCGCGACCACGGGGACGTTCATGAAGCCGGGTGATCGCGTGGAAATCGAAATCTCGGGAATCGGCGTGTTGCGAAACGGCGTGGCGGCAAGCAAGCGATGACTTCGCCGCGGATTGATGGATGAACTCGCCGCCGACCAAGGGCCAGGTGTTCTGGAGATCGAGGGATGGTGGAATGGACGCGAAGGACAAACGCAAGATCAACTGGTACAGGTGTCCCGTGGACAGGGATACGCTGAACGCGCTGAATCGACGCAGCGACATCAAGGGATTCCTGCAGACCCTTGGCCACCTCGGGGTGCTCGCTCTCACGGGCGCGTCTGCCTGGTATGCATCCGAACACCTCGCATTGCCCTTCCTGATCCTGGCCCTGTTCCTGCACGGGACCGGCTATGCATTTCTGCTGAACGGGTTTCACGAGTTCTGCCACGGCACGGTGTTCAGATCGAAGTGGCTGAACGTGGTGTTCCTCAAAGTCTTCAGTTTCCTGGGCTGGTACAATCCCGTCTTCTTCTGGACCAGCCACTCGAAGCACCACCGGTTCACCCTGCATCCGCCGGACGATATGGAAGTTGTGCTTCCGGTGGAGATTACGCTCGGCAGCTTTCTCAAGGCCGCGGTTGTCAATCCATGGGGTCTGTACAACAGATTGAAAGGGGTCGTACGTTTGTGTTTCGGGAAGTTGGAGGGTCCGTGGGAGCATGTCCTGTTTCCGGAATCGGACCCCGCGCTGCGCCGGCGCCTGTTCAACTGGGCCCGCATCCTGCTGGCGGGGCACGCGGTGATTGTGGGCGTGTCGCTCTATTTCGGTCTCTGGATGCTTCCGGTATTGATCACGGTGGCGCCGTTCTACGGCGGGTGGCTGCTGTTCCTCTGCAACAACACGCAGCATGTGGGCCTTCAGGACAACGTGCCCGATTTCAGGCTGAACAGCCGGACCGTAATCTTGAATCCGCTGTTTCGGTTTCTCTATTGGCATATGAACTACCACATCGAACATCATATGTACGCCGCGGTTCCGTGTTATCATCTGGGAAAGCTGCACAGGTTGATCGAGCCCGACATGCCCCGGTGTCCGGTGGGCCTCGCCGCCTGCTGGAAGGAGATTGTGGGCATATTGAAAAAGCAGAAAGCAGACGCCGAATACCAGTTTGTGCCCGAACTGCCCGCCCGGGTTGACCAGTTCGAGCCGGAACCCGCGGATTGACCTCGTCCTACAAACCCCCACCCCTCAAAGGAACCTGTCCCACCGTGGCAGAACGCCCGAAAATCGCCGCCGTCGTTACCGAGTATCGCAAGTACTCCCATGCCCAGCACATCTGCGACCGCTTTCTCGAGGGTTACGGCTGGAACGGCCGGCATCACCACCCGCCCATGGACCTGGTCTCGCTGTACGTGGACCAGCGCCCGGAAGGCGACTTGAGCGGCGAGCGGGCCGCCCGGTTTCCCGGGATGGTCATTTATCCCACCGCGGGCGATGCCCTGACCCGTGGAGGGCCGGACCTGGCCGTGGATGGCGTCCTTCTCGTGGGCGAGCACGGACAATACGGTACGAACGACAGGGGTCAGCATCTCTATCCGCGGTACGAGTTGTTCAAGCAGATCGCGGCTGTCTACCGCACGTCGGGCAGGAGCGCGCCGGTCTTCAACGACAAGCATCTGTCGTGGCGGTGGGACTGGGCGAAAGAGATGTACGACGTTTCACGGGAGATGGGCTTCGCCTTTATGGCGGGCTCGTCGCTCCCGGTAACGTGGCGGACGCCTTCCATCGACATGCCGCTTGACGCCCGTGTGACCGAAGCCATGTGCATCGGTTACGGCGGCGTGGACAGCTACGATTTCCACGCTCTGGAAACGCTGCAATGCATGGTGGAGCGGCGCCGGGGAGGCGAGACGGGCGTCCGGTGGCTCGACACGTTCCGGGGCGAACGCTTCTGGAAAGCCCACCATGATCGGGTCTGGTCGCGGGAACTCTTCGAGTCCTGCCTGGCGCGCAGCCACACGCTGGCGCAGCCTCGCGCGGGTTTCAGCCATGTGCTTCCCACACTGGACGAGATGAAGTCGCTCGAGGACGACCCCATCGCCTACCAGTACGAACATGGCGACGGTCTGGTATCCACAATGATTCTGCTCAACGGCGTCGTCCGGGATTTCAATTTCGCGGCGCACCTGCCGGACCGGCGCCATCCACTTTCCACCCAGATGTACCTGCCCATGCCGCCCGCGTACACGACCCTGGCGAATTTCTTCTCGCCCCAGGTCAACAACGTGGAGCAGATGTTCCTCACGGGTATCGCCACGTACCCCGTTGAGCGGACCCTGCTCACCACGGGACTCGTGGCCGCCGGGGTGGAAAGCCTGAACCGGGATCAGGCACGGGTTCAGACGCCGCATCTGAACGTGGTCTATCGGCCCAATCCCGAATCGACTTTCTGGAGAACGTGAATGGATCGCCGCGGAGAACAGGGTACGCCGGATGCCGCGCCGCGGCGTCTCGCCGTGATCGCCACCATTTATCGCTACCTCTCCCACGCGCAGCATATCGCGGACCGGTTCGAGGTCGGGTACCCGTATGAAGGGCGGTGGCGGCGGCCGAACATGCAAATCGTATCGCTCTACGTGGACCAGAGGCCGGAGGGTGACCAGAGCCGGGACCGCGCAAGGGAATTCGGGTTTGACGTATACGACACCATATCCCGGGCACTTCGCTGCGGCACCGACCGGCTGGCCGTGGATGCGGTGTTGATCATTGGGGAGCACGGCGAATACCCGAGTAACGACAAGGGGCAGAAACTCTATCCGCGGTATGAATTCTTCAAGGAGTGCGTCAGGGTCTTCGAGCAGGACGGCGTTGCCGTGCCGGTATTTAACGACAAACACCTCTCCTACAGCTTTGGGAAAGCCCGCGAGATGGTGGCTGACTCCCGCCGACTCGGGTTTCCGCTTCTGGCGGGGTCGTCGCTGCCCGTGAGCTATCGGTTGCCGGACCTGGAGTTGCCGCTGGACTGCGGCATTCAGGAGGCCCTGATGGTGGGGGTGGGCGGCTCCGATGCGATGGACTACCATGCACTCGAAGCCATGCAATGCATGGTCGAACGCAGGCGGGGCGGGGAAACCGGCGTCAGGTCCGTGCAGATGATCGAGGGCGACGCCGTCTGGCAGGCGGGTGAGGAGGGCCGGTGGTCCCGGGAACTGCTGGAAGCGGCTCTTTCGCGAAGCGATACGCCATGCGGCCTTCCCGAAGAAGACGGCCGCACGCGGGACCTCCTGAGCGCCGGAGAGCTGCCGGGTCTCGCGAAGAATCCCGCGGCCTACTTTATCGAGTACCGGGACGGCATGAGGGCGACGCTTCTCATGCTGAACGGGGCCGTGCGCGATTACTGCTTTGCCGCGCGGGTGGACGGAACCGACGCGCCGGCATCCACGCAGTTTCTCCTGTCGCCAACGCCCAATGTCACCTATTCGGCCTGCCTGGTCCACAAGATCGTGGAAATGATCGAAAGCGGCGCGGCTCCGTACCCGCCTGAACGGACGCTAATCGTCTGCGGTATTCTCGACGCCTGTCTTACATCCAGATTGCAGGGCGAGACACACCTGGAGACGCCCGAAATCGACGTGGCCTACCAGGCGCCCGCGGAGTCTCACCACGCGCGGGCTTGAACGCGCCCATCCTCGAAATGCGGGAAGACGTTAGACGTAAGAGGGGAGAGGATATAAGTGCCCTGAAGGCGGGTAGAGGGAAGACGTTAGACGGGAGATTCCGTGAATGCCCTAAATGCGGTGAGACGGTAGAGGTGAGACGGTAGAGGATGTGATCGCACGGTGCGGATTCATTTCTTGCCGGTGGCATTGAGGAAGAATCAATCGGGCAAGGACGTCTTCTCCCGTCTCACGTCTCCCCGTTTTCTGGCTTTTCATCAAGGGAATGGGGACGTTGGTGGGCGGGCAAGCTTTCATTTCACGTTAGCCTGATGGACCGATTGCGAGATGTACGTCGAACACACGGGAGGTGTGCCATGAAAATGCAGGCATCGGTACTGTTGGAACCCCTCAAGCCCCTGGTCGTGGAGGATCTGGATCTTGAAGGGCCGAAGCAGGACGAAGTCATGGTGCGGATGGTGGCCAGCGGGGTCTGTCACAGCTGTCTGCACGTGGTGGACGGGGGCTGGAAAGGGTTTCCGATGCCCATGGTGCTCGGCGATGAAGGGTCCGGTGTGGTCGAGGAGGTGGGGCCCGGCGTAACGAACGTGAAGCCGGGCGATCACGTGATTCTCTCCTGGGCGCCCACCTGCGGGCGCTGCCACTACTGTGTGACCGGGTTGTCGCACCTGTGCGAACGCGGGGTTCCGTCCAACGGCGTGTTGATGGATGGCACCTCGAGAATGAAATTGAGGGGTGAAACGGTTTACCATTACGGGCCGGCGTGCAGCTTTTCTTCCTATTCCGTGATGCCGGCGTCGTGCGCGGTGCCCATTCGCCAGGAAATGCCGCTCGACGTGGCCGCGCTTATCGGGTGCTCTGTCATGACCGGCGTGGGCTCGGTCATCAACACCGCCGCGGTGACGCCGGGAGAGAGCATGGCGGTTTTCGGCTCGGGCGGCATCGGCCTGAACGCGGTCCAGGGCGGCACGCTTGTGCAGGCCCACCCCATCATTGCGGTGGACATCAATCCCGCGAAGCTGGAATACGCGAAGTCGTTCGGCGCCACCCACACGATCAATGCCGCGGAGGTAGATCCGGTGGAGGCGATCCGGGACATTACGGGACGCGGGGCCGACCATTCGTTCGTGGCCGTGGGAGAGCCGCGGGTGATCAACCAGGCGTGGGACTGCCTGGCATCCCGGGGTCAGTGCGTGCTGATCGGGCTTCCGCCGACCGGGTCCTCGGTGACGTTCGATACCGGCAACCTCCAGTCGAACGAACGCATCATGCGGGGCTCCAAATACGGAAGCGCGCGGACGTGGGACGATTTTCCCAGGATGGTCGAGCTCTACCTGGCAGGAAAACTCAAGATTGACGAACTGGTGACACGAAAATACGGCGTGGATGAAGCGAACGAGGCGTTTGATGCGCTCACGGCAGGCGAGGTGGCTCGGGGCCTGATCGTCTTCTGATCAGGGTTGAATGGGCGGCACTCAGGAACCGGCGCGTTAGTCCTGAGCCGCTCCCTGAGCTTGTCGAAGGGTCGGCGAAGTGTCGGCGCCGGGCCTGTCTATTCGTTCGATCGGTCGTCCCGCCAGGACGGCTCGGTCCACGTATTCTGCCAGTTCCATTTCCAGAGCACCCGCTTCGAAGGCAGTTCCACTTCGTATTCCACCCCCGCCGTGAAGGGCAGCACGCGGGTTCTCTTTCCCACGGCCTCCCGAATCCATTCAATGAACGCGCCAACGTCCGTGACGTCGGGCGGCCAGGTTCCGTGCGGGATCGGGTCCGATGCGCGGTCGGTGCGGTAGTGGATGGGTATCAGGAATTCCGGCTCGATGGCGTCGATGCATCGGACAAGCTTGTCCGTGCGGTCCTCCCCGCCCCACTCCGTGAGTCCCATCTTCATATGGATAAGGTAGGTGACCCTTCCGCGCAGCTTCTCAAGCGCCGGGTAGGGTTCTGTGAGGTCCCCCGTGTGCAGAAATGAGACGCCGGGGTCCCGGACGGTGACGAGGTATCCGCAGTTGGGCAGGTCCGGCCTCTGGTTTTCACCGCTTTCGATGATGTCCACTTGAATGGGGCCGAGGTCCAGTTCGAACGGGCCGGGAAAGACGCGGGATTCTCCGCCGCCGTGGCTCAGGTGCCGCGGATAGACAATCTGCACGATGTCGGGGTCCAGGTACCTGGTAATGGGCAGGTCCCTCTCGAACGCGGCGTCGCGATATTTTTCATCAACCGGTTGATCGGGATCGCAGCAGCCCGGGCTGACGAAGATCTTCTTAAAGCGATCACCGCGGCAGAGCCGGCGCAGTGTAGCGGGGTGGCAGTGGTCGAAGTGTTCGTGGCTGATGAAGATATAGTCGAAGTCGGGCGAGGCGCCTGCCAGGTGTTCCCCGAACAGGTACGGGTCGAACGCGAAGTTGACCGCGTCGGTCCGGACCTCGAATCCGCCGCAGCCGGTCCATTTCAGAAAAATCGGGTTCATGGGTTACTCGCTCTTGCGATTCGACTTATTCAATAAACGGAACTAACATGGATGGACAGGATGGACAGGATGAAAACAAAAGCAGGAAGAACGCTGCCTGTCACGGAATTCGCCGTTAAATCCTTCCACACTGGACCGCGTAACACAACACTGACCAACCCGGATTCTTAACCGCAGAAACTGCCGCGGTTTTTGTACAATATGTTCTTCAATTAAAATACCAGTTTTAGTGAATTATCCAGGGGGATTGAGTCACATCTGTCCAGGTTCGGTTTCAGACCTTGACGTCATTGCCCTTTGCGTCTGCAATAAAGCTGCGAAACTGGTGACCCGATTGTGGTAGTTTCCGCTGTGGTTTTAGACGTTCTGTGCCTTTTGTGCTTTTTGTGGCTATTGTCTTTCTTTACAGTCGCGGATGACCGTGATGTCTCCTCAATGAAATCGGGCGACGGTCCGGACAACATATCGATCGCGAATCGGAAAGCAAAGCACGGAATGGGGTGCGCCCGTGGCACGAAGCGGCGACATGGGTGTTGAGTCGAATCGCGAGGCATCTTCCCGCGTTCGGCCTTCCGGGCGCCAATCCGGTCTCACGATCTCCCTCTTCGTCTACGGCACCCTGAAGCGCGGTTACTCGAACCACGACGGCTACTGTCGCGGCGTGTTGGCGATTGAGCGTGCCCTGGTCAGGGGACGCCTGTATATCAGGCCCGATCGGATCCCGTTTCTCAAGGTGCCCGAACCGGACATCCTCGCCATTGGAACCGCCGATCCCCGGTCCGATGCGGCGGAGCAGCAACGGCTCGCAACTCATCACTTGCCCGGAGGGCTACACGGTCCTCTAACCGGCAGCCGCGACGTCGTACGCGGGGAATTGCTCGTATTCGACGATCCTGAAACCCGCCTGCCCGCCATCGACCGCCTGGAAGGCTTCCGCCCCGGCGGTCGAAGTCTGTACCGCCGTGTGCTCGTGCCGGTACGGGTGAAAGAATCGTTCACAGTCGCCTGGACTTACGCGGTGGAGACGAAACCGCTCGATTGGCCGAAACTGGGATCCGGGTGTTGGGCGGGATGATTGCGTTACGCCTCACGTGCAAGTGGCGAAGTGATAGAGTGACTGCAATCCCAATGGATCCCCTTGAATTTGCATGCGCAGTTTCCGCTACATTAGATGGAAACTTGCAGCCCGCCACGGGCGAAACAGGATCGGTTAGGACCGATGGGATTCACCTGCTGAAATAGGGCGCACTTGACGTGAGGCGTACTAAGCCATAAATTTCCCTAAGGGAAATCCAGGGCCGTTCTCAAGAGTGTCACACGATGCCAGTTTTCGACGTACATAAGGCGGGATATCAGTTATCCAGCCTATTGGTGAAAGTAGAAGCCGGTGAAGACGTCGTGATTACCCGAAACGGCGAACCGGTCGCGCGGCTTGTTCAGGATAGGAAGCGCCTCGGTGCACGGCGATTTGGCGCGATGAAGTGGAGGGTTGTGGTGAGCGAAAGACTTCATCGAGCCGTTGCCAGAGGCGGAGTTGGCGTCTTGGGAGTCGTAGCTTGGCTGTCTCACAATCCAACCTTCAACTGATACTGTGGCAGACTGTTTCAACACACTTCGCCTGGTCGAAGCAATTCGCTCGGGCCAATTACATTACCGGACCAGAAAACGGAACGAGGTCTGGGAAGTTCTGACGCAGGAGGCGGTTTTGCATGGACGAAACATGGACAGCGAGATGACCCAGGTGGCCGACACGCTCATCGACCGGATGGTACGAGCTATCGTCGACGAAGTCCATCCGGAGCAGGTGATCCTCTTCGGCTCCCGCGGACGGGGAGACGAGAGCCAGGATTCAGACGTGGATCTGCTGGTCGTAGAGGCCGAACCCTTCGGCCCGGAGCGAAGTCGCCACGAAGAATTGGTCAGACTCTACCACGCGCTGGCGGGCTTTCCTGTCGCAGCCGATGTCCTTGTTTATTCTCGCGACGACGTCGACTACTGGCGCGGCTCGCTCAACCACGTGCTGGCACGGGCATTGCGGGAGGGCAAGGTGCTCTATGAGCGACGTTAAGTGCGCCAGGATGCTAATCGGTGCAGCCGAACGCGATATCGCCGCGCTCAGATTCATGCGGGATTCGGATGAGATCTCCGATGAGGTTTTCGGTTTTCACGTGCAGCAGGCCGCCGAGAAAATGCTCAAGGCGCACCTTGCTCTTCTGGGCATGGAGTACCCACTCACACACAATATTGAAGCACTCCTTGACCTTCTCGCCGAGCGTGGCATTCCTCCTGAACCCTTCGGGAAACTAATCGACTACACGCCCTACGCCGTCGAATTTCGCTATCAGGGTATCGGTCCGGATGCCGATCCGATCGATCGCGACGGCGCTGTGAGGCTTGTAGAAATGCTGCTGGACCAGGTGCGGCAGTTCTTGGCGGAATGATCGGGCGTATAATGGAATTGGTTTCAGCGGATGTGTTTTATTCTGCCGGTGCGCCTCCGCCTTGAACGTAGTTAGATCGCCCTCCCGGCGCTTTGATCAGGGTCGACATCAGATGAAGCCGTAGTTTGACGAGTCCATGCCGAGACCGCTCGTGGCGTACTTTCCGAGATCACTCCAGATACTTACGGTCCAGCGTTTGGGTTGGAAGGGACGATCGAATGGAGATCTCCTATCGGACCCGCCTTGGCAGACGCGACCGCGACGATATACAGCGGGAGTTCGATCCCGCCAGCCGACGCCACACACTGCATGGGCAATCCAGCATCCCGTAGGTCAGTGTAAATGTCCGATTTGGAGCTCGACAGACTCACTGCTCAGATCGCGCGCGAGGAAGCACGGCTAAGAGAGATCGAGGCCGAACAGGCCGCCACCAGGCAGCGCGTGAAGACACTATCGGCGAAGCTCGACATGCTGCAGCAGTCGGTTTCGGGTGCCCCCCCGGTCTCGCTGCGAACAAACGCCCAGAAGGTCTCCCTCTTCCGGTCTCTATTCAGGGGCCGGGCCGATGTGTTCCCCAGGCACTGGCAGAACCCGAAAAAGCAAACCACGGGCTACGCCCCGGCGTGCGCCAACGAATGGGTGCGGGGGGTCTGTGATAAACCACGCGTCAAGTGTGGCGAGTGTCCCAATCAGGCCTTCATCGCAGTTACGGATCAGGTAATCATCGATCACCTCAGAGGTCGTCACATTGCGGGCGTGTATCCGCTGCTGGAAGACGAGACGTGCTATTTCCTCGCTCTCGACTTCGACAAGGCGAAGTGGAAGAGTGACGTGGCCGCATTCCGAAACACCTGTAAGCATTTCGGACTGAATGCGGCAGTGGAGCGATCTCGATCCGGCAAGGGGGCCCACGTGTGGTTCTTCTTTGCCGAGCCGGTTCCCGCGAGCGAGGCCCGCAAACTGGGATGCTACCTGATCACCGAGACGATGGCGCAACGGAACGAGCTTCCGATGAGTTCGTACGACCGTCTGTTTCCAAGCCAGGACACGATGCCGCGAGGTGGATTTGGCAATCTGATCGCCCTGCCGTTGCAGTACGAGGCCAGGCAGCAGGACAATACCGTGTTCGTCAATGAGTCACGGGACCCTTACCACGACCAATGGGCGTTCCTGGCGGACATTCCCAGGATCGACCGATCTCAAGTGAAGGAGCTGGCTGGAGACGCGGTAGAGCGAGGAAAGGTTGTCGGCGTTCCTATCGTGCAGGAAACCAAGGGAACAGGAAGTCAACTCAAGTTTGAGGAGTCTTCAAGGAAGACAATCGCTATAGACGGAACGCTTCCTCCTCGTGTGCATGCTGTTCTCGGAGCGGACGTCGTGGTGGACGTAAGCGGATTGCCACCGGAGTTGATCGATCAGGTCAAACGGCTCGCCGCTTTTGAGAATCCGGAGTTCTACAAGAAGCAGGCAATGCGTCTGTCTACAGCGCTGACGCCGCGCGTAATCAGCTGTGCCGACGTGGCAGGCAACCGGGTCGGCTTGCCCCGAGGTTGCCTGCCCGCACTTGAGGATTTGATCGATAAGCACGATATCGAATTAGTAATCGATGATCAAAGATTGGATGGCGAGGCAATTGGTGTTGAGTTTCGCGGTGAGTTGACCGCGCTGCAACAGCAGGCGGTTCGTGCATTGCTCGACCACGATATCGGTGTCTTCGTGGCTCCCCCTGGCAGTGGTAAGACGGTTTTGGGCACGCGCCTGGTAGCCGCACGTGGACGCAGCACGCTCATCCTTGTGCACCGTACACAGCTCATAGACCAGTGGCGAACTCAACTGTCAGTTTTCCTCGATTTGAATCCGCGTGAGATCGGGCAGATCGGCGGAGGCAGGCGAAGAACCACGGGAATTGTCGACGTCGGCATGCTGCAGAGCCTCGTGCGACGCGACAGGGAGCCCCTGTCGGGGTACGGACACGTGATCGTGGACGAATGTCATCATGTCCCCGCCGTCTCTTTTGAAAAGGTAATGAGGAAGGTGCAGGCACGGCATATAACCGGGCTCACTGCAACACCTCAGCGACGGGACGGTCATCATCCAATCCTGCACTTCCAACTCGGCCCGGTCCGCTTCTCGGTCGATTCCAGGCACGCGAAGGCCGCGCAGCGAATGGAACATCAGGTCATCCAGAGAAAGACAGCCTTTCGGCTTCAGGACGAGTCGTCTGGATCCAGCATCCAGGAGGTCTACTTGAAACTCGCAAACGACCGAAGTCGCAACGAGATGATCCTGGACGATGTCATTGGCGCCCTCGAGGAACGCAGGTCTCCCATTCTGTTAACGGAACGCAGAGACCATCTCGACTACTTCGCCGGCCAACTGGACAGCGTCGCTCGGCACCTGGTGGTACTCAGGGGAGGAATGGGTGTGAGGCAGCGGGAGGAGGTCCGTAAGCAACTGAAGGACATTCCTGACAACGAGGAACGTCTCATCCTGGCAACTGGCCGCTTTATCGGTGAAGGCTTCGATGATTCCAGACTCGACACGTTATTCCTTGCTATGCCGATCTCCTGGAGAGGCACCCTTGTGCAATACGCGGGGCGGCTTCATCGCAGGCACCCGTCCAAGTCCGAGGTTCGCATATACGACTACGTGGACGCCGATGTGCCGTTGCTCGCAAAGATGTTTCAAAAACGACGAAAGGGATACCGGGCTATGGGCTATGATTTGCGCAAGCCGGACAACGACGAGAGTGTTCGAGGGGGCGACTACGTTGTTGAATATGATCAGGACATCCTGCAAAGTCTCGGACGTGAGACGTTTTAATTTGAAAGAGACAGCAGTCGCAAAATGCGGTGGACTCTGTTCGGGGCTAATTCTGTGCGACGCTAATTCGGATATGGTCATCAACGGGGAAATTCCAATCGGAACGAAAACTGATGGAAATCAATAAAAAAACGGTGTATATCGAGACATCGATCGTGTCATACTTGACGGCTCGACCTACGAGGGATCTGCTGGCGTCTGCCTGGAAAATGATCACGGTTGAGTGGTGGTCGACACAGAGTAACCGATTCAACCTCTACACCTCTGATGTTGCACTTGAAGAGGCTGGAAAGGGAAACCCAGAAGCGGCGGCACGACGTCTTGAAGCTTTATCCGGCATTCCCATATTGCCCATAACGAGAAGCGTCGTCGCGTTGTCCAAAGTTCTTCTCCAGGGTCGAGCCCTGCCCGCCGGGGCCCTGGACGATGCCCTGCATATTGCCGTATCCGCAGTGCACGGCATCGATTATCTTCTGACCTGGAACTGTCGGCATCTTGATAATGCCGAAACCAAACCCATCGTGCGCAGCATTTGCAGCATACACGAGCATATCAGTCCCGAAATATGCACCCCTCAAGAACTTATGGGAGTAGCTGAAGATGTCTGACCAAATCATCAAGGAACTCTGGCAGATCAAAGACAGCATCGCCCGGGAACATGACTATGATATCGAGTCCCTGGTTGCCCATCTCAAAACCAGACATCGGTCGGCGGGTCGGCAAGTTGTGGATCTGAGCGCCCTGAGGCGGACCGCCGACCAAGGTGGTCCAGGAGCGGCAGACAAGCCGCGCCAATGATATAGACCGCCTGAACATTCCATCCGGATCGGCCATTGCCGGCCCTTCGACCCTTCGACAGGCTCAGGGACCGCAAGCTCAGGGATCGGCTCGGTTTCTGCGACTCCCCTCAAGGGGGAGTGATAAAACCGTTTAACGGGTGCGCGATTTCACTTGCGACTATTTGGTTGCAGCTGAGCAAAGAGAAGCCGCGCCAGGTTTGATTTACAAAACATGCCCCTTCTCCGCTTTATACATGCCGCTGATCTGCATCTGGACAGCCCCTTCATCGGGGTAAAGGCCGTCGCTCCGGAGAACGTAGCGAGCGCGCTGCGGGAAGCGACGTTCAGCGCCTACGAGAATATCATCGACCTGTGCATCGACGAACAGGTCGACGCGCTGCTTGTCGCCGGAGATGTATACGACGCAGCAGATCGGAGTCTGCGCGCCCAGCTCAGGTTCGTGGAGGGCCTGAGACGGCTTGACGAGGCCGGTATCCGTTCCTTCATCTGCCACGGCAACCACGACCCGCTGGACGGCTGGGAAGCGCGCCTGGATTATCCGAAAAGCTGTACGCGCTTTCTGAAGGACGCTCAGGTAGTACCGATTTTCAACGAAGATCCGCGTTGCGGTGTCGTACATGGAATCAGTTATGCGACGGGCGACGTCGCCGAAAACCTCGTGCCGCAGCTGGGCAGGGGGGATCCTGAGACGTTTTCCATCGGACTGATTCACGCCAATGTCGGTAGTGACGCCAGACATGCGAACTATTCGCCTTGCTCGCTCGACGATCTTGAACGGTCGGGAATAGACTACTGGGCGCTCGGACACGTGCATAACAGGCAGGTCCTCAGCGAACGGTCTCCAACCGTGGTCTATCCGGGCAACCCCCAGGGCAGGCATCCGAACGAAGAAGGCGCACACGGCGTGTATCTCGTCGAAGTGGATGAGGGAAAGGACGTCAACCTGGGCTTCAAGGCCGTGGACACCGTACGATGGGCGCGGGCCGACCTGGACGCCTCCGGAACAGACACGGTACCGGATCTGATCGAAGCACTCCATCAGCGCATCCAGGACGTGCTGGCTGAATCGGAGGGCCGGTCGGTCGTGCTGAGGATCAGACTGACGGGAAGGAGCGCCATACACGCTTCGTTGCGGAGGCCTGCTGTCGTAGAGGATCTGATGGGCGAGGTAAACCGTGAATGGGCCGATCGTTCACCGTTCGCCTGGTGTGAGCGCATCGAGGACGAGACAGCGGCGACGTTCAATCGGGATGAGCACAAGAAGGGCTCCGACTTCCTGGCAGAAGTGCTCAAGACTGCCGACAGGTCGAAGGAAGACCAAGACTTGGTGGCCCGTCTTCGTGAAGGTCTTTCCGACCTCTATGAGCACAGCCGCTATCGCCAGTACCTGTCCGAACACGTTCCAAGCGACGGTGACCTCTCCGCGCTAGTCTATGAGGCTGAGGCAATCGTCGTAGACCAGCTTCGCGGAAAGGAAGGCGCATGAGAATCCGCGAATTATACATTGACGGTTTCGGGCGGTTCGCCGGCAGGCAATTCGGGCCCCTGGAACGACCCGTGACTGTCTTCTTCGGTCCGAACGAGGCGGGAAAAAGCACGTTGTTGGAATTCTTACGTAGAATGATGTACGGATATCCAGATGGAAGAAGCAGAGCAAATCAATACCCGCCCTTGATGGGGGGTAATCACGGAGGGCGCATTGCCGTTGAAGAAGGCGACGGTCGTCGGTACGACATTCGTCGAACCGCCGGGAGCCGCGGTGGGACGCTGACGATTGCAGCAGTTTCCGGTGAATCCGTGGATGAAGCGACTCTTTCTCGATTACTGGGGTATAATTCCAGGGTCGTCTTCGAACAGGTGTTCGCGTTTACTCTTGAGGAATTGCACAGTAGTGAACTGTTGAATGATTCGAACGTCAACAGCCAGATCTACAGTGCTGGAATGGGTGTGACATCGCTGCCGAACGCGATCAGGAACATAGACACTGAGAAGGAGGCTATCTTCCTCAATCGAGGTAGAAGCAATCAGAAAACCTACGTCGTTTGCGGTGAAATCGACGAGATAGACAAAAGGCTGCAGGAAGATGCGGACAATGCGGCGAGATACGGAGAACGGACTGATCGCCTCAAGCAGGTCAAGGATGAGCTCGAAAGCCTCCGTGTCCGGCGACAAGAGATTCAGTCGCGGTACAATCATCAGGTAATGCTACAAAATGCCTGGGACGTCTGGATCGATTTTGTAACAGCGAGCAACAGGTTGCGCGAACTACCTGAGATCAACGAGTTTCCGAGAAACGGAGTTAGTGAGTTGGAGACGCTGGAAAAACTCGCAGCGACAGCCCGTGGAGAGTTGGAAGCGGCGAGACAGCGTCTGGTGGACACTCAGGAAAGGGCAACTCTCCAGATAGAGTTTGAATCAATACTCGAGCGGTCTTCCGAAGTACGTGATCTTGAGCGCCGCCGTAGCGCGTTTGATCAGTCGGTTAAGGACGTACCGGAACGACAGGCCGAACTCTCGGCCATGCGTCTTGATTTGAAGAATACACTAGCCGATCTAGGTCAGGATTGGGACGTGGAAAGGCTTACCGGATTTGACCTGTCCATCGTTGTTCGCGAAGAAATCGCGAGTTTCGGAAATAGTCTCGGTGAAGCGCGAGAGGCCATGAACAGCGCAAATGCAGCCGTCGCAGCCGACCAAACCGCGCTGGAGGAAGCAGTTTTAGACCTCGAACACGCCAGGAACGAGTTCGACAACGCGCCTCCCGCCCGCCTTGAGAGAGATGAGATCCGCCAGAAACGCAGGCGAGTAGGTGCCGCCAGGGATACTCTGACTGAACTCTCCCGAAGTGAAGAGCGAGCCAGGGACCTGGGCGATCAGCTTGATGATGAATCGGACGGCGCCGCCTCACCGATCAGCCGTGATTGGAGCAAGATCACTCCTTCCGTCATCGGTGGGTCTGCTTTAATCGTCCTCGGGTTGCTCTTCGCCATCACCATCGACGGTTGGGGTTCCGTTGTCGGTATTTGCTCCGTCGTGCTTGGCGTTACAATGATTGGTGCCGCCATTTACGTGTTCGCCCTTGGCAGGCCATTGAATCTACCCATTGAGTCGTCCATGGTAGTGCGAATCCGGCGGCAATTCAGAGAAGCGGAAGAACGCTCCGCCAAATTCCGAGAGGACCTCTCCGAACACGCATCGTTGCTTGGTATTAACACAATAGACTTGCACTCACTTGTAGAGATAGAAGAATCATTAAACGTCGAAGAATCGCGGATGAACGAGTTGGATCAATTAGCAACATCGCTGGACGAGATGAAGAAACGTGTGGTACGACGAGAGGCACGCTGTGATGATTCAAAACAGGCGCTGGACGGCGCCGAACGCACTTTCGAGACCGCTAAAGACGAATGGCGAACCTGGCTGAGAGAACGTGGCCTGATGGAGACGTTCTCGCCAGAAAATATCGAAGTTTTGCGGGGCCTGGTAGATCTTGGGCGTTCTCATTACACCAAAGTTACTCAAATGGAAGACCGTATTGCCGCAATCCATACCGATATTGAACAGTTCATTGATCTGGTCCATTCGCTTACTTCGGCGTATGGCTTCAAGTTTGACCCACAAGATTGGCCAGGGGTCGCGGTTACCGCCGACGAACTCATTGACTTGCACACGAGTGTCTTGGAAAAGGAACGCAAGCGAAAGGACTCCCAGGATGAGCTGGCTGGTGCGAAAAAAGAACTCGCCGGACGCAAAAAAAGCCTTGAGGAATTAGAACAGAAGTGGGAAGAATTGCTCAGCGCCGCGGGCGCACCGAGTCCGGATGAATTCAGGCGGACGGCCGATGTCTTCGCCGAGCAACAAGAGTTGGAGGCAAAGGTTGCCGGTGCGCTCGATCGACTTCGACGCCTCAGCGGTCCGGGAGGACCGCTGGAATTGCTAAGAGCGGAGCTGGAAGAGACCGATTTTCAGTCCATCGAAAACGAGATTACCCGGCTGGAGGCAGAACGGACCGACGTCGATGATCAACGTGAAACGCTGTCTGCCGAGCAGGGCGAAATCAGCAAGGAGCTGGATGGACTGATCGGCGACGAGGAGTCGTCACGGCTGCGGATGGAGCGAAACGTGCTCCTGGAGCAACTCAGGGATCACGCACGTGACTGGACCCGGCTTACGCTCGCTCGCAACCTGCTCGACGAAGCGCGGCGTAAGTTCGAGCGCGAGCGCCAGCCTGGAGTCGTGCGTCACGCTCAGGAATTCTTCACCGCGATCACCGATGGACGGTACCGACAGGTTTATGCTCCCCTTGGTGAACAGACGATAACGGTGGCGGACGCCAACGGGAATACGAAGCAGCCGTCCGAGCTCAGCCGGGGCACCCGGGAGCAGTTGTTCCTGTCGCTCCGTTTCGGGCTGATCCGGGAACTGGGGCAGCGGACGGAGCCGCTCCCCGTCGTCGTGGACGAAGTCCTCGTCAACTTCGATCCGGACCGCGCGCTTCGCGCCGCCGTTGCCTTCACGGAGCTGTCCAAAACCAATCAGGTCCTGGTCTTTACCTGCCATCCGACGGTCGTCGATCTTTTCCTTAGCGCGACAGGTGAGTTGAACGTAGAGAAGCCCGACGTCGTGCAGATCATATAGGTCACCTGCGACGCACCTGCGCCCTCCGATTCGCCCTTCTCTAGCCCTCATACCAACCCGCCTGAAGCGCCCACATCCGTGCGTACTCTCCGCTTCGCGCAACCAGTTCGTCGTGGGTTCCGGCTTCGATCAGCCGTCCTTCCTTGAGAACGAAAATCCGGTCGCACATCCGGGCCGAGCCAAGCCGGTGAGAGACCACGATCGTGGTGCGCCCGCCGGCGATGGCGAGAAAGCGGCGGAAGACGTCTGCCTCGGCCTTCGGGTCCAGAGAAGCCGTCGGTTCGTCGAGCACCACCAGGTCGGCGTCCCGCATGAATCCCCTTGAGATCGCGACCCGCTGCCACTCCCCGCCGGACAATTCCGTCCCGCCTTCGAACTCCCTGCCGAGAAGAGTCTCGTACCCTTCCGGGAGCCGGCCGGCGACGGTGTCCGCCCCGCCCCGGCGCGCCGCGCGGTCGATATCGGCCTGTTCGCGTATCTTCTCCCATCGGCCGAGCCCGATGTTCTCACCCAGGGTGAAGGCGAAACGGGTGTGGTCCTGGAAGACCGCTGTGCACCGCTTCCAGAAGAGATCCCTGTCCGTCCGTTCCTCCTGAAGGTCGCCGTAGCGCAGCTCGCCTTCCATCGGTCGGAACAGTCCCAGCAGGACCTTGACGAGGGTGGTCTTGCCCGAGCCGTTCTCGCCGACCAGGGCGACCTTCTCGCCGGGTCGGATAGCCAGGGTGACTTCGCTGAGTGCGTAACGCCTGGCCTGGGGATATCGGAAGGAGAGGTTCCGGACTTCAAGGGGCCGTCCCTCAAGCGATGCGATGGCGGCTTTCCCGGGCGGCTCTTCCGGGCCGAGGTCGAGGTAGAGGAACAGGTCGGCGATGTTCAACAATTGGATAGCAAGAAAGCTCATGCGGTTTACGAGGTGGTCGACGCCTGTACGTACCTGACGCAGGGCGACCAGCATTGCCGCGAACTGTCCGGCGGACAGCCCGCCCTGAAGCACTGCCCATGCGGACCATCCGACTGCGCCGGCAAATGCCGAAAGGCTGACGGCGGACAGGCAACCACCGGTGGCGTGATGCCTGCGTCTCTGGCGGTACAGGGGGTCGGCGACCTGCCAGTAGAGGTGGTCCCACCACCTGACCAGGACGGACGCAATGCCGAAAACCCTCACCTCCTTGGCGCATTCCCTTTCGGTGAGGATACTCTCCAGATATCCGCGCAGTCGGTCCTTCTGCGTCTGCCGGCGTTGCAGGTAGAACTCGTGCACGTTGTGGTAAAGGCCGGCCAGCGGCGGCGGCAACGAGACGAGGACGATTGCCACGAGCAGGTACGGATCCCAGAACCCGACGACGACGCCCACGGAAACCGCGGTCAGCCCTCCGGTCAGGATCCGGTAGATCGCACCAAGAAGGTTCAAGAAGAAGCCGGGCGTCGCGGCCACCTGTGCGCGGCGCAGCAGGTCGTGGAAATCGGCCCGCTCGAACACATCCAGACGGAGAGACCGGGACTTGATCTGGAGTTGCTCGAGAAGGCGGTCTTCCATCTCCTGCTTCAGCCGCTCCAGCAGGATGGTCCGCGACCACGTCCGGAGGCCGGTCTCGACGACGGTAACGGACGCCCAGCCCGCGAGCCACGGCAGCATCGAATCGACGGGTGCAATACCCTGGTAGACACCGACGGCGCGATCGAACAATTCCCTCACGATCCAGACCGTCGCGGCCGGCAGCAGGCCGGACGTGAACTCCAGAACCAGGGACGTAACTGCCCTCCATGGATCGGTGCGGATCATCCAGCCAAGAAACCGGATGAGGGTCCGGGGCCCGCGAGGACGCAGCATAATAGCATCGGTTTCTACCTGTACCACGAAGCCTGTTCCTCCCACATGTCGGCGTAAACGCCCCCGCAAGCCACGAGGTCGTCGTGACGTCCGTCCTCGACGATGCCGCCCTGGCTCAGTACCAGGATGCGATCTGCCATTCGCGCGGAGCCGAGCCGGTGGCTGATCAGCAGGGCGGTACGTCCCTCCAGCAGTTCTGCGAACTGCCGGTAGAGCGCTGCTTCCGCCACGGGATCGAGGGCGGCGGCCGGCTCATCGAGGATGAGCAATTCGGGTTCACGGGTAAACGCGCGGGCGATGGCGATACGCTGCCACTCGCCGCCGGACAGTCCCTGCCCGCCGTCGAGGACGTGTCCGACTGGGGTATCGTATCCCCCGGGAAGCCGTTCCGCGATATCGTCGACGCCGGCGCGGCGTGCCGCATCCGCGACCGCCGCCATGTCCGGTTGCAGCGAGGAAGGCCACAGGCCCGCGGCGTGCACATCGCCCGAGCCGCCCACTGTACCGATTCCGATGGATTGGCCGAGTGTGAACTCGAACCGGCAGTAGTCCTGGAAAGCCGCGCTCACGGCGTCTCCCAGGCTATCCGTTTCTATATCGGCATAATCCAGGCCGTCGGCAGTCACGCGCCCGGCGGTGGGGGGATAGAGTCCAAGGAGGATCCTGGCCAGGGTGGACTTGCCGGCGCCGTTGTCGCCGACGAGGGCGACGCGTTCGCCCGGTACCAGGCGAAGCGTTACCCCGTTCAGCACGGACGGGGCTTGTTCGCCGGAAGCCAACGCCGGGTACGTGAAGTGGACGTTGTCCACGACGAGACCTCCCCGCAGGGGTCGGGGAAAGAGAGCAGCATTCGATGTGCCGTCCGTGCCGGGAGATGCCTCCGGTTCACTGCCATCCGGTCGTTCGAAGAACTCCCTGACGTACCCGACCTCCGCGGAACAAGCCTGCAACTCCCTGGAGCTGAAACCGAGACTGCCTCCTGCCCGCAGCATGTCGCCAACGCCCTGAAAGAGCGCAACGAATCGTCCGGGCGTGAGGACCCGGTAACCCAGCAGGAACGCAAGGATAACCGCGACGCCAACTCCCACTGCCACGTGAAATCCCGTGGCAGGTATGCTCACAAAGACCTGGCGTTGTCGCTGGCCCAGCAGTCGGTCCCGCAGTACGTGGCGCATCCTCCGCCAGCGCCCGGTCATCGGCTCGTGCAGGCCGAACAAACGCATTTCCTTCTGCTCAGATCGACCCGTCAGGATCCGGTTCACGTACCCGGCACGGCGCTCCTCCGGTGTCTCGCCATAGGTGAACGCCATGAACATACGGTTCTGTCGGATCTCCAGGAGGACAAGCGGCGCCAGCGCTCCCAGCATGGCAACGGAGATCCATATGGAAACCGGCGCGAACATGGAGGCGACCGAGACGGCTGTGACCACGGCCCTGGAGAAATGCAGCGCGCCGGAAAACAGCCGACCGAGCTTGCGTCCCGGATCGCGCGCGCGTTCCAGACGGTCGTACGTCTCGCTGACGTCGAAGAACAGCAGGGGCAGCCTCGACGACCGATCCAGAAGGCGGCGGCCCAGTACGTGGGAAAGATCCTGCTCCAGACGCAGGTAGAAGACATCGCGCAAATGCCACATCACATCGTTGGTAAACAGCTGGAGCAGGCCGAATGCAATCAGCCACGCCAGGATATCGTCAAATCCGGTCGGGCCGCCGTCTGCCGCATCGACGACGGCGTCGACGAGATGCCTGGTCACGTGGATGAGCATGGCCGGCTGTATACCGAGGAGGACGTGTATGACAATCAGCCAGAGCGCGGCCGTCCTTCCGTGCACCCGGATGTGGCTCCAGGTCCAGCGCAGGTTGGCGAGAATGGCGCTGGCGCCCTCGCGACGGTTCCAGTATTCGAGATCGGATCTTGGCGGCATCGGATGCTCCCGACGGCTGGCCGCGGACAAGAGGCTTCGTGATTGTCGAGGCGA
The DNA here is from genome assembly GCA_965219995.1 of Candidatus Latescibacterota bacterium. Lineage (GTDB taxonomy): Bacteria > Latescibacterota > UBA2968 > UBA2968 > JAAXHE01. Next base: position 417,104 of record CBDCOX010000002.1, read on the forward strand.
TAGGGAAGATAATGCACCGTGCGAACGAAATCAATGGATCTTTTCTACATAAATATATATTTATAAATAATTTATATGCTTGACTTTTGCGCCGATTTTTGGTATATTGTTTACGTGGGAAATCAAAGAGGGAGCAGAAGGCGATCGCCTTCTGCTCCCTCTTTTTCGGTAATTTCGATCGATCTTTTCAACCTTGCACCGCACCGTACCCCAGGTCTGATCAGCCGGGGCACGATGTCAAACCGACGCGATCACTCGGAGGAACCTGCTGCCTGGAACCGCCGCCGACTCACGATCGTTCACCCAGGAATCGCGTCGCGTAAATGTCCAGCACCTTTCGAATCATGCTCTGATAGGGTACGCCGTTTTTCCGTGCGTTCGACTTGAAGAAATCGACGCTTCTCTTGTTGAGGTTCAGGGTCACACGCACTGTTTCCTCTTTCGGGACAAGCTGGTCGGGAGACGGCAGAAAATCCGGAATGATCCTGGCCTGTTCGATGGCATCTGCAATTTCAGCAGGCGCTTTTTCATATTTCGCATTGCTCATAGCGCGTCCTTTTTTTGGGTTTTTATCCTGTCGATCCCGTCCATCCATGTTAATACAGATTTAGGAATAGGTATCGCCGGAGGCTGTCAACGGTGATGGTACCCGTGACCCAGTTCCAGCCGGATGCCGAAAACCAGCGCGTTCTCAAGCGTCCGGTCGGCGCCGGGGTTGATGATGTATTGAATGTCCGGCTGGATTTGCAGCCTGTCGACGATCTGCACGAGGTACGTGAATTCGATTGCCGTTTCGTGACTCCGCGTGTTGCTGGCGGCACGGAAATCCGCACCGTACCGTGCCATCGCCAGGGAAACCCCGATCCGATCCTCCGGACGGCGCGGGACGAATCCCGTCAGGAGCGCCCCGGCGCCGACGTAACCGTCAAAGGGATTGAGCGCTCCGTTGGCTGTTCCATATCGGACGAATGCCGATGCGCTTCGCAGCTTGCTTTCGTTCGCGTAGACGGCGCCTTCAGCGAATCCGTACAAGCCGTAATTGCCTCCCCGACGCACGGGATTCCCCTGCGCGTCGGTTTCTCGAATCGTCTCGAATTCTGCGCTATAGGAGAATGCGCCGAGACCGAACCGCAGGCCGCGGGGGAAATCGCGGGTGTATTCGAGGGCATGGAGCACGCCCTCGCGGCTGTTCAACTTGACTGCGGCGGTGGCCGACGGATTGCCGGGGTCGCCGGGCACCGCGTCGAGCAGCGCGTAACGTATAAGGTTGTTTCTGTCAATCTCCCATTGCAGGCGCGCCGACAGTGACGTCACCGGAAATATCGATGGCCCGCTCTCTCCGGTCTGGGAATACGTGGGGACGATTCCGTGTGAACTGTTCAGGAATAACGCCGCCGAATCGACCGCGTCGAACTCGCTGTTGAGATCGTAGAGTCCGGTTTTCAGACTCAGCCCGTCGGCAAGACGATGTTCGTACCAGAATTCGTACAGCCGCAACGCCTGTTCCGCTTCGATGTTGGTGACACCTTGTGCGTCACCCGAGTACCGGTCCGAAAACGTCGACGCATCATTCCAGAGCAGGTAGGCGAATAAGGTTCCGAACCGGGATCCGACAAACCGCCCAACGTCGATCGTCACCGTCGCATCGATGTTCTGCAGATAGGCGGAACCCGTCCTGATGCCCCCGGACGCGTTGACGAGACCATCCCCGATATAACCGAATTTTGTCGTGACAACACCGGATTCGCTCTCTGTCTCCGCAGAGGCGCGATCCGGCACGCAGGAAACGATCAGCAGCACAAGGATAGTCAGACGCAGGAATCTGACGGCCAGTCCATCAGTGGCCTTTCCCGGTACGGGATCCGGAGGAGTGCCCAAAGGGCGGTCCGGTTTGCGGAGTGTCCGGTTCATCGAGTTCAGCCGGATTCCAGAATGAGACGGAAACCGCAGTTTCCGGCGGCACGATAAGCCGAAAAGCCGCGGCGGTCCAGGGTGGCGACGTCGAAGCATTTCATTTGTTCCGCCAGCAGCACGAGAGTGGCGTCCGCGTAATCCATCGGGGTATCCGCGTACTTTTCCATGAGCGTTGCGCACGCGCGCAGGGCCGAGGGTTGAGCGAAGTCGTACACCCGGATGCGGGCCGACGTGACAAATTCAGAAAGCAATCTGGGACCGGACCGGCTTCCCGCGACGAAATGCATCGCTTCGGTGACGACTGCGCCGGTCGTACAGAGTTGTCCCTCAAAACCGTCGAGCGCGTCTCCCACGCCCTGATGGGACGGGTCGGCGGCGTTGAGATAGGCGACCAGCGGACCGGTATCCAGCAGCCAGACCGTCATCGACGCCAGTTCCGTTCACGCAATTGATCGCGCCAGGCGTCGGAATCGGGATCTGCCGGTTCGAGACGTCCCTTCAAATGCCCGGCTCGTTGCCCCAGCGGACGATCGGAAATGGCGTCTGCGAGAAGCCTGCGTACCAGTTCCGAAACCGTCAATCCCTGCGCCCGGGCGCGTTCCTTTAGTGCATCACGCATGGCGAGATCGGTCCGTACCGTCAGTGTCGTATTCATGTATTACAATATACGACAATGTAATACGATCTGCAAATGCAATTCCGGGGATTCGCGTTTTCCATTGCTGTCTGTATATTCGTGAGAACGCTATGCGGGATCCTCTCCCGCATCGTACCAATGATGGTTCACACATCCACGCCGGCCCGCCGCAGCAGATCCGGTATCATATCTGTGAACTCAGCCGGTCTCCCATGAACACTGTCGCGGAACCGGACCATGACGTCTTTCACGAGCGGAGAGACCTCAAGCGGCACCCCAAGCTCTTCGCCGAGCGCAACCCCAAGACGCATATCCTTCACGGCAAGGTCGGCGGTCGATCCCATTCGATCACCGTCCAGGAACAGGGAGAGCGTGCGTTCGAAAATCCGACTCTGACCCATACTCGCTTTCACCGCGTCCAGAAGCCGGTTCAGGTCGATTCCCGCCCTTGCGCCCATGGCCACGCCTTCGCACACGCCGACGAAGTTCACAAACATCATCAGGTTGTTGATCAGCTTGACCACGTTCCCGGAGCCGGCGGGTCCTGCGTGAACGATCCTGTCGCCGATACACGTCAACACCGGCCGCACCCATTGCAGATCCTCCGCTTCACCGCCGACGAACAGCGTGAGCGTCCCCTCACGCGCGCCAAAGATGCCGCCGCTGACCGGCGCGTCGAGCACGCGAAAACCGCGTTCGGCGCCGAGCGCGGAAATACGGCGCATCACGGCCGGCGCGACGGTGCTGGTGTCGACAAAGGTCGATCTTGCTGCAAGACCGGCAAACACGCCGTCGTCACCCAACACCACGTCCTCGACGGCCTCGCCATCGGGCAGCGACGACAACACCACCTCGGATCGAACCGCCACTGCCTTCGCGTTCTCCGCCCAGGTCGCCCCCGCCGCCTCCAGGTCGCGGCCGGTCTGACGCCGGGTATCGTGGATGGTCAGTTCGTGACCGGCGCGGAGAATATTGGCCGCCATCGGCTGCCCCATGTTTCCCAAACCGATGAACCCGACTCTCATACGAATCCCTTTCGATAATCAACGGTGCTCGTCGTGGGTGTCGAATTCGGCCGGCATGGTGATTTCGATCACTTCCCAGTCGTCGGAGTATTCGAGAACTTCGTGCCTGACACCCGGAGGCTGATACCAGGCGTCACCCGCTTCCACCCGGATCTCTCCGATGTCCTCGAAGTAGAGGCGGGCCCATCCGTTGATCAGGTAGACCATCTGAAATTCCAGGTCGTGGGAATGATAGCCCAGCGGGCCGGTACAGGGCTCGTGAGCGCGGATGATGTGGGCCAGCACGCGACCCTCCGTTGCATCCCTGATACCCAGATCTCGATAGCTGAAATACGAGCGCAATCCCTGCTGCATCCAGCGGGCATCTTTGGCGTGGGCGGCAAACGACTGGACCTTTTTCTCAGACATCGTGAAATCCCCTTTCCAATAAAGTGGTATCCATTGACGGTCGGGCGTTTCTGTATTCGGATCTCACGAGCGGCTTACGACCGGGGGATTCTTCCAGGCCGTTCCGGCTGCCCGCGTCTCACGGGTTCCACACCTGATTGAACAGACGCATCCAGTTGCCGCCGAGAAGCTTCGCGATCTCTCCGGCGTTATAGCCCCGGCTGGCGAGCGCTTCCGCGATGTTCGGAAATTCCGAAGACGTGGCGATTCCTCTTGGTTGAAAGCTCAGTTCGGTGTAGGGAAGCGAGCCGTCCGCAAAACTGGATGGGAATTTCGTGCCCTGTTGCGATCCGATGTAGTGCCAGAATTCGAGGGGTTGGTCGTGGGTGGAATCCGTGCCGATGGCGACGTGGTCGATGCCGATCCGCTCCACCATATCGTCGATGGCGTCGACGAAATCCTCCACCGTGGATTCGAATCCCCGGGGAAGGAAGGGAGCGAAGGAGGTTGCGCCCACCACTCCCCCTTTTTCAGCCAGCCGTTTCAGCGCGTCCTCTTCCTTGTTTCGTGGATGGTCACAGAAACTCCGCGCGTTGGCATGGGTGATGGCGACCGGCTGCTCCGAAGTTTCGATGGCGTCCAGCGTCGTCCGCGGACCCACGTGCGACAGATCGATGAGAATCCCGCGCCGGTTCATCTCCCGCACGGCGTCGACACCGAAATTGCTGAGTCCCGCGTCGTTTCGTTCCCAGCATCCGCTGCCCAGAAGGTTGGTCTCGTGGTAAGTGAGTTGGATGACCCTCACGCCAAGGGCCAGGAACAGACCGAGGCGGTCGAGTTCGTTTTCAATCGGAGAGGCGTTCTGAAACCCGAGAATAATCCCGGTCTTGTCCTGCTGCTTGGCGGCGAGGATGTCGGCTGTCGATTTCACCTGCAGGATGTCGTCTCGTTCCCGGAACCGGCGCATCCAGGCAGCAATATGCGCCATGGTCTGGATGAAGTTCTCCCAGGTGGACACCGTCGCATTGATCGCCGTGAACTTTCCGTCGCGCAGTTCCTGGAATACAGCATCGCTGTTCCAATTGCATACGCTCAGCCCGTCGATTACAATCGCGCCGTCGTAGATTTCCCTCGGATGCGTTGCCATTGGATCACCCCCTCAATCGAAGCGGTTTCCGATCCTGAACATATCGCCCAGGGGATTCTCCCGGCCCTCCAGGGCGTCGGCGATTACGGGACCGATGGCGCCGCCGAATTTGAACCCGTGGCCGCATCCGCATCCGGCAATCAGCACCCGTTCGAATCCCTCCGCCCAGTCGATGACGAACGCCTCGTCCTTCATATCGGCCATGTTGGTATAGAGGCAGGACCGGCCTCCGACCAGTTGCGCCGCACTGAGACCGGGAATGCGCCGGGCGACGAATTCACGGGCCCACGTCAGAAACTCGGGCGTTGGGTCGCGTGAGACGTCGACCTCGGCGTCGTCCAGCTTGCTGTCTTCCGCCACCTTGACGAACCCTTCGTGCAGATACGGAAACCCGTACCACAGGTTGCCGGGCGAAAGGATCGACCACACCGGAAAACGGGACCGTTCGAACGGCGCGGGGTCGTCGGGTGCGAAGAAGGCCATCTGTTGCCTCGTGACGCGCACGCGCTTCTTCATCGCGGGAAGCAGTTCGGCCACCCAGGGGCCGGCCGCTACGACCGCATGGTCGAACGCCATCCATTCCGCGCCGGTTCGGACTCTGGCCCGGCCGCCCGTCTCTTCCACCGCGGTGACGAGTGTATTCTCGAGAACCGTTACGCCCGCTTCACGCGCCAGCGTTGCCAGGTCCGCCAGCGCCTGTCCGCTTCGCAGGTACCCGGCCCAGGGGTCGAAGAACAGTCTGTCCGCGTCGTTTACGGTGAACTGCGGAAACCGCTCGCGGACCTGGCCGGCCGTGAGTTCATAGACCTCCGTCGTCATCCGGCTCAGGGTCTCCCAGCCCGCGTGGGCCTCGTGATCCGATTCCAGATCGCGCGCGACGATCAGCTTGCCGTTTTGAAAGTAGATCGACCGGCTTGTGCGATCGTGCCACTTGCGCCATTGCGCCGCCGCCCGCGTCACAAGTTCCACGTATGTCTCGTTCGGGTACATCGTGCGCCGGATGACTTTGGAGACATCCGTGCTCGATGCCTCCGGGTTGGGAATTTCGCCGCGCTCAATCAGCGTGACGTCGTGACCGCGGTGACGCAACTCGAGTGCGGCGGCCATGCCAAAGATCCCTGCGCCGACAATACAGACATTCATGGGCTTTCTCTCGAATCGGGGTTGGCGGTTTCTGCGACCGGCCGGGGCCGGGCGAGTTCGGACGATGGACCTGCGGTCAGGCCGAGGCGCCGGAATAGTGACGCAGCCCCCACCGCCAGAAAAGACGAGAGGCGATCAGCATTCCGGCGGAAACGAGAAGCGCGGCGGTCAGTGACTCGGAATCAAGCCGGCCGGTCAGGGCCCGGGCGGGAACCGTGATTGCAAACGCGACGGGAACGATGAACGTCAATACGAAGCGGAGCCAGTGGGGATAGATGCCGATCGGCCAGCGCCCGGCCTGGACCATGGCGTCGAAGATGTTGAGGATGTTCTCCACCTTGATGTACCAGAATGAGATGGTGGAAAGGATCAGGAAAAAGCTGTAGATCGTGGCCGCGCCGGACAGAAGGACCAGGCCGAAGGTGGCGGCGTCGGCTACGCCCACGTCCATGCCCTTTTTGTAGAGGGCATACGACAGCACGATTACCCCCAGCACGAAGTCGGTCGCCTTCCAGATGCGAAACTGGCTGATGCTGATCAGAAACTGCGCGTCCGCCGGCTTTGTGAGGGTGTAGTCGAGCGTCCCCCGGCGGACGTCTGTCATCAACTGCGACATACTGGGCCGGATGACGATCGAGATCGCCCCCCCTATAATGACGAATACGCCGATCAGGGCGAGCAGGTCGTAGGATCGCCAGTCGCCCAGGGTTTCCGTGTGCAGAAAGACCACGTAGACCCCGAGAAGCGCCTGTACGAGGCTCACCGCGGACTGAAAGATCTGGACGTAGAAGTTGACGCGGTAGGCGAGTTCATTCAGAATGCCAATCTTCAGGAACGTCCAGATCACGATCATTTTGTGCACGGTCGGAGCCCCTCGCTGAATCGGCTCTCAGAAGCTGTGTAAAAATCCCCGGTGAGTTCCCGAGCGCGAGCGAAAAAGTGTCAGTCAAGGCGGGCGAATTCACCCATATCTAAAGATACGGGTGGATTTGACCAACGCCGAGTGGCGCTTTTGCAGCCGCGCGAAGACCGATGGGGGTTTTTACACGGCTTCTCAGGAACCCACTGCGGAATATTTCCTGATGCCGCGGCGCCAGACGAATTTGACAATGACGAATCCCATAACCACCCAAAACGCCTGCATCAGGAAACCATGCGTGATCTGCGCCTCGTCGAGCCTTCCCAGGAGTAGCTCGACCGGAAAGGCGACGGACCATTTGAACGGGAGCGCGTCCGCTACCGCCCGCAACCACGCCGGCAGCAGATCCAGCGGCGCGATTCTGCCCGAGAGAAATAGACCGAGGAAGTAATACATCTGATTGACCGCCTCGTTCCGGGTTGTCCAGAACGCAACAAGGGAGAGAGCCCACTCGACGAAGAATCTGAGGAGGTACGCAAGCACCAGCGACAACACAAAGAAGAACACGTTAATGCCTTCAAGGTCGAACGTGGGCTTGAACAGGAGGCAGAGTACGGCCGCGGACGGGACCAGTACGCACAGTGTCAGGGTCTTGTAGCCGATGTTGTCGGCAATGTCGCTGTGGATCGGATGAATCGGCTTCAGGAGCATCGCGGACAGCTCACCGTGCTGCACGCGATAGCCCATCTCGTGCATGATCCAGGTAAACGTCCACATGTTGACAGCCATGAGGACAATATAATACGCGGCAAACCCGCCAGCGTCGTAACCGGCCACGTCGCCACCCCTGGCGATCGCAACCGTGGACCAGACAACGCAATAGATCGTCGGTTCGAGGAGCCCGCCGATCATCCAGATCGCCATGGCCACGCGATATTGAAACTGAAGCGCAAGGGTGGTCTTCAGGTATGCCCAGTAGATCGCAATCATCGGCGTCAGACGGCTCCCGCCTGCCCCCCTCGGTCTTCCGGGGTTGCCACGGAGAAGACCTGTTCGATGACCTCCTCGATGGGCGGATCCTCGACCGTCAGGTCGAGTACGGGCAGATCACCCAGAATCCTTGCCGTTACCTGTGGGGTGGCCTCTTTGGGTACGCGCAGGGAATAACGCAAGCCGGCGGCTTCAACCACTTCTCCGTACGGAGTCAGGTCGGCGTCTTCGGTCTCGAGTTCGACGTCGATGGTCTTGTGCGGGGAGAAACGGGCGACCAGGTCGGAAAGCGCGCCATCGAAGAGAATCCGACCGTGGTGGATGACTACGACACGCCTGCAGAGGGCTTCGACGTCGGCCATGTAATGGCTGGTGAGCAGCACCGTCGCACCGTGCGCCCGGTTGTAGTTGTCGACGAAGCTCCGGATGCGGCGCTGCATGGTCACGTCGAGACCGATTGTGGGTTCATCCAGGAAGAGCACCTTCGGGCGATGCAGGAGGGCGGCCGCGATCTCGCATTTCATCCGTTCTCCCAGCGACAGGTTTCTGACCGGTTTTGGCAGAAGCGACTCCAGCTCGAGCAACTCCGTCAATTCATCGAGCGTCTCGCTGTAGTCCCTACGGGAGATCCGATAGACCGCTCGATTGCGTTCCAGCGAGTCGATCATCGGGATGTCCCAGATCAGCTGGTTTCGCTGTCCCATCACGAGCGTAATCTGGCTGAGGAACGCCTTCTCGCGCCGGTGAGGGACATGACCCAGGACGTCGGCCGTGCCGCCGGTGGGGTAGAGCAACCCCGAGAGCATTTTGAGGGTGGTGGTCTTTCCCGCCCCGTTCGGACCGAGAAACCCGACGACCTCGCCCGGTTCGACGCTGAAGGAGATCGCCTCAACGGCCTTGACCACCCTCGTCTTTCGTCTGACGAGGCTTTTCGCCGCGGCGCGCAGTCCGGCCTCGCGTTCGGGCACGACGTAGTGCTTGGACAGGCCCTCTACCGTGATGACGTGCATGGGATCGTGGACGTCGGCTCCGGGGTTTCACCACTATGGACAACGGGCCGCCGGTCTGTTGTATTCGGCGGCCCTTGACAGCGAGAACGGGAGTAACCAGGCGGAACAATCCGCATTACGAACGCTCAGGCTTCGATCCGGTCCCTTATCACCCGCCAGTCCGATGCCGTCATGTCGTTGTAATGCCAGTAAATGAGCGTGATCAGGCCGCCCTGCTCGACCGTCTGCAGCAGGTGTTCGAGTTCGCGGCTGTCCATGCGGACACCGCCGTGATGCAGCCCCATCCAGGGCCGGATGCGGGTGACGTCGCCCAGGCGTTCCCTCATTTTGAAGATCTCGCTCAGGGCCACCTGCTCGAAGAACTCGGCTGGCAGCGCCGCGTCCAGATCGGCGAGGCGCGCGGCGCCCGGAACCCACAGTGCGAAGAGTTCGCGAACGCGGTCGAGCGCTTCCGGCTCGGTCATACCGGGATTCCACTCGCAGAATGTCTTTCCGTAGCGGTACAGCGTGCCCTTCAGGCCGTCGATGCCGTGCTGCCAGAAATAGAGTTTAGGGCACTGAAAATCGACAATTCCCGCGAGGCGTCCGAAATTGTAGCCTGTAAGGGGCGCAAATGCGGGCAGTCGGGGTCCGCAGGCTATCTTTCGCGGAGGATCGAGCGATCGGGCGGTGTCTGCGAAAGCCCTCACGTAGTGCTCGATGCTGTCGGTCTTGAAGCGGAACCAGTCGAAGAGACCGGGGTTGGCGATCAGCGCGTCGAGACCGTCGACCAGACCGCGTTCCCGACGGCCGGGTGGCAGGCCTCCAAGATTCCGCAGGCTGTCCTTGAGGCGTGCCTGGGCTTGCCAGACGGTATCGAAATCGTACCCCCATTCGGACGCCCTGTCGCGGCAGCAGTCACAGTCGCAGCGGAAAAGATTGCCCCGATGGTCGGGCGCGATTTCGTACCCCCACTCGGGCCCGTCCAGGATGAATCCGTCCACCCCCGGGAAGCTCCGAACCACGTCCCGCGTGCGCGCCGGACCGTACTTCAGTTTCTCAGGAGTGTTGATGCAGCCCGGGGATGACTGAAGCCAATCGTGCAGGTAAACGCCGAAGTTCCGTTCTTTCGCCTTTTCGACGGCCCGTTGCAGCGTTTCGAACCGCGGGACGTCTTCGTGCGACAACTCCGGGGGGCGCGTTTCGCATCCCTGGTACAGTTCCGGCGTGGGCGGATACGCGGGAGACGACCCGAATCTCAGGTCGCCGATCACGATGTTGGCGATGCCCGCCCCTTCCAGGCGGTCCAGGATTCTGTCGGCGCCTTCCTCTTCGAAGGCGTCGATCCGGCCGATAAACATCCATATATCGAGTGACATGGAAGGTCCAAACAAAAGGAGGGCGGGTATGGAACCCCGCCCCCGTAGCCCGGGCCGGCGGAAAATTCAACCGATTTCCAGCATCCGATCCACCGCGCGTCTGGCGCGAATGCGGATTTCTTCAGGCACTTCGATAATCTGCTCGTTGTTTTTCAGGGCGTTCAGCGTGTCTTCGAGGGTGATTTCGTTCATGTGCGGGCAGCGGATACTGCACAGCCGTACCATTTCCTTGTCGGGGTTTTCGGCCATGATATTGTCGCCCATGCTGCACTCGGTGAGCAAAAGATAACTGGATGCGTCGGTTTCCTGCACGAAATCGCTCATTTTCGACGTGCTGCTGGAGAAGTCGGAAGCGGAAACGACTTCGGGACTGCATTCCGGATGGGCGAGAACGAGCACGCCGGGAAACTGCTCCCGAACCCGGGTGACGTCGTCGACCGTGAATTTCTCGTGCACTTCGCATCGGCCGTGCCAGCCGATCATCTCGTATTCGAGTTCCGCGCGGGGCAGATCGGGTTGTTTCCGCGAAGGGAAGATGATCCGCTTGCCGGTTTCCTGCGCCACGTTCGCCGCAAGGTATTCGTCGGGAAGAAAAATGACGGTATCGCCGCCGAGCGATTCCACGACCCTTGCGGCGTTGCTGGACGTGCAGCAGACGTCGCATTCCGCTTTCACGTCGGCATAGGTGTTGATGTAGGTGACGATGGGGACGCCGGGGTAATCCAGTCTGAGCGTGCGGACGTCTTCGGCCGTGATACTCGCCGCGAGAGAACAGCCCGCAATCTTCGCGGGCAGGAGCACCGTCTTTTCCGGGTTGAGGATCTTTGCGGTTTCCGCCATGAATCGCACGCCGCAGAACACGATCGGATCGCAGTCGGTTTCAGCGGCTTTTCGGCTGAGTTCGAGCGAATCGCCCACCACGTCCGGCACGGTATGGAAGAGCGCCGGTTCCATGTAGTTGTGACCCAGAATGATGGCGCCACGCGCCTCCTTCAGGCGGTTGATCTCGTAGACCAGTTCGGCTTTATACAGCAGCTCGATCTCCGGCACAAGACCACTGAGTTTGCGCTCCATCTGTTCGTAGGTATCCTGGAGCGTGTCTGCGAGAATTGCCATCGGAAAAGTCTCCGTGCACTTCGAAATCCGAGTTTATTAGCGCTAAAGATAACCAAAGTGTTTTGTATCGGCAAGGGCATACCGCCCATGAATTTTCGTTTCGTTACGGATGCGTTCCAAAGGACGTCTGCCGCCGGGCCCCTGGTCTCGTTCCGGACTCGTCTTTCAGATCCTCCTGCCGGGAACGCTTGAGAAGTTCCGCTTCCGCCGCGTGTCTCTCCGCTTCTGTCTCGAGCGCCGTTACAGTTACCCCTGGCGCCGGCATCGGCGAAAGGATCCGGCTGGCGCCGGCATTCCACAGCGCCCTGACAACCGGTTCGGGTTCCGGTGCAAGCGCGACAATGGTGCCGCCCGCTCCGGCGCCGGCCAGTTTGGCGCCCAGGGCTCCGCCACGCAGCGCTGCCTGAATGAGGCATTCGTTCTCCGGACCGGAACCGCCGAGGTCCCGTTGGATTTCGTGGTTCTCCGCCATCAGTTCGCCCAGGGTTCGCCAGTCAGCTTCCAGAAGCGCCCGCTTACCCATCCGCGCCACGTGGGCGATGCGGAGGTAGCTGCGAACGACTTCCCGGTCGCCTTCCAGCCAGCGTTCCCGAATCGGCTGGTGCACCCCGGCGGAGTTGCGCTTTACGCCCGTGTGGGCCAGGATGAAGGGGCAATCCTCGATGAACGGCGCGAGAGGCTCTACGGTGGCGTAGGGTTCGTCTGCCAGCGCCCGGTAGAACTGCTTTTCACGGAAGTCCATAAAGTTCAGACCCCCGATCGTACACATATATGCGTCCTGGTAGCCGCACAAAACAAGGTAGTGCAACTCGATGTGGCGGGCCATTTCCGCGCGGTAGTACACGTGGACCGACCGGCCCATGTAGGCCAGCACCGCGTTGAGGATGGATACAATCAGGGCGGACGAACTTGAAAGACCGGCACGGAAGGGGACGTCGCACGCCCAGCGCAGGGAGAATCGGGCGTTCTTGAGATTGAGGTAGTCGACGACGGCCATCGCAACGTCGAAATATCCGCCTTCCGGTTTCAGTTCGTCCGAGGGTTGAATCACACGGCGGCAGTCCGCGACCTCGAAGCTCAGAACGTCGGCCGGCTCAATGAGTACGGCGGCGCGTTCTCTTGTGGAACAGGAGATGACGCTGCCCCCGTACATATCGGTGGGATTGCCAATGATGCCCGCCCTGCCAGGCGCCGTGCTCAGGTAAGCCCCCGGCATCGTCAGAATTCCCTCAGCTGTTTCTGAATATGCTGGCGGATGATATAACCGTGGCGCTGATCCGAGATTGCGAAGTCGATAAAGGCCTTGTAGTAGGACACAGGGTCACCGATACCATATCGAAGTTCCTCCTTTTTCAGGCGGACGCACCGCACTTTTCGTCCCATCTTGATCAGGGTGGCGATCGCGTCGGTCAACTCCAGTTTGCCGCTCGGCCCGGGAAGGGTGTGCCGGATTGCGTCGAAAATCTCAGGATGAAACACATATCGAGCGGCGACCGCAAGGCGACTGGGCGCGTCGGCCACGGCCGGCTTCTCGACGATGCCCTCGATTTCGAAGTCCGTACTGGCCCGGCTCTCGGGATTGACAATACCGTAGTTGGGCACATCCGAAGGATCCACTTCCACAACAGCGATGGTGCAGCGGGAATCGTGGCGGAAGTGGGAACTGATCATCCTTCGGATCAACCCGGCGTGGCTGCCGGACTTCACAATGGTGTCTCCCAGCGCCACGACGAACGGATCGTCTCCCACGAAGTCCTCGGCACCGCCGATGGCGTCTCCGATTCCGGGCGGCGTATGCCGTCCCTGCGGGATAAGCTGGCGGGTGAAGAAAAACCTCACCGCCTCCCGTCCATAGTCCACCGCGTCCAGCAGTTCCCGGTTTTCGCTTTCCGAAAGACGATTCAGCAGTTCAGGGTCCCGATCGAAGTGATCTTCCACGGACCGTTTGTCTCGCCCGGTAATGAACAGAAACCTTGTCAGGCCCTGGTCAACCATTTCTTCGACGACGTATTGGACCACGGGTTTACACGCAACGGGAAGCATCTCCTTCGGTTGCGATTTGGTAGCAGGCAGGAGCCCGGTGCCCATCCCGGCTAACGGGATCACGACCTTTTCGATTTCCATAAGACGCAACTCCGTGGGATCGTTGAATACAAAAATCAGGGCGCGCCTGCTGCGGCACACCCTGCATTCGATGTGACGATTATGGTTCGTACCGCGGCCGTCGAGTCCGGTCGTGCCGGCATGCCGACGGGGTCGAGTTCGTCCGGCGTTTGACTGCGGGTCCGATAATGGGTCGGGCTCGCGGCCGGCAGGAGCCGGGGGTACGCCGCACCCCCACGCCAGGGTCTCATCCGCACGCGTGACCGTTAATTTATAATACGGCCTCGAGTTTTTCGACCAGTTGTTTCTTGGGTACCGCGCCAACGATCTGGTCGGCCAGTTCGCCGTCTTTGAATATGAGCAGCGTAGGGATGCTGCGGATCCCGTAGTCGGCGGCGATTTTCTGTTCGGAGTCGACGTCGACTTTGCCGACCTTGACCCTGCCCTCGTACTCGACGGCCAGTTCGTCCACGATGGGCGCGACCATGCGGCAGGGACCGCACCAGACGGCCCAGAAATCCACCAGTACCGGAATGGAGGACTGTACTACTTCAGACTGAAAGCTGTCGTCGGTTATGGTTATTGCGTTTGCCAACGCCACACCGCCTTTCGTTAACAGGTTCGAGTAACATGGGAGCGTTCACCGTGAGACCGTCAGGCTCCGTGCCAGTGGCCGGTCGATTCGAACCGTCGACTTTCGGGGTCGTCACGGACCGACAAATCTACCATGTTTTCAAGGGCGTGTCAAGAATCAGGAAACCGACCCGTGACGCTGAGGACGCACGGGTTCGCTCCGCTTCAGCCGGCCGGCCCGGCACAGATGCGGCAGATGAGTTGAGTAAGCGTGGCGTGAGGCGCGCGAGACCGCAACTTCAGGCGGTTGTCCGCATAAAGGAGCGCCTGGTACGCGGACCACAGGGTCTGGTCGTCGAACTGCGCGGCCTGATCGAGATAACTGGAAACAAAGAACGGAGGAACCTTCAGCTTCCCCGCCAGTTCGGACCGAGGCAAACCCTGGTTCCGAAGCCACCGGGCCTTGCGGAGAATCCCGATGTGCCGGGCGAGCATTGCCACAATTGCCACCGGATTGTCTCCGCGTTCCACAAGGCGGTGCAGAACGGCCAGGGCATCGCCCGCATTGCGTTGCCCCACGGCATCGGTGAGTTCGAAAACCGTTGCACTTCGCGCGGCGCCGCCGACCTGGATCACGTCGTCGCGCGTGATGATTTCTCGTCCTTGCGTATAGATGGCCAGCTTCTCGAGTTCGCTGACCAGTTCCCCCGGATTCGGCCCCACGCCCAGGTGAAGCATGTGCGCAGCGTCGGGATCGATGCGTTTTTTCAGGGCAGCCGCGCGATTGCGAATCCACCTCGGGAGTTCGCTCTCGTAGGGCGGTTTGAATTCCACCGATACGGCGTTCTTTCGCAATGCGGCGGAGATCTTCTTGCGTCCGTCCAGTTTGTCCGCGGTAAATACAAGGACAGTGGTCTCAACCGGGTTGTCGACAAGGGGCAGAAACGTTCGCAGGTCGGGATCCCGCAACCGTTCCAGGCGTTTGACTACGACAACCCGACGCGACGCCATCATGGGAAAGGCGGTCGCCCGGCTGACCGCGTCGGCCGCGTCCATCTCCTCCCCGCGGAAGATGTCCAGGTTGAACGCTTTCGACGCGGGTTCGACGGCGGCGTCGACAAGGGCCCTCAGGCTTTCTTCCTTGCTGACGTTTTCAGATCCATACAACAGATACAGCGGTGCGAATTCCCCCCGCTGTATCTGCGCGTTCAGCTTATCCTGAGAATTGCCGGCTCTGGTCTTTTTCTTGGCCACGGTCGTGTTGGACGGGAAAAAAGCGAAGAACCATCAGAAATGTGCCGCGCTGTTGCCCGGCGGTGTTACGCGGACAAAGACCGGACACTAACCTCAATGTGAAAAAAGAACACCGAAAAATTGGCCACAAAATGCACAAAAGGCACAAGAAGCATCCGTGCAAGGCGGCGCGTGTCATAACGCGGTGACCCTGCTGTACTTTCTTTACCGGACCGAAATGGTCGACCGGAAGGACATTTTTTCAGTTCACGTCAAGTGACCTGAAGGATCATAGAAATCAGCAGTTAAATCGCCTTTATTCACGTGCACATATTCGAATTCACGTCCCCGAATAATGACGAATCAAGGCTAGCTGTCGAGGTCGCGGAATTCAGCATCCCGGATCCGTTTCTTGCCGTTGTTCCCGTATGGTTTCTTGCCCGCTGTACGGGCGTGGTCCTTTGTATTGACGCCCCATCGAAACGCGGATCGCAACACGTCCCGAAGCACACGGTAAACGAGACCCAGCAACAGGACGAAGAGGAAAATGCGCAGCATCATTGCGTACTCCAGCTACAGGATTTGAACACCGGATCCCGGATCCTTCACAACTTCCCCGACGACGTAGCCTGTCTCTCCACTCTCCGTCAACGCTTCTATCGCTTTCTGAGCCTGGCCGGAAGGCACGACAAGCAGCATGCCCAGACCCATGTTGAATACCCGAAACATCTCGTCGGTGGCGATATCGTCGCCCACCCGCTCCAAAAGGCTGAAAACGGGAAGTTCGGGCCACGATCCCCTGTAAATGCGTGCGCCAAGCCCGTCCGGAAGGGTGCGCGGCAGGTTGTCGACGATCCCTCCGCCGGTGATGTGGGCCATTCCCCGTACGGACACGGTTTCCATAAGACGGAAGGCCGTCGACACGTAATTCCGGTGAGGCGCAAGCAGGGTTTCGCCAATGGTCGCGCCGAGTTCGGAACGGTGGGTGTCCACGGACCATCCCGCGGTGTCCAAAAACAGCTTGCGCGCCAGGGAATACCCGTTGGTGTGAAGGCCGCACGACGGCAGACCGATGAGCTTGTCGCCTGCTTGAGCCCCGGAACCGTCCAGGATGTCTTTCCTGCTGACGACGCCGACGATCGTCCCTGCCAGGTCGTATTCGCCCTCCCGGTAAAAATCCGGCATTTCCGCCATTTCGCCGCCCAGCAGCGCGCATCCGCAGGCCTTGCATCCGTTTGCGATTCCTTCGATGACGGCCTCGGCCACGGAGGAATCGTGTTTTCCCATGGCGAGGTAGTCCATGAAGAAGAGCGGGCGCGCGCCCTGTACAAGAATATCGTTGGCGCAGTGCGCCACAAGGTCGGCGCCGACCGTATTGTGGACACCGGTCATGAAAGCGATTCTGAGCTTCGTGCCCACGCCGTCCGTTCCGGCAACCAGGACCGGGTCCCGGTACGCCTCCCAGTGCGGAGCGAAAAGGCCGCCGAATCCACCGATGTCGGTGAGAACTTCAGGACCGAATGTCGATCGTACCAGGCCGGCGATGCCCTCTTTCGTCTGACTGGCGCTCTCGATGTCCACGCCGGCGGCGGCGTATGCGCCCGGTTTCTCCATCGTCCGGTTACCGTCCGTCGTTTTCAGATTCTTCAGGGAAGTCTGACAGAATCGAATGCTGGATTTCGATTCGAGTTTGGGATGCTATGTGGCCACGCGGGGTGTTTGCACTGCGTCGCATGGTTGCGGCGTTGAATGTCCGCGTGCCACCGGGACGACGGGATACCGGTCCGGCGTGCTGCTGTCTGCTCCGGAGGCCGCGACGATCTGTTCGGCGACCCGCACTGCGCGAACGGCCGCTCCGACGTCGTGCACGCGCAGAATGTGAGCCCCGGCCGCCACGGAAAAACCCACCGCGGCCAGCGTGCCTTCCAGCCGTTCACCCGGTGGAAGATCGAGAGCGGCGCCGGTGAACTTCTTGCGTGACGGGCCCACCAACAGGGGACAGCCGAGACCGTGGAATTCGTCCAGGCGGGCGAGGATTTCAAAGTTATGGGAATTTCGTTTTCCAAATCCCAGACCCGGGTCGATCAGTATCCTGTCGGGAGCAATTCCCGCATCCAGGGCCGCGGACCGGCGAGCGTCAAGAAAATCGATTACTTCACGCAGCAGGTTGTCGTACATCGGCTTGATCTGCATGGTACGGGGCGTGCCCTTCATGTGCATAAGCACGACCGCCGCACCCGATCGTGCGACGGTTTCGGCCATCAGGGAGTCGAATCGCATCGCGCTTATGTCGTTGACGATGCGCGCGCCCAACGCTAACGCTTCGTGCGCGACTTCCGCTTTGGTGGTGTCTACGGAGATGATGAGATCGGTTCCGGACGCGATTGCTTCGATGACGGGCGCGGTACGCCGGATCTCCTCTTCCGTCGAAACGGGATGGGCTCCCGCGCCGTATGTGCCGGCGGGGCGGGTGGATTCGCCGCCTACGTCGATGATGTCCGCCCCTTCTTCCGCCATCCTGAGCGCGCGTTCAATGGCCGGTTGCGGCTCGAAATAACGTCCACCGTCGGCGAAAGAGTCGGGTGTGACGTTGAGAACCCCCATGATCAGGGTTCGTGAACCCAGATGCGTGATTTTACCCCGGCAATCGAGCCGGTGAGAGGGGGATTTCATGTATCGCATGGAAAAACCGGACATGCGAAAGGGATGGCAAAATGACACGGCTTTTTACCATCCCCCGGTGAAAATCGAGAACCGCGGCTACGAGTCGTTGTCGGATGCTTCCTGAGATTCGGCGGCTCCTTCATCCGCAGCCGACTCGTCCGATTTTATTTCGGGAGTGGCGTCCTGTGTGGGCCGTCCGTTGTGGGATTCAGACGTTTCCGGCGGCTTTTGCAGCTTCTCACCGGCAAGAATACGGTCGAGCTGGGAGTCGTCGAGCACTTCGAACTCCAGAAGCGCGTCGGCCAGAACGTGGACCTGGGCGATATTCTCCCGCAGCAGGGATTCCGCCCGTTCCTCCGCGGTGAGGACGAAGTTGCGGATTTCGTCGTCGATGACCTGTGCGACTTTTTCGCTGAAGTCCCGACGCTGGGCCATTTCGCGGCCCAGGAAGACCTCGTCCTGTCTGTTCCCGTAGGAAATGGGGCCCAGCTCTTCGCTCATGCCCCAGTCGCAGACCATCCTGCGTGCCAGGTCGGTGGCCATCTTGTAGTCCTGCTGCCCGCCGCTGGATACTTCTCCAAAGACGATTTTCTCCGCCACCCGCCCACCCAATGCGTAGGTGAGAACGGCGTCGCTGTAGCTCCTGGAATAGTTGTGGCGTTCGTCGATGGGCAGATACGTCGTCAGGCCGAGGGATTGGCCGCGGGGAATAATGGTGACCTTGTGCACGGGATCGGCCTCGGGAACGAGCTTGGCCACCAGCGCGTGACCGATCTCGTGGTATGCCGTCCGCTTCTTTTCCGAGTCGGAGATGACAAGGCTGCGCCTTTCCACGCCCATGATGACTTTGTCTTTCGCATTCTCGAAGTCTTCCATAACCACGGAGGTTCGGTCGAACCTGGATGCGAGCAAAGCTGCCTCGTTCACCAGATTCTCCAGGTCGGCCTGCGAGAAGCCGGGCGTGGCGCGCGCGAGCACGGCCAGATCCACGTCCTTGTCCAGCGGCGTATTCCGAATGTGGACTTTCAGCACGCCTTCCCGGCCCTTGACGTCGGGCCGGTCCACAACGACCTGCCGGTCGAAACGGCCCGGTCGCAGGAGAGCCGGATCGAGTACGTCCGGCCGATTGGTGGCGGCAATGAGAATGACGCCTTCCTTGGAGTCGAATCCGTCCATCTCAACCAGCAGCTGGTTAAGCGTCTGTTCCCGCTCGTCGTGGCCTCCGCCGATGCCCGCGCCGCGGTGCCGCCCCACAGCGTCGATTTCGTCGATGAAAATGATGCAGGGCGCATTGGCCTTGCCCTGTTCGAACAGGTCTCGCACGCGGGAGGCGCCGACGCCCACGAACATCTCGACGAAGTCGGAGCCGCTCATACTGTAGAACGGAACCCCTGCTTCGCCGGCCACGGCTTTCGCCATGTACGTCTTGCCGGTACCCGGCGGCCCGACGAGGAGGACACCCTTCGGGATCCTGCCCCCGAGCCTCTGGAATTTCCGGGGATCCTTGAGGTACTCGATGATTTCCTGAAGCTCCTGTTTGGCCTCGTCGGATCCGGCAACGTCCTTAAACGTGACTTTCGGGCGGTCTTCCGAAACCAGCTTCGCCCTGCTCTTGCCGAAGCTGAACGCGCCCTTCGGACCGCCCTGCATCTGCCGAAAGATGAACAGCCACAGGCCGACGAAGAGCAGCCACGGCAGGAAGTTGAAGAACACCTTCAACCAGTCGAAGGGTTTTTCCTGGAACCGAAAGTCGATTTCGTACTTTTCCCAGTCGGCGATTGCCTCTTCGCCGATGACGCCCAGGTTGACCACAAAGGTGCGGTATGCCTGTTGCGAGCCCCGGCTGGTTGCATATTCGGGTTCGCGCAACGTACCATAGAAATCACTGTCGATGATGACGGCGCTTTCGATCTTGCCCTGTTTCATCAGCGTCCTGTATTCCTTGTAGCTCAGGACCACGTCGCCCGAGCCGGTACTGCTTCCGAAGAAACGGGTCGCGAACAGGGCGACCAAAACAAAAAAGACCCAGAATGCAAGCGTCTTTGAGCGCCGACGCCATTCGCTGCCGTCGTTCTCGGGACCGGACCCGGGCTCCCGGTTGGGTCGCGGCCGCGGCCGGTTCCGCGGCGCCTCGGGAGGGTCCCGGTCCCCGTCGGATTCAGGTTTCAGTTCCGGCACAGGCGGCTTCATTTCCTTCTGTTCCGCGGCCGGAGTCTCTTCCTGGTCTTTGCGTTCTGCCATAGATACCGCCTCGACGAACTTGCTTAAGAGGAAGCGATTACGCGTCCCCAGCCACCTCTGAAGGTGACGTCCAGCACCGTCTTTGTCCGATGGGTGACGGCCGTTGGGCGGGCCGTACGCAAGCCGACCACCCAAAGGATGGCCTTCCCGTCCAGCAGCAGCGGAACTTCGTCACGCAACGGCCTGGGAATCTTGAGGTTGATAAACAGGTCGCTGATCTTTTGCGTTCCATTCAGGCCGAACGGCACGAAACGGTCCGCTCGGCGCCGGTTTCTCAGCGTCAGCCCTCCGGCGAGCGCATCCCGGTCGAAACAGGCGCGAAACGGATCGCTCGTCAGATCCTGCTCCCGCACCTGGCTGGCTGGACGGATTCTCGTCTCCAGGACGGCGCCGATTTCCGGGATTTCGGTGACGCCCGGAACCGCCACTTCGGTCTCGAACGCCGGCGTTGGCCGACTCACGATCAGCCATGGACCGGTGCGATGAACGGAGATACCGGAAGCCACCTGAACCGCGCCGGCTGGCGCCAGACGCAGGGATTGCATGCGTGAAACACTCTGCTCATGCAGTTCCCGCGCACAGCCTCGAAGCCGAAAAAAGGCCGTTCTGAAAATCCTGCGTTGAAGTGCTATATGATAACCGAAAACGGCGTTTTCATCAAGAATTATTTTTCGCTTGCCCTCGTAGCGAAGAGCCGCTCGGAACGCCGATTCCGCCTGCTGATCGAGCAGTTGATCTTCCCCCTGGATGATCTCCGCGGACCGTGCCAGGGCCGCCTCGATGGCGGGGTTGTATTCCGACGCGAGCTTCGGCAGGAGACGATGCCGGATCCGGTTCCTGAGAAAGCGGTGATCGGCGTTGGAATCGTCGTAACGCACATGCAGGTCCCGGTGGTCGACATAGGTCTCGATCTGTTGGCGCGAAACCGTCAGGAGGGGGCGGATCCAGATGCCGTCGCGGATCGGTCTGATCGCGCCCAGCCCGGTCGGACCGGCGCCGCTGAACATGCGCATCAGGACAGTTTCGGCCTGATCGCTGCGTGTATGGCCCAATGCGATCCGCGAAGCGCCTGCGGTCCGCATAACGCGTTCAAGAAATGCGAGTCGCGCTTCGCGGGCATCCGATTCAGGGGATCCCCGTCCCGCCAGAGTGGCTCTTTCCGAATAGAACGGGAGATCCATCGAGGCGGCGAGATCCCTCACGAATCTTTCGTCCACATCGGATGCCGGTCCCCTGAGTTGATGGTTGAGGTGGGCGACGCAGAGCGAGATATCGAGAGATTCGCGAAGCCTGACCAGCAGATCCAGAAGCGATACGGAGTCCGGGCCGCCCGAAACGCCGACCACAATCCGGTCCCCGACCCGGACCATTTCGTGCCTGTCAATGTAGGAAAACACGACCTGGAGCAGGTCCGGCGTATCGGTATCCGGGCTTTTTTTACGTGCCATGGTTGAATCGCGAGGAGGTGCAGGGGCAGACGGTCAGGGGCGCCTTGCCCAGTGTTCGACGTGACACGGTGCGGCGATTGAAGTCGGATCCTGAAGACGGCAGATTATCGGCATTTTACCTGTTAGACGCCGCGGAAATCGGATCGGTTTCTGAAAACCGGCGTCGGATGATCCAGGCGACAGTGCAACTGTTGCGTGCCGCAACCGCGTCGTGCAAAATAAAAGCTTTGCGATTTCTCGGTAAGATCAAGAACAAGAAAAGACACGCTGATTTCAGCGTGTCTTTTCTTCCAGATGGCTTCTTTTGGCTCAGGGCACGCGTTTTCCGAAGTTCTTCGCGAATTCCAGAAAGTCCGGAAAGTCGACCAACCCGTTTCCGTTCAGGTCGAAGGTGGCGTTGTCGGTGCTGAAGGCCTGGGCGAATGCGACGAAGTCGCTGAACCCGATTTCTCCGTCATTGTCGAAGTCGGCCCGGGGATTGACGGGGACAACGATGGCCGTTCCTGAAAGAGCGACGGTGACGCTGCTGTTTTCAGGGTCGTCACTGGAAATGGTAATGGTGCCGGAGAATGGACCGCCCTCCGAGGGTGTAAAGGTGATGTCGACTGTAGCGCTGTCGCCAGGCGCGACCATGAGTTCCGTCAGGCTGAACATGACGCCCTCGAGGTCGGATACCATGTTCGAAATGCTGAGGTCGGTCCCGCCGGTATTCTGCACGACCAGCTTCAGGGTTCGCGACTCGCCCGCCGGAACGTCTTCACCAAAGTCGAGCGATGTATTGGCGAGGCTGATTGCGGGCGGCGTAACGGTCAGCAATTCCCGGATACTCGCCGCCGCGGCGCTGAGACCGGAAGCGCCGCGCCCAATGTGGCGGACGATTCCCTCACGGTCCGCGACCAGCAACGTGTGGGTCCCGTGCGATCCCCTGATACTGCCCGCCCTCAGCAGGAGGGGAAACGTGATCGAGGTCGTCGACTGAAAACCTTGAAGTTGGGACTGACTGCCATTGTAGATGTCGAGCCCCAGGACCGCAACGCCGTCATCCTGGAACGCCTTCCAGATCTGCTGTTCAATGGACGGACCCGCCGCCCTGCACGTGGGTCAGTTGTGGCCCAGGTAATAGAGGACCAGGACACCGCCCTTGTAGGTCGCCGAGGCGTAGGTCTTCCCGTCCAGCCCCGTAAGCGAGAACGTCGGTACCGCGTCGCCGACACTCTGGGCTTCCGCGGGTTCCGGCGGGTTGAGTCCGAAGAACAGCAGAAACACAAGGCACGCCGCGATTCGACTCATCGAAGGCCTCCTTCAAGAAAGTGAAAGTTCGCGTCAGAAATGGGTTTTAAGTCGCATTTCCAGTCCACTGAACGGCAACACAAGATAGCATGTCCCCGATGTACACGCGGCGCCGCCTCTCCTGCGTCCGGCGAATACGAAGGCTTCGTATCTATCGAGGAAGGCGACGTTGAGACTGACCGCCAACCAGGTCCGCGATCCGGTTTCGATCCGGTCCGTCGTGACGTTATCGTCCACTTCGAACGGATCGTTGGTGCGATCCAGAATGAGAGCGGCGCCCGCGCCCGAGGGATGCTGGAATGAAAACTGAGCATACACATCCCGGAACGTCTGCTCGTTTCGGGGAAGCCTGGCAGCGCGTCGGAACTGCAGATCGAAGCTCGTGACAGCCCCGCCGGGTGCGGTGGACTCGATCCCCGCGCCGGCGATCCTGTGCATTCGGATGCCCTTCAATTCGTCCTTGCCCCAATTCACGAACAGGCTGGTCGATATCGCGCGGCCGTGGTCTTCCCTGTGGTGGTCGATGTCCAGGCCGACGTACCGTTCATTGAAAGTCGTCGCGAATCCGGGCGCCAGTTCGTTCTTTCCCTTACTGATGTTTGCCGTCAGCGTCCCCATCCCGAAAATCGAATACGTGGCCTCCGCCTGGTAGCCCGTTTCCGTATCGGCAATCAGTGCATGGGTCGCCCGGTTGAGCAGGACGGCCGAGTGTTCGCGGACCAGGGAAGGGGGATCGTTGAAACTGAAGGCGAAATTCTCATAGTCCTTGTATTCCAGGCTGAGACCCAGGTTGGAAATTCCGGCGTTGGCCGAAAGATACAGAGCGCTTCCGTCCACGTGGACGTCATTCAGCCCGGCGTATTCGGCGTAGACGGTCGCGTACAGATCAGAGAGTCCGGATGCCTCCAACGCCGGCGTGACGTCCAGTTCCAGGAAGCCCGACCAGGTTCGGGTCGAATCGAGCCTGGAGGCGTGATGGCTGACCGCCGTAACGCCGGCCTCGATCTGGCTGGCAGGCCGTAGCGATACCTCGCCTCCGACAAGCCAGCTATCGCGCCGCGGCAGGTCCCGGAGCGGGTTACCCACTCGTACCGCGGGCGGAATATCACTTAATACGGGTCGCCCGATCAGGGCTTTGGCCCCGGCCCGCGGCCCGGTCCAGGTGGCCATGCTGCCCTCGAGGTCTCGCGAGGGCGAATAGCGTCGCCGGTATTGCCCGCTCTCCAGAATAACGCCCGGCAGATCGAATGCCCTGAGCGTAATACCCCGCCCCAGGATCGCATAATAGTTGCCCGCAACCAGCTCCACGGGTCCCTGCGTCCAGCGAAGGTGTTTCTGTGAAACATGCACGACCTGGTATTCGACCTGCGATAGCGGCGTGCCGGGAGCGGGGTTGCGCCACGCATTGAAGATCTCCGCCCGAAGTCCGGCCTGCATGCCGTGCCGCGTGTAGTCGACGTCGAACTGCTCATAAAGCGACGAAGCCGCCAGTGAGTCCGAGCCCGGTACGCGTCCCCGCTGGATTTCGGTCAGGCTGGATGCCGTCACCTGAGCACCGCCCGGTTTCGACGTCACCAGCAGAAGGAGCATTGTCAGGCTATTTGCCAGTGCTCGCATCG
This sequence comes from Candidatus Latescibacterota bacterium, assembly GCA_965219995.1. Lineage (GTDB taxonomy): Bacteria > Latescibacterota > UBA2968 > UBA2968 > JAAXHE01. The sequence continues at coordinate 441,861 of CBDCOX010000002.1, forward strand.
GCGTTTGCCTCATCGTCGCCGCCGGCATCCGGAAAAAGCGCCGCAACCGCAGCCAGTAACGCCTCGGCGTTTTTCGAGTTATACCCGACCTGCCGTAGCGCAATCTCCCCGTCGGGTGTGATCAGAAGCGTCGTCGGCAGGACGTTCACCTGCATTCGCCGCATCACCGCGCTGTCAGAGTCGAGGGCGATGGGGAAGTTAACCCTTCGCGCCCTGAGAAAGGGTTTCACCCGGTTCTGTCCGCGCGGACCGTCCACGTTGACGCCAAGAACCGTGAGCCCGGATTTTCCGTATTTCTCGTGGATCTTCTGTAGCTTGGGCATTGCCTTGATGCAAGGCTTGCAGTAGGTCGCCCAGAAATCCAGAAGCACGGGTCCCTTTGCCAGCAGGGTCTTGAGGTTGACCCGTTCGCCCTGCAGATTCCGGAGGTTGAAGTCGGGGGCCGAGGCGGCGTTCGCGGACGCCGCAGACAGTGTGATCGAGGCGGCAAGAGCCAGCGATTGAAGGGTCGATTTCATCAGTCGAGTCTCTCCCTGATGTTTCAGCGGCGTTACGAGGAAGTTGCCGTTACACTGAAAAACGCCCGAAGCATCTGACCGGTTCCGGAACCCACGCTGACGCGCGCAATACACGGTGCGCCGGATTGACGTCGAATTGATTAACAATAACCGAAAGATCACGGCGCATCAAGCGCTATTTTGCTTTGTTTCATAGAGGTCGGGCAGGCGGCTAAACGGCCTGGCGGCTGAAAAACCGCGGGAGTAACGACGACCTCGATACCGACGATCCGTTTCCGCTTGCAGCGCATTTTCGTTCAATCTATATTGTGGCGATCGACCGCATCCGCGGGCGCCCGCGGATGCGTAACCAATAATGTCCTGAAGGCGTCAGAATCGAATGACGCGTTTGCGTGTGGGCGTCAACACACGACCGGACACCGGGCCGTCCGTTTTGCGGACGGTCGTTGAATTTCAGGAGAAGGGCTCGCCATGCTAAACATCGGCATAATCGGCATTGGATTTATGGGGATGACGCACTTTCGCGGCGCCCGGCGGGTGAAGGGGGGAAAGGTGGCGGCCATCTGTACGCGGGACGAGAGAAAACTGAGGGGAGACTGGCGGGGAATTCATGGTAACTTCGGGGATCCGGGGGGAATCGAGGATCTGGCCGGTATAAGGACATACCGCAAGATCGACGATTTGCTGGCCGATCCCGGGATCGATCTCGTGAACATCTGTCTGCCCTCCGCCATGCACAAAGACGTCACGATTGCGGCCCTGCGCGCGGGCAAGCATGTGCTCCTGGAAAAGCCGATCGCGCTGAATCCGAAAGACGCGGACCGGATGGTCCAGGAGGCGAAAGATGTCCGGCGATCGCTGATGGTAGCCCAGGTGCTCCCGTTTTTTCCGGAATTCGACTATGCCCGGAAGGTCGTCGCCGGCGGCGAGTATGGAGCCCTTCTGGGCGCGCATTTCAAACGGATTATCTCGCAACCCGACTGGTCTTCGGAATTCGGCGACGTGGCACGCAGCGGCGGACCGGGCGTTGACCTGCACATCCATGATACCCATTACATTCAGTTGCTGTGCGGTGTGCCAGACCACGTATCTTCCACCGGTCGGCTGGTCGACGATCATTACGCCGAATATCTGTGCACCAGCTACCGGTACCTCGACCGCCCCGGCCTGAGCGTTACCTGCGCGTCGGGAGCGATTTCGCAGCCCGGCCGCGCATTTGCCCACGGTTTTGAAATCTACCTCGAGAAGGCGACGTTGATTTACGAATTCGCTACGCTGGGCGACAAGCCCGTTCTGTCCATGCCGCTCACGCTTCTGACCGAAGACAAGAAGGTCCGGAAACCCAGGCTGGGTTCCGGGGACCCGGTGGTGGCGTTTACCAGGGAGATCCAGGCTGCCGTGGACGAAGTGGCGAAAGGGGTTCCCGCCGAGGCGTTGTCCGGGACCCTGGCGGCGGACGCGCTCCGGCTCTGTTTCAAGGAGGTCCAGTCCGTGCGTCGCGGCCGGGCGGTGCGGGTGAAATGAAAAATGGGGGAGGATAGCGGGGAAACCATTCGGACTGTGTGCGACCACACGCGCAGAACAGGTGCCGAGCGGGCGGTTTGCCGACAAGCCGCCCGCTCACTTATTTTAGTAGCTGTTTTAAAATTCCCAGCGGTCTTCGCGCGGCTGCAAAAGCCCCGGTCGGCGTTGGTCAAATCCACCCGTATATACAAATATGGGCGAATTCTCCCGCCTTGACCGCCGCTTTTTCGCTCGCGCTCGGGAACTCACCGGTAATTTTAGAGCAGCTTCTTACCTGTTCGCCACGTGTCGCGATGCGAAATCGACCGGTATGCCGGGAGTCTGGAACGGGTTAGTTGCGGAACGCGAAATCAACCGGATTGCCCTGGGCGAACTCCGCTTCGACATTGCTCAGACCGAACAGGGTCGCCGAGAGGTCCAGCAGGGAGAGGGGTTCGGTTACGCGCAGGCCCGCAGGCATATCGGGCCCTACGAGCAGCGCGCGGCCGCCGGCGGGGTCCAGTACCGCCAGGGTCGTACGATTCCGGTACCGGTGGTGTTCCCGCACGGTTTTCCAGAGTTGCTCGATTGTCTTGCGGCAATCGGGGCCGTCGGTGAGCTGCAGAAGCATCAGGTCGGGTTGCGCCCTGGGGAGACAGGTAAGGGCGAGCGAACTCACGAAGGCATTCGCGAGTTTCAGGTTCTGATCGGACGAAACAAGCGTCTTTACAATGAGCCTCGCCAGGACTTTGTTTTTTACAGTTTTGGTGATCTTGAGCTTTTTCGGGTCCAGCGTCGGGTAGACGACATTTTCGATGAACGACTGGGACCTGCCCTCCGAACGGGCTTTGTGGAGCGCCTCACGGACGGTTTCCGCCGCCCCGGTCAACGACGAAGCGCGCACGGTCTGGGGGCCGAATTTCCTGTATCTCTTGTGTGTGCTGCGCTCGGGCGGGGCGCTGTCGTCCAGATAGAGCGCGAGAGTACGGGTACGGGACTTGTCATTCAGGGCGCGATTGTGATATTCAAACAGGCTCGGGTGCGCGAGTTTGTCGCCCTGGAGCGCGTTATTGCGACCGGTAAGCAGGGTAGCCAGCCATCGATTCGACGGATCGGGACCGGGGACGGTCCGCAACAGCGTTCCCTGAGAGAGCAGGCTGTCGTTGAGCGTCAAATGGGTTGATCCGGGCTGCGGGGGCATGACTGCAATCGCGAGAAGCGCGGGGGGAAAGTCCAAACCCTTATAGACGAATCGATCGAATGCGGTCTCAATCCTTGCTCTCTGTTCGGGCAGGAGCTGAATATCCGGACTGCGACGCCGCCTCTGCGCCGGGTCGCCCCGCTGCCCGATTCCCCCTCGACCGCCGGGTCCGCCCCGCCGTCCAATGCCTTGCCGCTCGTCCGGACCGCGGCGTTGACCGGGGCCCGTCCGCCGTGCGAAGATGCCCGCGACTGCGTCACCGAACGCGGTGCGCAGATCTCCGTCCGATGCCTCGCCGGCCTTCACGAAAAAGCGTCTGAATCGCTCCTTCTCCCGCGGGAAGAAATCATCCCAGTCCGTCAATGAATCCAGAACGAAGAATCTGATGGGGAGGGGCAGCCGGCGGAACGTCTCCTCGTTCCCCTTGACCAGATCGTAGGCGCCCCCAGGGAGGTTGGAGTACAGGTCGTTTCGGATAGGACTCAGGTCGACGCCGCCTCCCCCGCCGCGTCCTCTTCCGCCGCCTCTCCTTCCTTGCGCAAGCGCGTCCTCACAGACGAGCAGGAAGACGAGCACGATTGCCGCGATCGATTGGATACCTTGAGAGAACGTCCGGAAACTTTGCATTTTTCGCCTCCCTGAGCGAAAGCCATCCACTGCCGGACCCATTTATGGCGGGTTCAGAGGTGCGTTCGAAGCCACTGAAGGATTTCCGCGCGTGCGGACGGGTTATTCAAAAGATCCAGTCCGTTGGCGGTGCCCTGAAATCCGCTGACCCTCACGGGCTCTCCGGTTCCCCGGGCCAGCAATTCGGACGACGTATACGTATATCCGTCGCCGTGCGACGCCATGAAAAGGACCGAACGCGGCTGAAAGTTCTCGATGTTGGTGCCCAGCAGCAGGTCCTGCCTGAGCCGGGTAATCAGTGAGATAACCACGGACGTCTTGACGTCCGGATAAACGCCGGAACTGACGTACGCGATGTTGGCGCCCAGTGAGGCGCCCACGAGCCCGATGCGCGCGGCATCGACGTCGGGACGGGTCTTCAGCCACGAGATCGCGCCTTCGACATCGAGCGGCATTTTGTCGATATCTTCCGCCTGGAACGTGCTTCTTGGAAAATACACGTTGTTTCGAAACGTACTTCCGCCGTGTCCCCGGATGTCGTAGGCGAGCACGTGGTATCCCTCGTCGGTCAGGTCGGGGACGAAGGGAATCCAGATGCCAAGATTCCGGTCGTACGGATGGATGAGGACAACGGCGGGTCGACGCCCGATGTGCCGGTTGGAGGTGAACCATGCCGCTTGAATGCTGAAGCCATCCGGCGAGTTAAACGAAACTGTCTCTCCCGTAACCACTTCCGCCGGCGTCGGTGTCACGACGTCAGCGGGCTGCCTACCGCATTGAATGGAAACGAGCGCAATGACCCAAAGAGCAGAAAATGTGCGTGCCGCCATGCCCGGAATTTCCTCGTCGTACTGGGTTAATGCTTCCGGTTTGCGTACAAATTAACGGCATGGCGTCCCCGAAAACAAGTACGTAGTAAACGCAGGAGCCTGTCCACGCTTCTTACCGGATCGCGTACCCGCGGGCCGTGTGATCATTTGCACTTGCGGTAACGATATTTGGACAATACTTTATTACGGTTCGTTCCGGACCGTGAGTGCCGCGCCCCCGTTGCGCTGCCGAGAATTATTCGATTGCATTCCTTGAGGGAGATCTGCGATGTCTCGATTCAACTCATTCGTGAGAATGGCAGTTGCACTCATCGTTGCGGCGATGGTCGCAGACGGGAGCACCGCCGCCTGGGGAAAGTCGGCGTCTTCGACCAAACGCAACAGGGTCGGGATGGAGTTCGTGCTCGTTCCAGCGGGCGAGTTTCGCATGGGATCTACGAGCGAAGATGCCGGAGAAGACGAGAAGCCCGTCACGGCAGTGAAGATCAGCCGGGCGTTCTACCTGGGGAAGCACGAGGTCACGCAGAAGCAATGGGAACGGGTCATGGGAGTTAATCCTTCAGATTTTAAAGGGTGCCCGGACTGTCCCGTCGAGCAGGTGTCGTGGAACGACGCGCAGGCGTTTATCCGTACGCTCAACGGAATGGACGACTCGAAGCGCTATCGGTTGCCCACGGAAGCCGAGTGGGAGTACGCCGCACGGGGCGGAACCGAAGGCGACCGCTACAGTGCGAATACGGACGCGATCGCGTGGTACGACAAGAACTGCAACGAAAGCCCGCACAAGGTTGGCAAGAAGGCGCCGAACGGCTACGGGCTGTACGACATGCTGGGAAATGTCTACGAATGGGTCCAGGACTGGAAGGGCCCGTACCCCGGCGGCTCGGTAACGGATCCCAAAGGGCCCGCCCGGGGAAAGTTTCGGACAATGCGCGGAGGAAGCTGGGAAACCAGCGCGAAG